>CAYLTB010000065.1:0-15897 GCA_964386675.1 uncultured Verrucomicrobiota bacterium
CACCGTCGCGCCCGTGCAGACGCTGAGCGACCGCGAATACCAGGCGATGCGCGACGAAGCGATTCGATGCCTCCGGGCCGTGGGTGTTGAGACGGGCGGATCGAACGTCCAATTCGCCGTCCACCCGCGCACGGGCCGGCGGGTCATCATCGAGATGAATCCCCGCGTCTCCCGCAGTTCCGCCCTTGCGTCCAAGGCCACCGGATTCCCGATCGCAAAGATTGCGGCCCGGCTGGCCGTCGGCTACACGCTCGACGAGATCCCCAACGACATCACGCGCGAGACGCCCGCCTGTTTCGAGCCGACGCTGGACTACGTGGTGGTCAAGATCCCGCGCTTCGCCTTCGAAAAGTTCCGCGGTGCGGAACCGTTGCTCGGCGTCAGCATGAAATCGGTCGGCGAAACGATGGCGATCGGCGCGAACTTCCAGGAGGCCTATCAGAAGGCCCTGCGCGGACTCGAGATCGGCGTGGACGGCTTTGACCTGAAGTTCGAGGCGCGGCTGGCCGCTCCGGTGACCGATCTCGACACGGAGCTGCGGCGGCCGCGGGCGGACCGCCATGCGCTAATCAAGCAGGCGCTGAAGGAGGGGCGGAGCGTCGCGCGTGTCGCCGAGCTGACCGGTCTGGATCCCTGGTTCGTGGACCAGCTTGAGCAACTCGTCGAACTCGAACGTCGGGTGCTGGCGACGCCGCACGATCGCCCCCTGGAACCCGAATTACTGCGCGAGGCCAAGCGGCGCGGGTTCTCGGATCGGCAGCTGGCGGCGTTGCGGGGCGCAGACGCCTCGGAGTTGCTCGTCCGCGAACAACGCAAGACCGCCGGCATCCGCCCTGTGTACCGGCTCGTGGACACGTGCGCCGGCGAGTTCGAAGCCTATACGCCGTACCTTTACTCCAGCTATCAGACCCGCGACCAGTCGCGCGTATCGAACCGGCCCAAAGTCATTGTCCTCGGCAGCGGTCCCAACCGGATCGGCCAGGGCATCGAGTTTGATTACTGCTGCGTGCACACGGTGCAGGCCGTCCGCGAGCTCGGGTTCGAGGCGATCATGATCAACAGCAATCCGGAGACCGTCTCGACCGACTACGACACATCCGACAAGCTCTTCTTCGAGCCGCTGACGTTCGAGGACGTGATGAACGTCTATGAGAACGAGCGGCCGATCGGCATCATCCTCCAAATGGGCGGCCAGACGCCGCTCAATCTTGCTGTGCCGCTGCGCAAGGCCGGCTGCACCGTGCTCGGCACGCCCGCCGAAAGCATTGACATCGCCGAGGATCGGCGTCGGTGCCGGGATCTGCTGGAAGGCCTCGGGCTGCGCCAGCCGGCAAGCGACACGGTCTTGTCGCTGCGCGAGGCGTTCTCGGTGGCGGCGCGGATCGGCTACCCGGTACTCGTGCGGCCGTCCTACGTGCTCGGCGGACGGGCGATGATGATCGCGGAAAACGAGGATGAACTGGGCCCGTTCATCGAGGCCGCGTTCGAGGCGAGTCCCGGCTTTCCGGTGCTGATTGACCGGTACTTGGAGCGCGCGATCGAAGTGGACGTTGACGTGCTCAGCGACGGCGCTGACGTGCTGATCGGCGGCATTATGCAGCACATTGAAGCCGCGGGCATTCATTCCGGCGACAGCGCCTGTTGTTTTCCGCCGCACACACTGTCCGCGGCCGTCCAATCCGAAATCGCAGAAGCCTCCCGGCGCCTGGCGCTGGCCCTCAAGGTTCGGGGGTTGATGAACGTTCAGTACGCGGTCAAGGACGGCGATTTATACGTCATCGAGGTAAATCCCCGCGCGTCCCGCACCGTCCCGTATTTGAGCAAGGCGACCGGCGTGCCGCTGGCGCGGGCCGCCGCAAAGGTCGCCCTGGGCCGGTCGCTGCGCGAACAGGGACTGCTCGATTTCCGCCCCCCGGCGCGCTGGTTCGCGGTAAAGGAGGCCGTGCTGCCGTTCCAGCGGTTCCCCGGCGTGGACCCGGTGCTCGGTCCTGAAATGAAGTCCACCGGCGAGGTCATGGGCCTCGACCGCGACTTTGAGATGGCCTACTGGAAGAGCCAGATCGCCGCCGGCCAAGCGCTGCCCCGAAAGGGACTGGTCTTTCTCAGCGCGCGCGACGCGGACAAGGCCTGGATCGTGGAGATCGCGCGGGAGCTGACGGCGCTCGGCTTCTCGCTTTGCGCGACGGCGGGCACGGCGGACACCCTCGACCGCGCGGGCATCCGCGCGCAGCGCGTCTGCAAGCTGGCCGAACGGGCGCACCCGAATCTGCTCGACCTGATGCAGGAAGGGCGCATTGTGCTGGCGGTGAACACGCCGTCCGGCTGGATCGCGCGTTCGGACGAAATCAGAATCCGTCACGATGCGGTCCGCCGCGGGATTCCGATCGTCACGACCGAGGACGGGGCGCGAGCCACCGTCGCCTCGATCCGTCGCGCGCGCGACGTCACGCCCGACGTGATCGCCTTGCAGGACCTCTAGGCTTCACAGGCCGTACACGGGGCGCAACTGATCCTCGGTGGGCAGACCGGCGTAGTATTCGCCGCGCGGACCGATGAATTGCCCGCCGTCGGCCGCCCGCAGCAGCACCGGCGTGCGGGAACCGTTGGCGTTCACGATCCACACGGTGACCATCATTTGCTGCTGCTGCGCCAGGTTCAACCGTTGCTGCATCTGTTGCTGGTCAAAGTTTTGACGGGCGAGCGCGCCGCCGATCGCGGCGCCCGCGGCGGCGCCCAGCAACCGGTCGTGCTCGCTATGTCCGAAATTGTGGCCCAGAACCATCCCGAGGCCCGCGCCGAGGCCGGCGCCCAGCGCCGTCGCGCGCTCCGCGTCCGTCGTGGCGCAACCCGTCTGCAACAACAGCGCCGCTGCCGTTCCCAATATCGCCAGCCGTTTCATTTATTCCGCTCCTTCCCCTCGCCGCGCGGTCTTGAACGCGCGGCGGTTTCCGTATGAATAGACGGACACGCCGCCGAATCTATTCGCGGCCGTCGGCATCCGGCGGGAGTGTTTCGCGCGTTCGCAGCCCGCGCTCGCATCCTCTCGTCTACGCCGTGCGCGTCGCGATGCCGCCGGGGCGCGCGACGGCGGCGCGTACGGATCCCTCCGCCGGCGGGCCATCCGCTATGGAATCGCTTGTCGGCCGCAACGATAGTATAAACGCCGCCTGTTTACGTCCATGAACGACATCGCACTGTCGAAACCGCTCAATGAGCGCGAAATCCGGCGCGGCCTGCGGGTCAATATCCTCGCCGGCAGCCTGGGCATGGCGTTTGTCGCCGTAGCCTTCGGCGTCCCTATCACGATGCTGCTGGAACGGCTGGGGGCCACCGGCGCACAGATCGGCCTGCTGGCCACCTTCCAGCAGGTGGCGATGCTGGCGCAGATACCGGCCGCGCTGATCGCCCCCCGTTTGGCTTCGCGCAAGATCGGCTTCGCGTCGCTGGCCCTGGCACATCGCGCCTTGTGGTTCGTCCCGGCCCTCCTTCCGCTGCTGGCGCGCGACGGCGCCGCGCCAATCATCTGGGCGATCATCGGCGTCGTCGCCGTGAGCTCGATGATGGCGCAGGCATCGTCGCCGTTGTGGTTCAGTTGGATTTCGGATCTGGTGCCCGAACGCGAAAGCGGACGATTCTGGGGCCGCCGGCAGAGCATCGTAACGTTTTCGTTTCTGGCCATGACCGCGTTCTCCGGCTGGATGCTCGACACGTTCGCCGGGACGGCGGAGGAGCCGCGCGCGCTGGTCGGTTTCTCACTCGTTTTCGGCATCGGCGCCCTGCTGGGCGTGGCGGACATCGTCGTCCACCTGTGGGTGCCGGAGCCGCCCATTCGTACGGCCGCGGCGCGGCCGGTCTGGTGGCGGCTGCTCGCGGACCCGCTGCGTCAGGCGGACTTCCGGCAATTGACGCTGCTGATCGGCATCTGGGCCTTTTCGTTGGGACTGATCGGCTCTTTCGGCCTCGTCTACCTGCGGCGGGAATTCGCCGTCGGCTATCTGCACCTGTCGGCCTTGTCGTTGATCGCTTCCGTCGGCACGGCCATCGCGGGGGCCGCGACGGGATTGCTGCTCGATCGTATCGGCGCTCGCGGTTTTGCCGCATTCTTGTTTTTCGTCTGCCCGCTGATGGGCGCGTCCTGGTTCTTGATTTCACGCCGGATCATTGCGTTCACGCTCTGGGGCGCCACGGTGCACCTGCCGCAACCGATCGTCGTGATCGGCGCGGTGAACCTGGTGTCCGGCGCGATCTATTCCAGCGTCGGCCTCTGCCATTTCAAAATGCTGGGCGAGCTGGCGCCCAAGGGAATTGGCCGCACGCCGGCCATGGCCGTGCACTGGACCGCGATCGGGCTCATCGGTGCGGCAGGCTCCTGGCTGGGCGGTCTGTTCATGGACCACTTCCCGGCGTTTGATCCGGGGTGGTCGCTGCCTTTCGGCGTGCCCTGGAGCTTCTTCCACTGGCTGCTGATCGCTCACGCATTGATCTGCTGGCTGGTCGTCGCGCCCCTGATGTTGCGCATTCGACGGCGGGGGGACGACCTGCCGCTCGGCGCCGTGATCTCCCAACTGCGGCCGGCGAATCCGTTGCGAACGGTGGGCATGGTCTATGACATGTGGGTGGCGGTCTCGACCGAATCCAGCCATACCCGGGCGCGCGCGATCCGGCGACTCGGCGAGCGGCGCGCTGAAGTGGCGGTGCGCGACCTGATCCGCAAGCTGGATGATCCGTCGGCGGAAGTTCGGGAGGAGGCGGCCCTGGCCCTCGGCCAGATCGGCGGCGACGAGGCGGTCAACGCGCTGATCGAGGAATTACGCGATCCCCAGACAGACCTCGCGCTGCCGGTCGCTCGAGCGCTGCGGCGCGCGCGCGACCCGCGCAGCGTGGATGCGCTGGTCGGCGCCCTCGAGACCGCCGACCGCGAGACGGCCGCGGAAAGCGCCCGCGCGCTGGGCGCCATCGGCGATCCGCGCGCCGCCGAGGCGCTCCGGGAAATGCTGCGATCCACCCGCGATATCAAGCTGGCGGCCGCGTCGGGCGAAGCGCTGGCCCGGCTGGGCAGCATTGACGCCATCTATGATATCCTGCCCCGCATCAAGAGCTCTGCCAATCCCGTCCTGCGCCACAGCTTGAGCGTAGCCGTCGGCGATCTGCTCGGAGAACCCGGCGAGTTCTACCGCATCCTCAACCGGGAACAGGAGGCCGCGGGGATTGAAGTCGAGCGGCTGTTGCGCGACATCCGCAACCTGCTGGAAAAGGAAAAGGATCCGGGCGGCGAGCCTGCGCTCGACCAACTGCAGCGGCAAACGTTCGCCATGCAGACCGCCTACGATGAGGGGCGCATCGCCGAATGCGCCGGGTTGCTGCTGCAGTGGGCGCGGGCGTTCACGGCGGAATTCCCGCCGCCGGCAGCGGCCGGACCCGGTCCGGCGCGCGACCTGGCCGCGCGCACGGCCGTCACGCTCTGGTTTCTGGAACTGCTGAACCGACACTGGGCCGATGTGGACCTCGGCCACCGCGACCGCACGGATCTGCTGCTCGGTATATATGCGCTCTACGCGCTGGTGCGGGCCACGATGGACGCGCCGGCGGCGGAATAACCGCCGCCCCCGCCCCGCCGGGGCCGGCAGCGCGCCGCCTTTCACGCCACAGGGTCAGGCGTCACGATCGCGAACGACGAGGCCCTTGTGCCGCCGCGGGCAATGACTGCAGAAAGTCGTCCAGCGCGGTGTCCGCCGGCAGCGCGCGCTCCAGACGGCGATTCAGCGCTTCCACGGCGCGCAGCGCCGCCGCCGCGGCCGCCGGCGTGTACCGCCGCGCCGCGGCGCGCAGCGACTCCTCGGCGTGCGGCCACCGCGCCGTCTCCGTCGGCCCGCCGGTTGCATAGAGCCAGATGTCGCGCTGCCACAAGAGCATCGTTTCCAGGATCTCACGGCGGATTGCCGCTTCCCGGGCGCCGACGCGGGCGTCCCAGGTAGCCTCGTCCACATCGGCGGAATCCGTCTCGCCGTTACCGCGGGCCGCCTCCCGTGCCTCCACCTCGTCCTCCGCCGCCGCACGCGCCTCGTCGAAGAGCGCCCGCAGGTCGCGCGCTCGGGCGTACCTCTCCGCCACGCTGTCGGCGCACAGGCCGCGTCCGAGCAGTTCCAGCGTCCGCTCCCGCCACTTCGACCACTCCACCGGGACGGCGGCCACGCGAATGCGCTGGCACCGCGAAACGATCGTCGGCAGCAAACGCTGCGGCGCCTCGGTCAAAAGCAACAGGATCGCGCGAGGCGGAGGCTCCTCGAGCATCTTGAGGAAGGCGTTGGCCGCCGAATCGGTCATGCAGTCGGCGTCGAGAATCACCGCGGCGCGCCAGCCGTCCTCCATGAAGGTCGTCTGCGACAGACGCCGCAGCAGGACTTCGCGCACGGTTTCGATCGGTATCTTGCGGCTCTTGCTCTCCGGCTCTACCCATAGGATATCCGGATGTGCGCGTTCCGCGACCTGCCGGCACGCCGGGCACTCGTCGCACGGCGGCGCCGCAGCACGGCACATCAGCATCCGCAACATCTCGACCGCGAACGGAACACCTTCGCCGCGCGGATCGCCGATCAGCAGATAGGCGTGCGCCACGCGCTGCTGCCGAACCGCATGGCGAAATCCCTCGATGGCCGTTCCCGCGATCTCAGGGAAGGACATCGCTCAGCGCCTCCCATACGCGCGCGGCCACTTCTTCTTCGCCCAAGGCGGCGTTGATCACGCGGAACCGCGCCGGCTCGGCGCGCGCCAAGGTCAGGTAGCCCTCGCGCACCCGGCGGTGAAACTCGCGATCCTCGCGCTCCATGCGGTCGGCGGACCGTCCGCCACGCTCGGCGCGGCGGGCCAACCGCTCAAAGCCGGCCTCGACATCGAGGTCCAGCAGGAACGTGCGATCGGGTATCGTTTCGCCGATGGCGAAGCGATTGATCGCCTCCACCCGATCGATCGGAAAGCCCCGGCCATAGCCCTGATAAACGGTGGTCGAATCGGCGAAGCGGTCGCAGATGACCCAGTCGCCCTGCTCCAACGCCGGTCGGATGACGCGGCGCACCAGTTGTGCGCGGCTGGCGGCGAAGAGCAGGACCTCGGCCTCCGGAGCGACCGGCTCTCCCGCCTCGTCGTACTGCAGAATGGCACGGATGGCTTCGCCGGTCGGCGTGCCGCCGGGCTCGCGCGTGTAGCGCGTGCAGACCCCCATGGCCTCCAGTCGGGCGATCAGACGCCGCGCCTGGGTCGTTTTTCCCCCGCCCTCCGGCCCTTCGAACGTAATGAATCGGCCTTTCATGCGCGCTTCAGTTTCGGCCCCTGCGGCGAATCCTGCACGAGCCATCCGAGTGCGCGCAGTTCGTCGCGCGCCCGGTCGGCCTCCGCCCACTGCCGGGCGCGCCGCGCGGTCTCGCGCCGTTCCACCAGCGCCAACACCTCGGGTGGCGCCGAAGCAGCCTCCGGCGTGAGCAGGTTCAGCACGCGATCCCAATCATAGAGCATTTCCCGCACTCCGGCCGCCGTCTCCGGCTTCCACGCGCCGGTGTCCAGCGCGCGGTGGCCCTCATGGACCAAATCGAAGAGCGCGGCCAGCGCGGCGGAGATGTTCAGGTCGTCTTCCAGCGCCTCGCGGAATCGGGCATTCGCCGCCAGCGCGGCCTCCGGCGCCGCTCCTGCCGCGGCAGTCCCCGCCGTCTCCCGCAGTCGGGTCACAAATTCATCGGTCCGCCGGAGCGCGGCGCGCGCCGCGTCCAGCGATGCCAGCGTAAAATTCAGCGACTGCCGGTAGTGCGCGGCCAGCAATGCGTAGCGAACCTCCCGGCCCGAATATCCCTTGGCCAGCAGGTCCCGCAGCGTGAAAAAGTTGCCGAGCGATTTGGACATTTTGCGTCCCTCGACGATCAGGTGCGCGCAATGGAGCCAGTACCGGGCAAACGGCCGACCCGTTGCGGCCTCGCTCTGGGCGATCTCGTCCTCGTGGTGCGGGAAGATGTTGTCCATGCCGCCTGTATGGATGTCGAACGACTCGCCCAAGTATTTCATGCTCATCGCCGAGCACTCGATGTGCCAACCTGGACGTCCGCGGCCCCAGGGGGAATCCCACGCGACATCGCCGTCTTCCGGGGTCCACGCCTTCCACAGCGCAAAGTCCCCGACGTTCTCCTTCTCGTACTCGTCCTGCGCGACGCGCGCGCCGGCCTTCAGTCCCGAACGGTCCAGCCGCACCAGCCGGCCGTACGCGGGGAATCGCTCAATATTGAAATAGACCGAGCCGTCTTCCGAACGATAGGCGAAGCCGCGTTCTTCGAGCCGCCGGATCAGCGCGATCATTTCGGGCACGTGGTCGGTCGCCGCCGGGTAATGCTCGGCCCGCTCGATGCCGAGCGCTTCGAGGTCGCGGAAGAAGGCGTCGGCGTAGCGCCGGGTGTATTCGCGCAGCGGAAGGCCGGCGGCGGCGGATTTACGGATCGTCTTGTCGTCCACGTCCGTCAGGTTCATCACCTGCGTTACGCGGTAGCCCCACGCCTTCAGCGTGCGACGCAACAAATCCTCGAAGACATAAGCGCGAAAGTTGCCGATATGCGCAAAATCATGAACCGTCGGGCCGCAGGTGTACATCCGAACACGACCGGCCTCCTGGGGTTCGAACGGCTCGGATTGACGGGTCAGTGTGTTGTAGAAGCGCAAGGCCATGGCGATGCTCCGCAAAAGGATTCTTTTATCGCAACCGCCGCGGCATGGCCAGTAAATGCGGCGCCCAACGGCGCCCGGCCGAGCGCGACCGCAAATCCGGATGTGGTCGCGGTTGTTTCCGCGGCCCGCCGCGTCTATAGTGTCCGGCCGAACATGAGATTCCATCCATTCCTTGCGCTGCGGGCGGCGCCTGAAGTCGCGGCGGATATCGCCGCTCCGCCCTACGACGTCGTGGACCGCGCCGAAGCGCGCCGCCTCGCGGAAGGCCAGCCGCGCTGTTTCCTGCGCGTCAGCCGGCCCGACCTCGAATTCTCGGACGACGTGCCGCCCGATGATCCGGCCGTGTATCGCCGTGCGGCTGAGCGGCTGGCCCAGTTCCAAGCGGAAGGCTGGCTCATTCGCGACGTCGCGCCCGCCTACTTTCTGTATCGCCTTGCCGTCGGCGCTCACGAACAGCGGGGCGTGGTCGGGGTCTGCGATGTGCGCGACTACGAAAGCGGGGCGATCCGTCGGCACGAAAAAACGCGCGCCGCGCCGGAAGCGGACCGCATCCGCCACACCGAGGCCATCAACGCCAACGCCGGCCCTGTATTGATGGCGTGGCCGGGCGATCCGCGATTCGCCGCGCTCTGCGCGGAAGCGGAAGCGTCCGCTCCGCTGTATGATCTCCGACGGCCCGATGGCGTTCGCCATACGATCTGGCGCTTTCAACAGTCCGAAGCGCTGCAGGCGCTGTTTTCGCGCGCGTCCGCATTTTACATCGCCGACGGACACCACCGCGCCGCCAGCGCCGCCGCGGTGGCGGCCCGCCGGCGGGCCGCGGATCCGCGGCACACGGGCGAAGAGGAATACCACCGGTTCCTCGCCGCGGTCTTTCCGGCCGACCAACTGCGCATCGGGCCCTACAACCGGCTTATCCGGGATCTCAAGGGTCTCACAGCCGCGGCGTTCCGGGAGGCCGTTGCGAGGCGTTTTGACGTGCGCCCGGCCGCGGGTCCGATACCGTCCGGACCGGGACGCCTGGCCCTGTGGCTGCAAGGCTGCTGGCACGAATTGTCTTGGACACTGACTGACGCGGAACGCGCCGATCCGGTCGCGGCGCTGGATGTGAGCGTACTGCAGAACCGCTTGTTGGGACCGGTCCTCGGCGTCCGCGACCCGCGCACCGATCCCCGCTTGATATTCCGGGGCGGAGCGCACAGCGCGGAAGCGCTGGCCGCAGCCGCCGCCCGCGGCGAGGGTGCGGCCGTGTTCTCGCTGTGGCCCGTGTCCATCGCCCAGCTAATGGCTGTAGCGGACGCGGGGCTGACCTTGCCGCCCAAGAGCACATGGTTCGAGCCGAAACTACTTTCCGGCCTGCTCATCCATCCGCTCGACGACGCCAGCGGGCAATAAACATCGCGCCGCACGGCCCTGCCCAGGGCCAGATCCAGATGGGCCAGCACAACGCTCCGCCGTCGAGAGGATGCGGAACCCGTTCCGGTTCGAACTCCGGATGCGCGGCGCTAAAGGCTGCCGCGACACCCAAGGTCTCCGCGCGGGACATCGTGCAAACGGAATAGATCAACCGGCCGGCGGGGCGAACATGCCGGGCCGCATTGGCCAGGATGCGGCATTGCAACGCCGCGCAGGACTCGACCGTCTGGGCAGGGGTCTGCCACCGCGCGTCGGGACGCCGCGACCACATACCGATGCCGGAGCAGGGCGCGTCCGCCAGTACGCCATCAAACCGCGCCGCGCCCGGCAACGGCATCGTGCCGTCATGCACGCATGTCCGAAGGTCAAGACCGCCCAGTCGCCGCGCGCGGCGCTGGAGCTCCGCCAACGATCGTTCCCGGACATCCGTGGCGAGCACCTGCGTGCCCGTCGCCTCCGCCAGATACAGCGCCTTGCCGCCCGCGCCGGCGCAGACATCCCACCAGCGTTCACCGGCGGCGGGTCCGGCCACCTCCATGACCGCCTGCGACGCGAGATCCTGCGTCTCGAAACAAGTCCCCAACCGACGTTCGAGGGCGGACAACGGGGGATGGTCCGCGATGAGGCGCACGGCGCCGAACGGCCTTTGGACAGCCTCCGCGGGGAAGCCGGCCTCTGTAAAACGGAGCGCCAACTCCGCTCCAGAAACGCGCACCGCGCGCAGCCACAGCGGGGGACGGGATTGAAAGGCTTCAATGCAGCGCCGCAGGTGCTCTTCCGGCTCTGCCCTCGGAGGCACGGCGAGCTGGCCCGGAAACCAATCGGGCACCAGGCGCCGCCAGTCTGGCGGCGATCCGCCGAACAGCCGCGCCAGCGCATGGGCTCGATCCTCCAGCCCTGCACCCTGCAGCGGCATGATGGCGGACGGATTCAGGCCGCAGTCGGCGGCCAGGCGGTCCATCATGGGATGCCGTTCGACGCTTTCCAGCAGGTGCGCCGCGACAATCACACGGTCGCCGCCGTCCGCATACCGGCCCAGCCATCCGCGCCAGCGCAACGCGGAAAATATCACAAGCGAGATCAATCGCCGGTCGCGAGACCCCCATTCGGCATGGCGCCGGAACTCGCCGGTGACGAACGCGTCCGCCGGACGCCCCTCCTCGACGGCGCGCTCCGCCGCCGCGAGGATCCCGCGCAGAACGCGCAATCGGGTTTCGTCTCGCCGCTCGGACATACGACACCCGATTAGTACCTTATCCACCGGGAAGCGCCATGAAAAAGGATTTCAGAAAGCCTCAGAACCACAGGAAGGAACAAATGCGGCGTTAGGCTTCGTCGCCCGGTTCATTACTAGCTTGCACAGAGGTCCCCGCCACGGTATTTCTCCGGCGCGCATGCGCGCATGACACAATCCAGAGGAGCATTCCATGTTCGACGCCGTCTTACCCGCACCGCCCGATCCGATTCTCGGCCTCACCGAAGCGTTCAAGAGCGATCCGCGTCCGGACAAGGTGAATCTGGGCGTCGGTGTCTTCCAGAATGACGACGGCGAAACGCCTGTGCTGCAAGCCGTGAAGGCGGCAGAAGCGGCGATCCTGGCGGCCGAAAAAACCAAAAACTATCTTCCGATTCCCGGCGAGCCCGAATTTGGGCGGCGGGTGGAGGAGTTTCTCTTCGGCAGCGCGCCCGCGCAGACCGCCCGCACCGCGCAGGCGCCCGGCGGCACAGGCGCGCTGCGTGTGGCCGCGGATTTTCTGAGCGACCTGTCCCGGACATCTGCGGTCTGGCTGAGCACGCCGACGTGGCCCAACCATCGCGGCGTTTTCGGCGCGTCCGGGCTGGCGATCCAGGCCTATCCCTACTATGACACGGCGGGCCGCCGCGTGGCGTTCGACGCTTTCGCCGGTGCCCTGGAAACCGTCCCCGCCGGCGATATCGTCGTACTGCATCTCGGCTGCCACAATCCTTCCGGCGCCGACCCAACCCTGGATCAGTGGAAAATCGTTGCCGACATCGCCGCGCGCCGGGGATGGCTGCCCGTCTTCGACGCCGCCTATATTGGCTTCGGCGACAGCGTGGAGGAGGATCGGCGTCCGCTGCGGTTGTTCCTCGACGCGGGGCTGGAACTGCTGATCGCCACCTCGTTTTCGAAGAACCTGGGGCTCTACCGCGAGCGCGCCGGCGCTCTGACGCTGGTCGCGCACACGCCGGCGGCGGCCGACGCCGCCTTCAGCCGGATCAAGCGCGTGATTCGCGCACTCTTCTCCAATCCGCCCTCGCATGGAGGCCAGATTGTCCGCGTCGTGTTCTCCGATTCCATCCTTCGGACCATGTGGATGGATGAATTGAAGGCCATGTGCAACCGAATTCACACGATGCGCGAGCGGTTCGCCGCGGAAATGGCGAAGCGCGCGCCGGGCCGTGACTTCTCCTTCATTCGCGTCCAGCGCGGCATGTTCTCCTTCAGCGGGCTCACGCCCGCGCATGTGGCTTGGCTGCGCGCGGAACGGGCCATCTTCATGACGGAGGACGGGCGCATCAATGTCGCGGGGTTGACGCCGAAAAATCTCGACTATGTGTGCGCCGCCATAGCCGATGCGATCGGCGTAAGCGCTTAATGAGCGGGCGATGAAGATCGTCATCGCGCCCGATTCGTTCAAGGGCTCGCTGGATGCGCCAGACGTCTGCGCGGCGATCCGCGAGGGACTGCGACGGGCTCGCCCCGACCTCGAGATCCTCTGCCGTCCGATGGCCGACGGTGGGGAAGGAACGGCGGCAGCGCTTCAATCGGCCATGGGCGGTGAATGGGTTCGACTCCGAGTCACCGGGCCCCTGCCCGACCTGAAAGTTGAAAGCGCATTCGTCCATCTGCCTTCGGAGCGAATCGCCATTGTCGAGATGGCCGCCGCCGCCGGCCTGCCGCTGACGCCGCCGGACCGCCGCAACCCGGAGCGCACAACGACCTATGGCGTCGGCGAGTTGCTTCGCGCCGCGGCGGCACTGGCTCCGCGGCGCATCCTGCTGACGCTCGGCGGCAGCGCAACCGTGGATGGCGGCATCGGCATGGCGTCCGCGCTGGGATGGCGGTTCCTGGACGCGCACGGCCAGCCGATTCTGCACGGGGGCGCCGGCTTGAACCGTATCGAACACCTGGACGGCCGCGCGGCGCTGCGGATGCCCGAGGTCGAGGCTTTATGCGACGTTCAACATCCGCTGGTCGGGCCCGACGGGGCGGCACGGGTCTTCGGACCGCAGAAAGGGGCGGATCCGGAAATGGTCGAGCGTCTTGACGCCGGGTTGGCTCGACTGGCCGCGCTGATCGAACGCGAGCTCGGCGTTCGCGTGCGCGACCTGCCCGGCGCAGGCGCGGCCGGCGGATTGGGCGCGGCCGCTGTGGCCTTCCTCGGCGCACGCCTCACGCCCGGCATAGAGGCCGTACTGCGGGCCGCACGGCTGGACGACGCCCTGCGGGACGCCGACTGGGCGATCACCGGGGAGGGCCGTTTCGATGCCACCTCGCTGCGCGGAAAGGTGGTCTCCGGCGTGATCGGGGCGGCGTCGCGCGCCCGGGCGCGCATTGCCGTTTTCGCGGGCAGCGTGGCGCTCACACCCGACGACTGGCGAAGTGCCGGCATCGCGGACGCGGTATCCCTCGTGGGCCCCGGCGTGACCGCAGCGGAGGCCATCCGCCATGCCGCCGCCCATCTGCGGCAGGCCGCTGAAGCGTGGGCGCGGCGCTCACTGTGAAGCGGACCGAAACGCCTTCGCGCTGGTCATCGCCGCCGTCGGCGTCTATCCTGTCCGACAACGCCCGGAGGTATATCCATGATTCGCGACATCAAGTCTCCGCTGTGGGCCTTCGACATCGAATGGGCGCCAGATCCCGTGGCGGGCCGGCGTTTGTATGATCTGCCCGCCGCGATGTCGGACGTGGAAGTCGTCGGCGAGATATGGAAACGCGGCGGGGCGACCGAGGAGAACCCGACGCCGTTTCTGAAGCTGATCCAATGCCGCGTCGTCTCGATCGCCGCTGTGCAACGCACAGCGCGCAAGGACGGCTCGCCCGACCTGAAACTTCTATGGCTGCCGCGCGACGCGAAAGATGCGGCCCAGCGCGAGGAGCGCGCCATCGTCGCACGCTTTCTGGATGCTGTCGGCAAGAATCATCCACAACTCGTGGGCTATAACTCGCAGGGGTCCGACCTCCGTATTCTGATTCAACGCGCGATCGTCGGCGGTTTTTCCAGCCCCGAGTTCTGCAAGCGGCCCGCCAAACCGTGGGAAGGCGTTGATTATTTTGCGCGCGACAGCGACTGGCATCTCGACCTGATGCAACTGCTCTGCGGCTGGGGCCGCGCCGACGGCAAGAGTCATGCCACGCTGCACGAGGCCGCGGTGCTCTCGGGCATTCCGGGGAAGTTCGAGACGGACGGCCTGGAGGTCGCGCAACTTTGGCTTGCGGGCCGTTACCGGGAGATCGTCGAGTACAACTGCTTCGACGCGTTGACCACCTACCTGCTCTGGCTGCGCATGGCGCACTTTGTCGGGCTGCTCCATGACACGGCGTACGAGTCCGAACAGGGGGCGTTGAAAGACTACCTGCTCGAAGAAGCGGAGAAGCCCGAGACCGCCTTTCTCGAGCGATACCTGGACGAATGGGACCGGCTGCAGCCGGACGCGGCGACCTGACGCGTCATGCCGTGCGCACCGTGCGCCGGCGGCCGGGCTTTGCTTCAGTATGCACCCCAACGCCGCGCCGTTTCATACATGGCGACGACGTTTTCGGTCGGCGAATCGTCTTGCAGCTCGTGCGTGGGAGCGAAGCAATAGCCGCCGCCGGGCATCATGATCTC
This sequence comes from uncultured Verrucomicrobiota bacterium, assembly GCA_964386675.1. Taxonomy (GTDB): domain Bacteria; phylum Verrucomicrobiota; class Kiritimatiellia; order PWTM01; family PWTM01; genus CALGXT01. The sequence goes on from CAYLTB010000065.1 coordinate 14,970, forward strand.
CAGTGTCCGCCGACCATAGGCGACCGTCTCGGCCACGGTGCCCCGCTCCACCGGACCGGCGGTGCTGATACAGCCGTGGAAGGCCAGGCGCCCACCGAACTTCTGCTTGAGATACTCCGGCGACATGTTGCGGGCTTCCGGCTGCAGCGTGTCCACGGCCGCAATGCCCATTTCGATGAAATCCTCGTAGACCCAACTGCTGGAGCCGCACGTGTGCACCATTACGGGCAGTCCATGGCTCCGCGCGAGGTCCACGAACTGCCGGTGCAGCGGACGCAGCGCGCGGCGATAGAGCTCAAGGCTGATCAGCGGACCGATCTGGGTGCCGAGATCCTCGCCGATCCAAAGGAAGTCTATCCACTCCGACGCCGCCTCCAGGGAACGGCGCAGGATTTCGAGCTGAATCTCCACCCGACGCCGCGCGAGCAGCAACCCGGCGGGGTCGTCGCCGGCCAGGTCCACCAGCGTCTGCTCCATGCCGCGCAGCATGCCGTTGCCGTTGATAATGTCGCACACCCCGGCGCCGCCGAGATAGACCGCGAATCGGGATTCCGCATGCCGCCGCGCGGCTCCGCGCACCGCCTCGTAGTCGTAATCGTCCGGCGACGGCAGGGGCCAGCGGGCGATCGTGTCTTCGTCCGCGTCCCGCAAGGGAAAATCGCAGAAATCCCAGTAGCCGCCGGAACTGTGCTCGATCCAGCGCCGGCGGATGCCCCACTCGTTGGCGACCACGCCGCGGGCGAGGTCGTCCGCGTGAAGGCGCGGTCCGCGGTATGGCGGGTACACCCCGCGAAAATCCACGCCCAGCGCACACCGCAGGCCCTCGGCGTCTTCGCGCGCCAAACCGAAATGAGCCTTGAGCCGGGAATCAATACCCGGGTTGGCGTGATAGTTCACCGGAACGCGGTCAGGCACGGCACGGTGCAAG
>CAYLTB010000066.1:0-15896 GCA_964386675.1 uncultured Verrucomicrobiota bacterium
ACGTCCGCCTGGCCGGGGAATTCAACCCTGCTATAGCGGGTTGCAGGTCGCCCCGGATCACTCCAGGGTTCGAGGCGCCGCTAACGCCCCGTCTAGCACGGCCGGCGTCAACCTACCCGAAGCGCGGGCGGCGAGCAAGGAGCGATTGACGCTTGCCGTCACCTGACGGGTCCGCTATAGAATAGAACCCCCGGGAGGTTCGGGGGGCGCCCGGCCCAGCGCAAGGGTACGACCACCAGACGATACGATCCAGTCATGAAAACAGCAGTTGTTTGTGGAGCAGGCGGATTCATCGGCGGACATCTGGTCGAGCGCCTCAAGCGCGACGGCTACTGGGTGCGCGGGGTGGACCTCAAGCGCCCGGAGTTTCGGCGCACCGCAGCGGACGAATTTCTGAAGCTCGACCTGCGGCAGCCGCGCGCCTGCGCGCGGGCCGTTCGCCTTGCGGACGGGCGCCCGGCCGACGAGCTGTATCAGCTGGCCGCGGACATGGGCGGCATGGGCTTCATCCACTCCGCCGAGTGCGAGATCATGCACAACAGCATGCTGATCAATGTTCACCTGACGGACGCCGCGGCCCGCGCCGGCGTACCGCGCTATTTTTTTTCGTCCTCGGTGTGCGTCTATCGCAACATGCGTCGCGGCGAGCCCGAGCTGACGGAGGCGCAGGCGGTGCCGGCCAATCCGGACAATGAGTACGGATGGGAAAAGCTCTACGCGGAGCGGATGGCGCAGGCCTACGGCCGGCGCTTCGGCATGACGGTGCGCATCGCCCGCTTCCAGAATTGTTACGGTCCCTATGGAACCTGGCGGGGCGGCCGCGAGAAAGCGCCGGCGGCGCTGTGCCGGAAAGTGGCGCTGGCGCCGGACGGCGGCGAGGTTGAAATCTGGGGCGACGGTTCGGCGGTGCGGTCCTATACGTACGTGGACGATCTGGTGGACGGCGTGCGGCGATTGATGAACTCGGACCTGGAGGGCGCGGTCAACATCGGATCGCCGCAGTACGTCAGCGTCCGGGAACTGCTGGACACCGTGGCAGCGGTCGCCGGCAAGCGCATCGGTGTCCGCAGCGTTCCGGGCCCGGTCGGTGTGGAGTCCCGCAATTTCAGCAACGCGCGCATCTACTCGCTGGGCTGGCAGCCGCGCTATGACCTGCGCCGGGGCATTGCGGAGACCTATCCCTGGATCGCCGAGCAGGTTCGGCGCGCCCTCCGCCGCGGCGAGACGGTCTGAACCGGAAGCGGCGAACGACGGGCCGCGGTTTTCCGTTTCGATCCGGGCGAAAGCGAGCGGCCCTCCGCCGTGGCGTCGTACCGGGCATGCTCGGCCGCCGCAACGGCCGCGCCCGCCGACGGCGGTTCCGGCGACCGGGGAGAATGGCGCCGCGCCGGCGCATTGTCGCGGGGGCGTGACGTTTTCCCCGTTCGTGCCGGCCGTGCGGTCTTTCGGGCGCCATCCGATGCCCCAGCGCGACGGACCGGGCGCCGGGCGGCGGTTTTTGGGCTGGCCAAAGCGGCAGGCCCCGGTCATACTAGTCGTTCAACGATAGTGCGCGAGGAGATGATCATGGCCAAAGTGTGCGATGTGTGCGGCAAGGGACCGATGACCGGTAACCGGATCGTCCGGCACGGCTTGGAAAAGAAAAAGGGCGGCATCGGCCTGCATACGACCGGCGTAACCCGGCGCCGCTTCCTGCCCAACCTGCAGCGGTTGCGCATCAAAGTCGGCGGCCGCGTGGCGACGCAAAACGTCTGCATGTCCTGCCTGAAGGCGGGCAAAGTCGTCAAGGCCTGAACCGACGGGGGGCGAGCGCCGTGCGCCGCCCCCTGTTCCCCCAACCGTTGGTTTTGAGGTTCGTATGTCGAAAATGAACCAGCTGGGCTTTGCGGAGCTCCGGCTGCCGGATCGGACGGTGAAACTGCCCATCTGGGAAGGCAGCGAAGGCGAGCGCGCGCTCGATATCTCCGCGCTCCGCAAAGAAACCGGCTGCATCACGATAGATCCCGGCTTCGTCAACACCGGCGCGTGCGAAAGCGATATCACCTTCGTGGACGGCGAGAAAGGCGTGCTGCGCCACCGGGGATACGACATCGAAGATCTCGCGGAGAACTGTCTGTTTCTCGAAGTGGCGTACCTGCTGATCCACGGCAAGCTGCCGAACAAGACCGAGGCGCAGTCCTTCTCGCGCCTAATGAACCGCAACTCGATGATCCACGAGGACATGCGGAACTTCTTCAACAACTATCCCGAGGGCGCGCACCCGATGGCCGTGCTCTCGGCGATGGTGGTTTCGCTCTCCTCGTTTTATCCCGAACTGGAGCGCGAGGCCGGCCGCGAGGACATTGACATGACCGTGACGCGGCTGCTCTCGAAGCTGCGGACGATCGCCGCGTTCTCCTATAAGAAATCGATCGGCGAGCCGTTTGTCTATCCGAGCCATAAGTTCAGCTACTGCGAGAACTTTCTCAACATGATGTTCTCGTCGCCGGTGAACGAATACCGTCCGGACCCGATCGCTGTGCGCGCGTTGAACCTGTTCCTTGTGCTGCACGCGGACCATGAACAGAACTGCTCGACCTCTGTCGTCCGATTTGTTGGCAGCGCCGGCAGCAACCTCTACGCCTCGATCTCGGCGGCCATCTGCGCGCTGTGGGGGCCGCTGCATGGCGGCGCGAACGAGGCTGTGATTCAGATGCTTGAGGAAATCCAGCGCGACGGCGGCCGGGTGGACCGCGCCATCGAGCGCGCCAAGAGCCGCGATTCGAAGTTCCGCTTGATGGGTTTCGGCCACCGCGTGTACAAGACCTACGACCCCCGCGCGCGGATTGCCAAGCGCGCCTGCCGCCAGCTGCTGGACAAGTTCGGCATGGCCGGCGACCCGCTGCTCGAGATCGCGATGGAGTTGGAGGAACGTGCGCTCAAAGATGAGTATTTCATCGCGCGCCATCTCTATCCGAACGTGGATTTCTATACAGGCATCGCCTACCGGGCGATGGGCATTCCCACAAGCATGTTCACCGTGCTGTTCGCGCTGGGCCGGCTGCCCGGCTGGATCGCGCACTGGCTCGAACAATACGGCGACGCCTCGAGAAAGATCGGCCGCCCGCGGCAGGTGTATACGGGGCCTGCGCGCCGCGCGTTCGTGCCGATGGACGAGCGGGAATGATCTCGCCGCGGCCGCCCCCGCCTCGGAGTCCGCCCGCATGAACATTCAGACACTATTCGCCGAGCGCATCGGCGGCGAACGGTTCGGCCAGACCGGCGTGCTGTACAAGTTCGAGAAGATCAAGCGAGCCAAGGCGGCCGCGCGCGCCGCGCGGCCGGGGGTCGAACTGCTCGACTTCGGTGTCGGCGAGCCGGACCGCATGGCGCCGGCGCCAATCCGCGCCGCGCTGCAGCGCGCCGTGGACGACCCGGCCAACCGCGGCTATGCCGACAACGGCATCCCCGAGTTCCGCCGCGCGGCCGCACAGTATATGGAGCGGTTCTTCGACGTTGCCGGCCTTGACCCGGATACGGAAATCAACCACAGCATCGGCTCCAAGCCGGCCCTGGCGATGCTGCCGCTTTGCTTCGTCAATCCGGGCGACGTTGTTCTCACGACCGTTCCGGGCTATCCGGTGCTCGCCACCCATGCGCGCTACCTCGGCGGCGTCGTCCACCCCGTGCCGCTGCGCCGCGAGAACGGCTTTTTTCCGGACCTCGACGCGGTAGATCCCGCGGTCGCCGCTCGCGCCAAGCTGTTCTATGTCAACTATCCGAACAACCCGACCGGCGCCATCGCCACGGCGGAGCAGTTCGACGCGCTGATCGCGTTCGCGGAACGACACAACCTGCTGATCGTGCAGGATGCCGCCTACGCCACGCTCGTTTATCGCGGCGCGCCGCTCTCGATCCTGAGCCGCCCCGGCGCGCGCGCGTGCGCCGTCGAGCTGCACTCGATGAGCAAGAGCTACAACATGACCGGTTGGCGGCTCGGTTTCATCGCCGGCGGCGCCGCCGCTGTACGGGCGTTCGCCGAGGTCAAGGACAACGTGGACTCCGGCCAGTTCAAGGCCATCCAGGTCGCGGCCTGCGCCGGCATCGCCGACCGCGCGCTGGCCGAGGCGATTCGCGAGCATTACCGCGTCCGCCTCGAAAAGCTCGTCGCCGTCCTGCGCGGCGTCGGATTCGATGCGGAAATGCCGGGCGGGACCTTCTACCTTTATGTGCCCGCGCCCGCTGGGGCGGACGGCCGCGTTTTTGCGACGGCCGAGGACGCCTCGCAACACCTGATCCGCGAACACTCGATCTCCACCGTGCCGTGGGACGATTGCGGCGCGTTCCTGCGCTTCTCCGCCACGTTCGAGTCCGCCGGCGACGCGGATGACGACCGCGTCCTGTCCGAGTTGGGGCGCCGTCTGGCGTCGGCTCGCCTGCGCTTCTGAACGCGCGGCCCGAATGTTTCCGCACGGCGGCCGCGCGCCATCGTTTTCCTGGCCTTGGACATCGGCGGCGCGCCGCATCCCCGGCTTGGAAAACACGGTCCGCGCCGCGCGGCGGTTCGACCTTCGAACGTCAAATCCTCGCGATTGACATGGCATTTCATCCCCTTTATCCTGCCGCGTTCACGGCGGTCGCGGGCCGCCGAATGGGCTCGATTCCATGATGCGAACACATACGTGCGGAGTGCTGCGCAAGAGCGACGTCGGCGCGCGCGTCGCCCTCTGCGGCTGGGTGCAGACGGTCCGCGACCACGGCGGTCTGATCTTCATCGACGTGCGCGACCGGTTCGGCGTCACGCAGGTGATTTTTGATCCGCGCGACTCGAAAACGGCCTGGGACCTCGCACAGTCCACCCGGCCCGAATACGTGGTCCGGGCCGAGGGCGTCGTCGAGGCGCGCCCCGGCGACATGGTCAATCCGAAGCTCCCGACCGGCGAGATCGAAGTGCGGGCCGACCGCATCGAGGTGCTCAACCGCAGCCGGACGCCGCCGTTTCCGTTTGACGACGCCGACGCCGAGCGCGTGTCCGAGGACCTGCGGTTGACCTACCGCTACCTCGACCTGCGCCGTCCGACCATGACCCGCCGCCTCGTGCTGCGCCACGCGATTGCGCAGGCGGCGCGCCGCTACCTGGACCGCTCGGGTTTCGTCGAGGTGGAGACGCCCATCCTGACGAAAAGCACGCCGGAGGGCGCGCGCGATTACCTCGTGCCCAGCCGCGTCACTCCCGGCGCGTTCTACGCGCTGCCCCAGGCTCCGCAGCAGTACAAGCAGTTGCTGATGATCGCGGGCCTCGACCGGTATTACCAGATGGCCCGCTGCTTCCGCGACGAAGACCTGCGCGCGGACCGGCAGCCCGAGTTCACGCAAATAGACCTCGAGTTCTCGTTCGTCACGCCCGACGACATCCTGGATGTGGTGGACGGTCTGGTGGTCGAGATGCTGCGCGCGGCCGGCCACTCGGCGCCCGCGCTGCCGCTGCCGCGCATGACGTATGCCGCGGCGATGGAGCGTTACGGCAGCGACAAGCCGGATTTGCGGTTCGGCATGGAAATGGTGGACCTCAGCGACGTCTTCCGCGACTCGAACTTCAAGCTGTTCGCCGAGGCCGTCCGCCGCGGCGGTGTCGTCAAGGCGATCAACGCGAAAGGGCTGGCCGGCATTACGCTCAAGATGGCGGACGACTGGACGGCGCTCGCGAAAGAGGGCGGGCTGGCCGGTCTCGCGCACATCCGGGTGCAGGCGGACGGCGCGTGGAAGTCGCCGATCGCGAAATTTCTCTCCGAGGGCGAGCGCGCCGAACTGGCGCGGCGGCTCGACATCCAGCCCGGCGATCTGGTGCTGTTTGCGGCCGATGCTGCCGGGCGCGTTCATCCGGTGCTCGGCCGGCTGCGGTTGCTCGCGGGCGAAGTCGCGAAGGCCACCGAGGGCCGCCCGTTCGCGCTGACGTGGGTCACGGAATTCCCGTTGTTCGAACGAGGGGCGGACGGCCGCCTGGCCTCGATGCACCATCCGTTCACGGCGCCGATGGCCGAGGACCTGCCGCTGCTGGAGACGGCGCCGGAGCGCGTCCGCGCGCAGGCCTATGACATCGTGCTCAACGGGGTCGAACTGGGCGGCGGCAGCATCCGCATCCACGACCCGGAGCTGCAGGCGCGGATGTTCCGCGTCCTCGGCCTGCCGCCGGCCGAGATCGAGTCGCGGTTCGGCCACCTGATCCGCGCGCTGGAATACGGCGCGCCGCCGCACGGCGGACTGGCGATCGGGTTCGATCGCCTGGTCATGCTGATGGCGGGCGCGTCGAGCATCCGCGACGTGATCGCGTTTCCGAAGACCCAAAAGGCCATGGATTTGATGATGGGCGCGCCGGACCGCGTGGACGACCGGCAGCTTCGCGAGGTTCACATCGCCTCGCTGGCGGCGCCTGAACCCGGTTGACCCTGTTGGGATCGAGCGGCTGATTGGAATAACATTCAGACGCATTTTTCCGAAAGAATGCGGCCGCAGAACGAAAAGACGCGGGCGTTTTTTTGTGGCTTGCGCTGAAATGGGGCGGCCGGTATGCTGCAACCAACGATTGCGGAGAACGCTTCCGCGGAAGAAGGAGCGATCAGGCAGATGAAGAAGAATAATGTGATTCTGGCGGCGACGGGATTACTGGCGATCGCGCTGGTCGCCGGCTGCGAGTGGTCCGGAGGCGGCAGCGCCACGTACTTCTCCGATCGATACAACTGGGTCAGCTTCAACGGCGTTTACCGCCCGGTGCCGCCCAATCCGCTGATCAGCGACTATGACCAGAATCCCGGCGGCGACATCTACTCGTTCACCGTGATCCAGGAGGGGGAGCGGCTGACGATCAACGACAACAACGGCGCCGTTTATACCGGCACGCTCAGCCGTGTTGTAACCAACGCCGGCAGCAGCCAGGATACGCCGCAGGGCGAATTGCGGCCCGTCGAAGGCAGCGAAGTGACCGCGCATTTCTCCGTTACGGGGCGCAGCGCCGCGAACCAGAACGTGCGGATGACGGGCATCTTCCAGGGCGTCGTCACCGTCAGCACCAACAATCTGGTCACAATCACCGATCGCATCATCACCGGCACGTGGCTGGAGTTGCCCAACGGCAAGACCGGCGACGTGTACGGCGAAGCGATGTAAGCGCACCGCGCGCATTCAATCGGCCGAAGGGCGGCGGGGTTCGGCCCCGCCGCCCTTCGTGTTTTCGCCGATCAGCGTGAAGGGGCCGGTCCAGCCGATTTTCACCCGGACTCGAGCGCCGAACGCGGCCTCCGGCGCCTCGAAGAACACCAGGCGGTCGTCCGCCGTGCGGCCCCGCCAGCGCCCGCGTTTTTCATCGCGGCCGTCCACCAGCACCTCGACCGCGGCGCCCAGCAACTCGGCATTGCGTCGAGCCTGGATCGCGACCTGGACTTCGTCCAGCGCCGCGCGGCGCCGCTCCTTCTCGGCCTCCGGCACATCGTCGGGCAGCCGCCGCGCCGCGTACGTCTGCGGGCGGGGCGAGTACTTCGCAATATGCACTTTCCCGAACTCCTGCTCTTGAACCAGTCGCACCGAGTCCTCGAACTGCGCGGCGGTTTCACCGGGGAAGCCGACAATGATATCCGTGTGGATCGTCGCGCCGGGCGCCAGACGGCGGATGCGATCCGTCAACCGGCGATAGTCGTCCGCCGTGTAGCCCCGTCGCATCGCGGCGAGGATGGCGTCGTTGCCGGACTGGACCGGCAGCTCGAACACCGGGCAAACCGTCGGCGTCTGGGCGACCGCGCGGATGATCCGCTCGCTCAGATAGGAGGGGTGGCTGGTCAGAAAACGAACGCGCCGCAGTTCGGGAATACGGGCGACGGCTTCCAGGAGGTCGGCCAAGTCCGCGGCGTCGTTGAGATCTTCGCCGTAGCGGTCCACGATCTGGCCCAGCAAGACGATTTCGCGGACCCCGTCGTCGGCCAGCCGCCGAGCCTCGGCGAGCACCGCTGCCAGCGGGCGGCTGCGCTCGCGGCCGCGCCGGTAGGGAATGACGCAGTAGGTGCAGGCCTGCGAACAGCCGAGTACGACGGGCAGGTGCGCGATCGGATCGTTTCGGCGCGAGGGCGGACGTAGGGCATCGGCCGCGGCAATGGCCGCACGGATGGCCGTTTCGCGTTCTGCGTCGGCGCGGCGGAGCCCCGAAACACCTCCTCCATCGTCCGCCGCCGGTTCGCCGTCCAGCAGCCGCAACAGCGGTCCGAAATCCGACGGAGGCAGGAACACATCCACGAACGGAAACCGCCGGGCCAGATCGGGCGCGGGCCGGGTTCCGACCAGGCATCCCATCAGCGCGACCCGCAGCTCGGGACGGCGCGCGCGCAGTCCCTCGATCTCGGCGAGGATCGCGTAAGCCCGGTCCTCGGCCTGCTGCCGCACCACGCAGGTATTCAGGACGACGACGTCGGCGTCCCGCGGACGCGCCACCGGCGCGTAACCGCGCCGCTCGAGTTGCGCAGCGACGTAACGGCCGTCCGCCTCGTTCATCTGGCAGCCGATGGTCAGCAGGCAATAACGGGGCATGGGATGATCCGGCTGGATGGCGGGCCGATGGTCGTCTGTCGGGCGCGCTCGTTTTCCGACTTCAGGATATACGAGGCCTATCGGACCGGCAATCCCTCGGCGTGAACCGGGCGTCACGTCCGAACTTCGACATTGCCCAAATCTCCGGCATTCCGGTCAGTCCCTTCGTGGCAACCGCTTCGGTTCGGGGTCCGCCGTCCCAGCGCGACGCGCTTTTTCCGCCAACGGATGGCCGGCCGGCTTCGCCAGCTGGTTGTTTGCGATCTCCACCTCGGTCTCCCGGCCCAGGAAATTGAGCAACACGCGAACACGTTCGCGCGCCGGGAGCACCCGCAGGATTACGGCCTCCAGACCCCGGAAGGGGCCGTGGATGAATTCGGCGATGTCGCCGGCGCTGAACGGCTCCATGCAGACGCAGGTTTCGCCGTCCCCCAGCTCCGCGCGCAACCGCTCGACCACCGCGTCGGGCACGACGGCGAGCCGCCCGCCGAAGGCCACCGGGCCGGCCACGCCGGCAGCGTACCGAACTGTCTTTTCGTGCAGCGCCGGATCGAAACGCGCAAAGAGGTAGTTTGGGAACAGGGCCTCGACGAACCAGACGGTGCCGCGGCGCGTCGGTTTTCGGTATCGGAGCCGCGGGCCGTAGACTTCGATGTCCGGTTGTTGGCGCAGCGCCAGGGCCGCGCGCGCTTCCTGCCGATTTCGGGTTCGCAGGCAATACCAGCGGGCGCCGGGCGCGGTGAAATCGGCCGGCGTCGTCGCGGGCTCGTCGGAGGCGTTCACGACGACACCGCCCGCGTCCCTGCGACGGCGACGGCCAACGCGCCGTAGTCGCCGATCCTCGCGCCGAGAGCGGAGGCGGCGACCCGGACGCCGTCGCGGTTCACCGCCCAGGCGTAGCGGGGCAGGGCGGCGCGCAGCGGCGCGAGCAGGCGCTCGCCCAGATGCACCGCGATGGTGCCGAGGAGCACGACGTTGGGATTGAAGAACATCAGGCAGGTGCCCACGCCCTGCGCCAAACGCTCGACGAACTCTTCCCAGACCTCGAGCGCCGGCGGATCGCCGCGCTGCGCGGCGGCGGCAATCGCGCGGAAATCCAATCGAGCCGGATCACCGCCGGCTTCGTCAAGCGCCGCCGACCGTTCGCCGGCCGCCAGCCGCGCCCGGAAACGGCGGGCGACGTTGAGCCCGCCGCAGTAGACCTCGAAACAGCCGCGCTGGCCGCACGGACAGGGGGGGCCGTCCGGATCCAGCACGTGGTGGCCGACCTCGCCGGCCAGGTCGCGAGCACCTTGCAGTAACCGGCCGCCGGAAATGACGCCCGCGCCGATGCCGGTGCTGAGCGTCAGAAACACCAGGTCGGACTCGCCCCGGTATTCCCCGAAATGGTATTCGGCCAGCGCGCTGGCGTTGGCGTCGTTGTTGATGTAGACGGGCCGCCCGAATTCGGCCTGCAGCGGAGCGACGACCGGCACGTCGCGCCAGCCGGGCAGGTTGGGCGGCGCGATCATCGCGCCGCGCGCGACGGACATCGGTCCGGGCGCGGCGACGCCGACGGCGGTCAGCGCCGCGTCCTCGATTCCCCGGTCGCGCAGCAGCTCCCGCGCCAGGTTTTTCGTGCGCGCCCACCACCGGTCCGGACCTTCCTGCGCTTGTGTCGGAATGCGGCGCGTCTCGAGCACCGTGCCGTCGGGGCGGCCGAGACTCACGGAGGTCTTGGTGCCGCCGATATCGAGACCGAGGAGGATAGGATCCCGATCATTCATGCGCGAACGCCAGCGGCCGGCCTCACCGCGGCGGGGCGGCGGGGCCCGCGGTCTCGGCGAGCCGCTCCTGGGCCCGGCGCCGTTCGTCCCGGCTCATGCGGCGGCGCACCGCCTCGAGATTGGCGGGCGCCTGAGGATCGCCGGCCGCGGCGGCGCGGGAGAGCCAGACGAACGATTCGACGAGATTCTGGGGCACACCGGCGCCGTCGGCGTACAGCACGCCGAGATTGTTCTGGGCCGCCGGCACGCCGCGCTCCGCTGCGCCCAGATAGCAGATAGCGGCCTGCATGAGGTCCATTTCAACGCCCTGCCCGTTCTCGTAGTGCCAGCCCAGCAGGTACTCGGCTTGCGCATCGCCTTTTGCGGCGGCGCGCTGAAACCAGCGCGCGGCCTCGGCCGGATCGGCCGGCACGCCTGCGCCAGCCGCGTAAGCCCGGCCGAGCGCCGTCATCGCGCCGACGTGCCCGGCGGCCGCGGCGTGCCGCCATAGCGCGACGGCGCGCTCGGGCGAGCGAGGCGCTCCGCGGCCCTGGGCCACGGCGTTGCCGAGCGCGAAGATAGCGCCCGGGTGCATCTGGCGCGCGGCGGCCGTCCAAAGTTCGACGGCCAGTCCGGGCTGCAGGGCCGCGCCGCCGGCGCCCGTCCAGTGGCGTTCGCCGAGCGCAAATTGCGCCGCGGCGTCGCCGGCAGCGGCCGCGCGTTGCACGGCGGCGAGGTCCGCCTTCGACCAGTCTTCGGCGCGCGCCGCGGCCACGGCGGCGAACAAGGCCGCGACCGCGCCGAGCGCCGCGCTGCGGCTCCGCGGAGGGCGGACGCAGGAACGGTGTGCAAATCGCTCGTTCATGGTATCGTGCGCATCCGAAATGCCGCCGGCTTCTCCGGCGATCGTCAGACGGGATGTTATCGCAGAGCACGGATGGCGGCAATACCCGTTGACGGGGAACCCGCATGCGCACGGACTACACCGAGGTGATCTGGGATTGGAACGGCACGCTGTTCGATGACGCCTGGCTGTGCGTGGACATCATGAACATCTTGCTGCGCCGCCGCGGGCTGGCGGAATTGACGGCGGAACGCTATGCGGAGATCTTCGATTTCCCGGTCGAAGGGTATTACCGTCGGTTGGGTTTCGACTGGTCGCGGGAAACGTTCGAAGCGGTCGGCCTGGAATTTATGCGGGTGTATGAAGTTCGCCGTTTCGAGTGCCGGTTGCGGACAGGCGCGGTCGAGGCGCTCGCCCGCTGGCGCGCGCGGGGGGCGCGCCAGCACCTGATCTCCGGGTACCGGCGTGACACGCTGGAGGAACTGGTCGCGCATTACGGTCTGCGCGGATGGTTTGACGACGTCGTAGGCGCGGAAGACGTGTACGCGCGCGGCAAGCTGGACCTGGGCGCGCGCTGGCGCGCCGCCCGCGGCGCAGGCGACGGGCCTCGGCTGGTCGTCGGCGATACGGTCCACGACTCCGAGATGGCGCGCGTCATCGGCGCCGATTGCGTGCTGCTCCCCGGCGGGCACCATACGCGCCGGCGGCTGGCCGCCGTCCCCGGTGCGCTGCTGATCTCGACGTTGGACGAACTGTGATCGCGGGCGGCGTTTGACGCCGCTTCCGGCGCGTGTTAGCTTCATGCAAGCGCAGATTTGAGATTTCCTATGGAGCACGAAGTACTGGTCTATTGCGGCGAGGAAGGGCCGGAATCCCAACCGGAAACCTTCCGGTTCTGTCCGCTGGGTGTGCAGTTCTACTCGCGGACGCAACTGCCCCAGTATCAGCAGATCCGGATGAACCTGGACGGCACTCCGACGGCGCCGATCCCCGCCGGTACGCAGTGCGAGGGGGTCGTCGTGCATTCTCAGTACGACCGGGACCGCCGCCTCTACCGGAACTGGATTCTGTTCATTGACCTGCCGGAGGACGTTCGGCGCCAGTTCCAGTGCTTTGCTCGCAAGTCCGGAACGGTATGTCCTCACTGCATGAACTTCTAGAGCGGGCGGTGCTGTTGGGCGCGTCCGACGTCCACCTGACGCCCGATCGCTCGCCGGTGTTTCGCATCCATGGCGCGCTGGAGGACAGCGGAGCGCCGCCGACGAGCGTCGGCGATCTGCTGACCGTGTTGCAGGAGATCATCCCCTCGCACCAGCGCAAGCGGTTCGATATCGAGCACGAGGCGGACTTCTCGCTGATCGAGGCGGGCGTCGGCCGGTTCCGCGTCAACCTGTTCATGGCCGGCGGCCTGCCCAACATCGCGCTGCGCCACGTCAAAGAGACGGTGCCCACATTCGAGGACCTGCACCTGCCGCCGATCCTCAAGAAGATCGCGCAGGCGCCACGGGGCATCGTGCTGGCCTGCGGCGCCTCCGGTTGCGGCAAGTCCACGACGCTGGCTGCGATGGTGGACCACCTCAATCACACGGAGCGGTTGCGCATCGTGACGATCGAGGATCCGGTCGAGTACCTCTTCCAGGACCATCTTTCGGTGATTTCGCAGCGCGAGGTGGGGCTGGACACGGCATCCTACCATAGCGCGCTGACGCATTTGATGCGGCAGGACCCGGATGTCATCATGATCGGCGAGATCCGAGACGGCGAGAGCATTCGCGCCGCGCTGCGGGCTGCGGAGACCGGGCACCTCGTTTTTTCCACGCTGCATTGCGGGACCGCGGCGCAGGCGCCCCAGCGCATCCTGGATATGTTCGATTCCGGCGAGCGGGAACCGATGCGGCTGGCGCTCGCGGACAACCTGCATGCGGCGTTCTGCCAGCGGCTGATTCCGTCCGTGGACGGCGGAGTCCGTCCGGCCGTCGAAATCCTGGTCAACACGCCGATTGTCCGGAATCTGATGGTGAAGAACGCGCTGGAGAAGCTGCCGGCGGCCATCGAGACCGGCGGCGAGGACGGCATGCAGACCTTCAACCAAGCGGTCTATCACCTGATTCGCCGCGGCGAGATCAGCGAGACCGAGGGTATGCGTTACGCGGAGAACCCGGAAGCGCTCCGAATGAACCTGCGCGGCATCTTTCTCGACGAGGCCCGCCGCATTCTGTCGGTCTGAAACGCAGACGCCGGGTTCAACCCCGGCCTTCCGCCTTCAGACGGGCGGCAATCTCCGCTTCCGCCTGGATCCAGTTCTCGCGGGGGTCGCTGTTGAAGCCCTTGCGCAGCGCGATGTAATAGGCCGCTTCGGCGATCATGCGATGCCGTTCCTCGGGGCTGACCGGCGCCGGGGACTGCGCGGCGGGCGCCGACGCCGCCGGGGCGGCGGAGGGCGCCGCGGACTTGCGGCGGGACGGCTTGGGCAGCGCGGCAGCGTCGGTTGAATTCTTCTTGGATTTGGCCATGACACCTTCTCCCGGACGGCGACGGCGCCGCCAAAACCGGGTTGCGACCTGCCGCCATCCTTTATTGCTTTTGCGTCAAATGGGCCGCCATTATACAAGCATCGGTCTGCCCGTCAAACGGAGAACGGTCCCGTGAACGAAATACTAACCTTGGAACGGCGGCTGTCGGAGTGGTTGAGCGCGGCGTTCCGCACTGCGTTTCCCGACACGCCGGCGGCGCACGCCGGCGTGTCGGTGACCGCGACCGCGCAGGAAGGCTTTGGCGATTACCAGTGCAATGCGGCCCTGGCGCTGGCGCGGCCGCTGCGCCGTTCGCCCGCCGAGGTCGCCCGCGCGGTCCTCGCCGCGGCCGCCGAGGAGCCCGCCGTTGCGCGGCGGGAAATCGCCGGACCGGGATTCATCAACCTCACGTTGGACGACGCCTGGTTGGCGGCGCGCGCGGCCGAACTGGGCGCCGAACCGCGGCTCGGCGTGCCGGCGCCGGGCGCCGGCCGCACGGTCGTGCTCGACTATTCCAGCCCGAACGTCGCGAAGCCGATGCACATCGGGCATATCCGCTCCACCGTCATCGGCAACGCGCTCGACCGGCTGCACCGATTCCTGGGGTACCGCGTCGTCAGCGACAACCACCTCGGCGACTGGGGCACGCAGTTCGGCCTGCTGATCCTCGGCTTCCGCCACTTCGCGGACGCCGCGGCGTACGAGGAGTCGCCGATCGAGGAGCTGGAGCGCATCTACGTGCGGAGCTACGAGCAGTCCCGGTCCGATCCGGCCTGGCTGGAGGCGGCCCGCGCGGAACTCGTGAAGCTGCAGCAGGGGGATCCCGAAAACCGGGCGCGGTGGCAGTCCTTCGTCGAGCACAGTCGGCGGGAATTCGACCGGGTGTACCGCCGGCTCGGCGTTCGGTTCGACCTGACGCGCGGCGAGAGCTGGTACAACGACCGGCTGCCGGACGTTCTGGCGCGCCTGCGGGAGCGGGGCCTCGTCCGCGAGAGCGACGGCGCCTGGTGCGTATTTTCCGACGGCGCGCTGCCGCCGGCCGAGGATCCGCTGCTGAAGCACGAGAACGGCGAGTGGAAACCGGCCCCGTGCATTGTGCAGAAAAGCGACGGCGCGTTCAATTACGCCACGACGGACCTGGCCACGATTCTCAGCCGCGAAGAGGAGTTCGCGCCGGAGGCGATCATCTACGTCACCGACGAGCGTCAACAGCTGCACTTTCGGCAGGTGTTCCACATCGCCCGCGCGCTGGGTGCGCGGGCGCGGCTCGTGCATGTCTGGTTCGGCCTCATGCGGTTGCCGGAGGGCACGTTCTCGACCCGCCAGGGCAACGTGATCAAGCTGGAGCGGCTGCTCGACGAGGCGGAAGCGCGGGCGCTGGCGATCGTGCGCGAGAACGCTCCGGATATGCCGTTGGAGCAGCAGCGCGAAGTCGCTCGCTGTGTCGGCATCGGCGCGGTAAAGTACGCGGATCTCAGCCAGAATCCGCAGAGCCTGGTCACCTTCACGTGGGACAAAGCGCTGGCGCTCGACGGCAACTCGGCGCCATACCTGCAGTATGCCTGCGCGCGGATCTCCAGCGTGCGCGAGAAATATGCCGCACAGTATCCGGGGCGCGACCCGGATCGATGTCCGCTGCGCTTCGTCGAACCGGTCGAACGCCGGCTGGCGCTGCAGTTGCTGCGCTTCCCGGACACCGTCTGCCGGGCGGCGGCGCAGTATCGGCCGAACGTGCTGGCCGATTACCTGTACGAAACGGCGCAGCTGTACAGCCGTTTCTACCAGACGGCGCCGTTTCTGAGGGCCGAAGAGGGACTCCGGGAGAGCCGCGTGCGGCTCTGCGGCATCACCGCCCGCGTGCTGCGCCAGGGCCTCGACCTGCTCGGCATCGAGACCCCGGAGCGCATCTGAACGGCGCGCCGTGCGGTGCGCGTTTCAGGCTTTCGCCAGCGGAACACCTGCGTCCGCCGGAGGCGCCGTCAGCTCCGCTACGATCTGGAGCAGCTCCTGAAAACGGAAGGGCTTGGCCAGAATGCGGTCGGCCCCCATTTGCTTCGCCGAGCGCAGAATGTCGATGTTGCCCAGGGAGCCGCCGCCGGAAATGGCGATCACACGGAAGGCGGACGATTCGCGACGCAGCGTGCGGATGACCTCCAGCCCGTCCATCTCGGGCATGAAGATGTCTGTGATGATGAGATCGGCCGGCCGTTCGCGGAACCGCCGGATGCCCTCCTCGCCGCTCCC
>CAYLTB010000067.1:0-15842 GCA_964386675.1 uncultured Verrucomicrobiota bacterium
TACTACCTTCGCCGTCAAGCCATTTGTAGATTGTCGAGACGTGACCCTTCCTGCTTGAGACGTGACAGATGCCTACGCGAGAAACAAAGTTGACTAGCTGATCAACGGGAATAGAACTCAGCCCGCAACAACTTCGGCAATGGCTCTTGCGCACACTGATGCAGCAATCAATCACCTTGCCCAGCGGAGCATGGGTGAAGCAATGGCCTCTCTTCGGGGCTTAAGCCAGCTGAACCAGACTCCGTTTGCATCTAAAGTGATTGCATTTATGGCGCCATCTGTCGCTGGCATTTATGACAATCGCATTGCCGACGGGCTTTCCTTATATTCGTGGACAACAAATCTTGCAAATGGTATTGGGCAAACTAACTCTCCACAGGTGCGGAGTTGCTATCAATCCTGGTGTATCTATCTCACTCAAATTGCATCGCAAATGAATCTTGGTATAGACCTTGGCAAAGCGTGGGAATGGTCGTGCGGAGACGACAAGCAAAATCGTTGGCGGGCGCTAGATGTTGAGCGGGCCATGTTTGCAATGTTCGGCACTGCGCCTGGCGCGCTGCCGCATAACCCTTCGCTGCAGGCGCGACGGCCCTGACGGGCCGCGGCCTGAGCTCAAACGTTGCGCCGACGCGCTTCGCGCGTCGGCGCAAAGGGGCGCTGACTACGTCCAGCGCATTGTGGGCCGCGCGAAGCGCGCGGCCCAACAATGCGCTAGACCGGACACCGGCCCGTGCGCATGATGACATGCGCCCGTGCCGGCGCCGGTCAGCGCCCCTTTAGAATTATGAATGAAGAACGTCGCCGTTAGGCGGTAGGGAAAGCGAGCTTTTCCCCATGGGTTGGACGGGTGGCGGGGGATTTAAGCCCAGATTCCCTGCGCCTGAAGCCATCCATATCGGGCTGTCTTACCCGCCACCGGCGGACGAGTTCCCGCGTCAAGCCATACGGATACGGTTCAAGATGTGGCCGCTGCGCGCTGAAATTTCGAGTGTTCTCCGTCCCGCGCTGCGCATCTTTCAAGTTCCGGAATCCGAACCCGCGGGCCGGGCGGCGCGGAGCAGCGCGATCAGCGGCCGGCTGGTCAGGCGGTATTCGAAGCGCGCGGCGTTCCGGACGGCGGCGGCGGAGAGCGCGGACCAGGCCGCGTCGTCCGTCAGCAGACGGCAGAGCCGGTCCGCGGCGCCGGCCGCATCGCCGGCGGCGACGTACCAGCCGCCATCGCCGCAGACTTCCGGCGCCGCGCACTCCCGGGCCGCGACGACCGGCGTGCCGGCGCGCTGCGCCTCGACCGAGGGAATCCCGAACGACTCGCTGCGGCTGAGCAGCGCATAGACCCGCGCCGTGCGGTATTCCCGCCGGAGCGCTTCGCGCGGGAGGTGACCGACGATTTCGACCGCCTCGCCCACGCCGGATTCGGCGGCCCGCCGCTCGATGGCGCGCCGGTAGGCGGGGTCGGGCCATCCGCCGACGAGCCGCAGGCGCGCCGGGACGCACCGATCTTCGTGCAGCAGGCGCAGGGCCTCGATCAGTGTCTCGATGTTCTTGTGCGGGGCCATCAACGACGCGCACAGGATTCCCAGGGGATCGCGCGGCAGGTCCGAACCGCGGATGGCGTCCAGCGCGGCGGCCTCGCGCGCGCCGAGGGCCGGATAGACAATGGCCCCGGCGCGCTCGGCGCGGCCGCCGGCATTGGCGCGATAGAGCGTTCGCATGTATTCGGAGCCGTAGCCGATGCCGTCGGACCTCAGCACCGCCAACCGGTAGGTACGGCGTTGCAACGCCGCCTTGGCCCGATCGAACGCCGTGCGTGCTCCGCCGGGGACCAACGCCCAGGGATTGAGCGCCAGGGTGAACTGGGGGCAGCGCAGACCCGGCGTCCATCCGCCGGACGCGGAGAGGCAACGATCAACGACGAGCCGCGCGGCCAGCGTTGGCAGCGCCAGCCGCTCGTAAAGCGCCCGCCCGAACCACCGGCGCGTCAGCGCCGGGGCCGCCACCATGCGCAAGGTTTCGCCGGGTGCGCGGCCCAGCTCTTCGGCGAGCGCGCGTTCGATATCGCGGTTGCCGTCGTGCAGCAGCAGGACGAAACGATCGGCCGGTTCCGCCGTCTCCAGCAGTTGCGCCAGGTGCCCGACGATGACCTGGCGTCCGCTGTGGTTCGTGGCCGACAGGGCGTTGACCAGCAGATTCACGGGGCGACATCCTCCCGCGAGTCGCGCAGCCAATCCCACAATTGCCGGCCCATGCGTTCCAGTGTGAATTCCACGGCGCGCCGCCGGCCGGCCTCGATCATGCGCGTCCGCAGCGCCGGCTGATTCAACACTTCGCGGCAGCAGTCGGCCAGTGCGCCGGGATCGCGGGCGGGCGCCGTCAGTGCCGCGCCGTCGGCGACCTCGCGCAGCGCCGGCGCGTCGGAGCAGACCACCGGGCAGCCGAGGGACATGGCTTCGAGGACGGGCATGCCGAACCCCTCGTACAGGCTCGGAAAGATCAGCAACGCGGCGGCACCGTACAGCGCGGCGAGAACCGCATCGGAAACTTCTTCCAGAAAGATCACGCGCGGCACCCCGGCGGCGAGGGCGCGCAATTCGGGCGTGGGCGGCGGCCCGGCGAGGATGAGGTGGAGGGGCGGGCAGGTGGGCGGGTCGGACGAGTCCGACGAGTCTGACAAGGCGCGGAAAACCTCGATTGCGCCGGCGCGGTTCTTGTAGGGCGCGTTGTGGCCGACGTGGAGCAGGAAGCGTTCCGGGAGGCCGCGCCGCGCCGCCGGGTCGGGCGGCGGCAGCGGGCGGAGCGCCAGCGGGATGACGCGCGCGGCCGGGCGGCCCAGCAGACGTTCGACATCCCGTGCGGTGGCGGCGGTGTTGGCGGCGAGCGCCCGGCAGTGCTCGAGGCGCCGGGCGGCCCGGCGTACGAGCCACGCTGCCATCCAGCTCTGGGTGCCGGGCAGCTCGCCGCGAACTTGGAGCAGTGGAATCAGGTCGTGAACATAGGCCCATGTTCGATCCAAGAGAGCGGGGGCAAGAAATGCGGCCATGGAACCATCAAGCAGTACGTAGCGATCGGACGGCGCGTGGCGCAGGCGCGCGCCGAACCGGAAAAGGCGCCAGAGGTGCTGCGGCCACATGCGGTCTCGCAGTCGCGGGGAGAAGCCGTCACACCCCTTGACTTCGATGTCGGGCGGGGGATCGAGCACCAGCGCCTGCGCCGCGAGGTCGGCGAAGGCGGACATGCTGCCGGGAACGCCGGGCGGCGCGGTGCGGATGAGCGTCAAGCGGCGCATGGCGTCGGTTCGCGCGGGATGGGGGGCCGGTGCGCCGTCGAGAGCAGCACACCGAGCAGGAAAGCCAGCAGGACGGCGATGAAGGGGTCTCCGAAGATCTGGGCGGAGACCAGGCCCGCCACGAGATTCGCCGCGATGATCGAGAAGATGCCGGCGGCGACGGGGAACGCGTCTGAGCCGGCGACGCGGGCGAGCGTGTGATAGGCGGTCAGGCCGATCCGAGCCAACAACCAGAGAAACAGCAGCGCGCCGGGCACGCCCAACTCCGCGAACAGCTTCGAGGGGCCGCTTTCCTGCCAGAGGCGCGGCAGTTCCGCGTCAATATGGTGGATGCCCTGTTGCCCCATGCCGAGTCCGTAGCCCCAGAAACCGGCTTGCCGGACGGTTTCCCACACGGAGTCCAGCGCGTGCTCCCGGACAGAGACATCGGCCTGCTGCAGGGTCGTCAGGTAGAAACGTTCCACCGCTCCGGTCTTCAGGTAGGTGGTGGAGACGTGCCAGCCCAGGAACAACGTCAGCAGCAACATGGCCGCGGCGAAAGCCCAGCGCCGGATGCCGTGAAACCGGAAACCGAGCGCCAGATATACCACCAGAAAGACCGGCGCCATGGATACCATCTTACGCCGTCCGCACAGCCACACGTTGAGCAACCCCCAGGCGGCCGCCGCAATCCAGACGATGCGGGCCGGACCGCGCGCGCGCAAGGACAGAATGACGGCCACCATGAATACCGTTGCGGCATGCCAGCCCATCACGTCCGGCCCCCGGAAGAAACCGGCCAGCATGTACACCGCCTCGCCGGTTCGATAGGTGACCCAGATGTGTCCGAGCGCCTCCGTGCCGATGGCCGCAAATCGTTCGTTCCAGCCCAGATAGTTCAAGGGACCGCCGACCAGCAATGCGGATGCGGCGATGACGTAGAAGGCCAGCAGCCGTTTGATCGCCGGCAGCCTGACGGCGAACCGCCAGCCGCAGCAAAGCATCAGGAACATCGCACCGTAGATCAGCGCGCCGAGCGCAGTGATCGCCACCGTATTGCGCCCGAACCCGGCGGAGATCGCCGCCGGCAGAGGCAAGTAGGCGGCGAATACCGTCAGGGCTTGACCAATCCGCGGGAAATGGGCGGCGAAGGCCCGCACCTGAATGTCGCCCACCAACCCGGCTCCAACGATGGCGGATAGCCAGACCGGCACCGAACTCATCGCGTAGAGACCGGGCGTTCCCGGCGTCATCTTGCGCAGCGGATCCTGTACGAGGCCGATCAGGACGGCCGCGAATACGCCCCATCGCCAGCGCTTTAGCGCAACAGCGCAGGCCGCCAGTATGCACATCGGCAATGCGTAAGCCATCATCGTCGGTCTGCGCCGGATTCAAGAACGCTTTACGTTTCCACGATCGGCCGGCAACAGTGTACCGTTGCGCAAACCGCTTGCGCAACGCCTTCCGCTGCGGCCGACAGGTTGAAGCCTTCGATGCGCCGCGCCGCCGCGCTGCCCTGTCGCTCGGCCAGGGCGGGGTCGGCCAGGTAGCGCCCCATGTGTTCGGCCAGCGCTGGCACATGGCCGCACTCGTATGCGAAGCCGGTCTCGCCGGGGACCACCAGATCGGCGCAGCATCCCGCTGTGCGCGAGACGATGGCCGGCCGGCCGGAGGCCATGGCCTCGTTCACGACCAGTCCCCAGGTTTCGCCGGCATCGGACGGCAGCACTAGGACATCCGCCGCGGCATACGCGTCGGGCATGCGCGACTGATTCAAGAAACCGGCGAAGACGGCGGCGACCTTTCGTTCGCGTGCGAGCCGCTCGCATACGGCGCGCAACGGGCCGTCGCCGGCCACGAGCGCGCAGGCCCGGTCGCACAGCCCGGCCGGCAACAAGGTCAGCGCTTCGATCAGGTCGCCGGGCCGTTTCTTGGGCTCCAGTTTTCCGGCAAACAGAAAGACCATGGCGTCGGGGGGCAATCCGAATGCGGCGCGCAGTTCCGCGCGGCGGCCCGCGCGTTCCGCCGCCGCGGCGGCGAAGCGATCGTTATCCACGGCATAGGGCGCAAAAAAGATGCGGTCGTCCGGACAGCCGTGAAAACGGTAGAACTCCCGGTTGGCCGATCCAATGGCGAGATAGGCGTGGTACTGGCGCAGTAACAGCCGGTGCAGCGCGTGTTTCCACCGCGCCCGCGGCCGTAGCAGGTTCGACTCGCCGCGTACCAGGCAGGGAACGCCGAGCCGGCGACACGCCGCAAGCGCCTGCAGGCAGGTCTTGACGACCCAGCCGTTGACCAGCACGGCGTCCGGCCGCATCGCGCGAAAACGGCGGAAAAGTTCCGGTGTGTCGCAACCGCCGAAGCGCGTGACGGACGGTCTGCGCGCGCGATTACGCAACAATTCGTGGCGATAGCCTTCGAGCAGGGGCACATCCCACTCGAACGCGACGCCGAATCCCGCGCCCTGCGCCGCCGCGTCCGGGACCATTGCGTAATAGACGGTTACCTCCAGCCGCGGGTCGGCGGCCAGAAGACGGAACAGCGGCGCCTTGTACTGGATCGGGTGCGTCTCGACGATGGCAAGCGCCCGTTTCATGCGCCACCATCCGCGGGTCCCGTTCGCCGTGCGCGGCGATGCAGGCGTACAGCCATCGCCAACGCCCGGCATTCGCCGACCCATTTCACGGGGATCCACCAGGGATTCCGAAGATGAAACCGGGTACTGACTTCCCGGAACGGCCGACGAGCGATGTAGCGGAACCGATCCCAGCCCTTCCCGTGTTTCAGCGCATAGTAGTAGTCTCCGACGCCATGCAAGGGCGAGGCGCTCGTCAAGTGGCTGCCGAGCGTCCGCGTCCCTCCGCGCGCGGCGCGGAGGTGCCGGATTTCGGCGGCCGGTTCGAAGCGAATCCGACCGCCCGCCGCGACCAGGCGCTTCGCAAAGTCGGTCTCAAACCGGTAGGACACCGGCGGGATGAAATTCTCGTCGAACCCGCCGACCGCCAGCGCCCGGTCGCGACGGACCGACAGGTTTCCCGCCATGACGTTCGATACCCAGGCGGGCTTCGAGCCGTTGAAATGGAAATCCAGGTCGGCGCGCAACCCAGAGACCGCGCCCCCGGGCCTCCGGGTTCGATCGGCCCTTCGTTCTCCCGGACTGCCGGCGACGGATGCCGTCAACGCGGTCTCCGGCGTTCCTGCCGTCTCGGGTTGCACAACCCGGCCTGCCACCGCCCACGCCTCGGGAAACTCTTCGTACACCCGCCGATGCGCCGCGACGAGCTCGGGCGCGGGAACAATGTCGTCGTCGAGAAACAAGACAATGTCGCCTTTGGCCTCGCGCAGTCCGCGATTCATCGCGCCCACAACACCGGGCGGACGATGTTGAACCCAACGAATACGGCCGGCGCGGTCCAGCCCGGACAAGAAAGCCTCCGTTTCTGGATGGTGCTTTCCCGTCTGATCGATCACGAGAATCTCTTCTACCGCGAGCTCGATGAAGGCGGACAGCCTTCGAAGACTTTCACAGAGAACGGAATCGCGGCCGTAGGTCGCCATGACGATGGATACAGTTTTCGGCAACGTTCCAGTCTCCCGCGCAAAGATCTCCATTCGGCTGCCGCCGAGATCCGCGGGAGGTCCTCGCAGACGGCGCCAAACCTTCCGGAGGGCTCGCACCACGACGTTGGGCATCCAGGCTCGCTCCAAAATACTTGCCTGTGCGATGGGGCGTTTCGTTTCGGCGGATTGGGCCGCTTTGCACGGGCGATCCAGCGCCAGGGCAACGGCCGCAAGAAAGCACTCCCGCTGCATCTCCGGCGTGTAAAGCTGCGCCCGTTCTCGACATCGCCGGCGCATGTTCTCCAGCAATTCCGGACGGTCATAGAGCTGCAGCACCCTGGCCTGCACGGCGGCCGTATCGCCAACATCCACGATAAATCCATTGTAGCCGTCCCGGATTCCATCCTCAGCGCCGCTGACCCGGGTCGAAATCGGCACGACGCCGCGCGCGAGGCCTTCCAGCATGACGCTACTGTGGCCCTCATAGTCGGACAGAATCAGCAAAATGTGCTGTTGCTCCATGATCCGCAGCGCGTCCGGATGCGGTAGTCTTCCCAGGAGCGAAACGTAGGGCGACAAGCCCAGCGAACGAAGAGTCTCCGAAAGCGATTCACACAGCTCGCCATCGCCTACGACCGTAAGGTGGTAGTCCACACCGGCTGCCGAGAGGCCCTGACACAAGGGCACGAGATCGAGCGGGCGTTTCTCCCTGCTGAGCCGCCCCACGAAACAGAGTCGCAAAGGTCGTGGTTCTATCGGCCATGGACCCTGCAGCGGCACGGACACATTCGGCGGACAAACGAAAACCGCCCTGCCGCCGAAAATAGGGGACATGCGCTTCGCAATATGTTGGCTAACGCCGAACGCCAAATCCACCGCCCTCGCCGCGCGGCTAAAGCCGGCGTATTCGAAGGGCATATCGGAATGTTGGATATAGACATACAGCACCCGGGATCCCCGTCGTCGCAATGCCTCCACCAGCGCTCCCGCCCAGCGGACATCGCCGGACACCAGGCACACATCGCCGGCGGCAGGCAGTTGCGGCAGTAGCTTCGCCGCTATGTGATCGGCTTTGTCCAATCCGTCCAACGTTACTTCGAATGTCGGACAGGAATAATCGTTCGCCCGGCATTTTACGGAATACGGTGAACTCCGGTCTTGGAATAGAATGACGTTGACCCGCAATCCACCCTGGGCGAGCGCCCCCGCAAAGCTCCGAGTGTAGGTAGTCATGCCCCCGGCGTCCTTCGCGTTATGAAGGATCCAATACGTCAAATCCGCGGGGTTCATTTTCGCAGGGCGCATTCCACGTTGTTGTACTACCGCCTGCATCGCGAGCGACCTAACCTCCGAAGATCGTTCCACGCTCGCCGCATCAGCAGCGCCGCAGCGAGCAAAGGATCGGAACGGCGGACGCCCGCCGGAAGCAAACCTCGAATATTGGGCAGCCAGAGTCTGGGATGACAATCCCGGTTCGGATTCCATTGCCGACGGATTTCGGCGGCCACCCGATCCATGCGCGCCAGCCGACCGTGCAGAATCGTGGGCGGACTCCAGGTCACCTGAAAGTCCCACAGCGTGAAATTCAGATACGAATCCAAGTGGACCGCCCTCGCGCTCGAGCGAGCGATCGCTATTGCCAAATAACGCTGATCATTGAGTCCCCGCGGATCTGCGGACGCGCTCGAGCGAACTCCCTGTTCATATTCCTCTTCCCAGCGGCGGAAAACCTCGACCGAGGCGGCGTTAGCCTTGAATAGGATCACCCCGGAATTGCATTGCGGATGATATTGCAAATCGGGACCCAGTTTCAGCATGGGGCCGAAGAAATGAACTCCCAGGTCATAATGATTCAACAATCCGAATGCGGGTCCGGGATCGCCGGCGATATAGGTGTCTGTGTCCAGAAATAACGTATTTTCGAACGGCGACAACGGTATGAGTTTCGGTTTGGATGCAAATCCGGGGATACATCGGTGCTCGATGAATAGGTCCGGCGTGTCCGGGCCCCGCCACGGCGCGTCCGTAATTACGGCGGCGGGCAATGCGGAGGCTCTGCGGAGGGACCGTATGGACCGTTTGGCCTCTTCAATCCATGGACCGCCGAACGCGATATACAATATTCCGTTCTTGCGCTCTGATTCGCTCATTGCGGGCTCACGCCGTGCTCATTTTCCTGCCATCGTCAGGTCCTGCAACCAGCGAAACCACAGCTTTACGTGCAGCGGGTTTCGTTTCAGGCCTTCCTTGAAATAGAGGCGGCAGCGCCGATCACCGCGCCGTCGCAGCGCCTCGCCGATGAAATAATAGCCGCCGGCCGGGCGCCGGACGCCGACCCGTAACGCGTTCCCGCGGCGGCGGGGCCGTACCCGGCTGGCGGCCTCGAGAAATGGGCGCTCGTCGCGGCCCTGCGTTCGAGCCAGAAATGCCTGGCGCGCGTACTCTTGGAGTTGGCGCTGCCGTCGCGCGCTACGCATCGAAATCCCGTGCGGGAAGATCCGGCAGCGATACAGGACTCGCTGAACTCCCGCGAACGGGCCGATTTCCGCGAGCCGGCACCACAGATCTCCATCCTGTCCGTAGTAGAACTCGGAGCGATAGCCGCCGACCTTGCGATAGGCGTCGGCGCGCATCAGAACAGAAGGATGCGAGGTGGGCCGGGTGCACCGGGCGCGGGGATCGTCGTCCGGACGATAGTCGGCAACCCACGTTTCATCCTCGCCAGAGCGGTCCGGCCGGTTGCGCGCCGTGTACAGCGGTTCCCAGCAGGGTCCGCAGAATTCGGTCCAGCAGGTCGCCAGCACCGCCTCCGGATGCGTCTCAAGCAAGGCGATTTGTGCCGCCAGCTTGTCCGGCAACATGACATCTCCGGCGTCCAGACGGGCGATGTACCGGCCCCGGGCCGCCGAGCAGCCGGCGATCAGTGCGCGCGTCAGGCCGGCGTTGGCCTGGCGGAAAACGCTGACGCGGGAATCGCACGCGGCGCACACGTTCAGTATTTTATGCACTCGCGGATCGGTCGAACCGTCGTCCACGACGATCAATTCCAGATCCTGCATCGTCTGCACCCGCGCGCTCTCGATCGTTTCGCGCAGGCCGTCGGCGTCATTGTGGACGCCCATCACGATGGAGACGGCCGGGGCGGTCACGGCAGGGAAAGCGCGCATGGATGTTGAGCGGGTTGCGGGATGAACGGCGAGTTCGTCGGAGATCGCCCGTCCGCCGTCGCCACCGACGATTCCGGCCGACGGGCGACGAAGTTGTGAAGGCTTGCCGTCGGGCATTCGACCGACCCGCCGGGCGGCGACCGGGGGGCCGCCCGGTCGCCGAACCGCGCGAGCGATAATGGCAGACGATCGTCGAACAACCGGCGACCGCGCTCCAGAACCGGCGGCGCTCGGCGGCCGTGCGGCAACGCCTGCGCCTGCGCATCTGCCGGAGTATCCGCTGCTTCGGCATGGTAATCCGTTGTCGCAACGCGGAAGCCCGCCGCTGGAAGAATGTGCCGAGAGACACGGCCGCCGCCGATTTTCACGACAATGCCCTGCCGCGGGCCGCTCGGGCGCCGCTGGTCGTCCGGGAATAATCGGGTTGTGTCGGTCATGGAGCCGGTCCGCCGCCGATCAATATATCTTTCCAGGCCTGCTCGGCACAATCCGCCTGCCGTTCTTGCACTTGTTTCGGCGTGTAGGCCGGAGCGTCGTTCAGCACAACGGCCAATGCCGCGAGGCCGATGCCGGCGGCCCCGTCCACGGCGACCGCGAGTTGCCGGTCTTCATCCGCGAGACGCGCGTGTTGGCGCGGATGGACCAGTGCATGCGCGCCCGCGGCCAGTGCATCCGCGATCGTGGTCTTGAACCCAAAGCCGGCCTTCGACAGCACGGCCACAGCCTTGACACGGCACAGGAGTTCCCAGGGCTCTTCGAGGCGTCCGATGCGCTCCACCCGATCTGGCACGCTGTCCGCGGCGCTTTTCAGCAAGCCGGCGCTCAGCAGAAATCGCCACGACCTGAATTCCGGCCGCTGAGCCAATATCCCGAATTCCTCGACATGACCTCGGCCAATCGTGTCACGCCCGCCGGCGAGACAGACGATGGCATTTTCGCGGTCCGCCCAGGGGCGCGGCGCGACCGCCGGCAACAGCGCGGGCCAGGGGCAGAAATACGGGGCGGTCCTCACTTTTTGGGGGCCTGCCTGTCGGCGCCAGTAGTGCCTGTCGTCCCAGGGGCTGATGCCCGCCAGCCGGTGCGCGGCGCGGGCACAACGGCGATCGCGCCGGAGCAGCCGAAAGAACCCGTAGACATCGCGCGGCAGGCCGCGCCATCTCCGCCAGTCTTTTTCGGCGCGGGTCCAGTGCTGAAGCGCCTCCGCATTGACCGTGCGCAGGACGATCCGCGCCCGGGGGCATGCGGTCCGGATTTGCTCCAGCGCCTCCGGCCAGAACGAATAATACCAGAGGACGACATCGTCCGAATTCTTCAGCGCGAGGACCAGATCCTCCGTATTCGCCCCGTCAAAGAAAAACTCGCGCCAAGCCGTCCCGAGACGGTTCAATATCTGTCGGATGCCCTGCAGATCCTTCCATTGCCCCGCGCCGCGGGGGCCTTCGTGCATTCGGGGTATGACGAGGTGAATCATCCGGCGGGGCCTTGGTTCAAACGCGCCGTCAGCCGCTGGATCCGTTCCACCGCGGACAAGGCGGATTCGCGCTCATAGAGTTCCCGGTTACCCGGCGTGAAGGCCCGGCGATCGGCGGCATGCCAGAGGTGCAGGGCCGCTGCGTATCGGCCGCGAAACAGCTTCCGGGTTTCCAATCGCTGGTAGAAATCCACATCCTCCAGGCCCCAGCCGGCGAACGATTCGTTCATGCCGCCGATCGCCCAATAGGCCGTGCGGCGCACGGCGACGGAGCCGCCGGCGAAATTCTGCCGCACATCCGCCACCCGGCCCACGACGGAGCGGCCGTCGGATTCCATGAACTTCGCGGTTTCCGCTTCGTCCAGGTAGAAGAGGAATCGAAGCGGATGCACGGCATCCCAGCCGGCCTGTAAACGCCCGATCAGTTGGGCGGCGTAGTTTGCGGGGACGACGATGTCGGCGTCGTGCAACAACAGGCAATCCGCGCGGGCGGCGCGCGCGCCGGCGTTCAGGAAACGGCTTTTCGGGAACAAGGCGTCGTTCGAATCCAGTGCTACGAGGCGAATCCAATCCGGCAACACGGGCAATGGCATCGTGCCGCCACGATCGGTGACGACCAGGAGTTCCCAATCCTCACGATCCTGTCCCGCCCAGCTGCGCAGGACGCATTCGAGTTGATTGCGGCGTTCGCCGCCGCGAAAGGGAATCACAATGGACAGCCGGGGATCGGCCGGCGCGCGGCCGCGCGCCTGCAGCGGCCGCAGCCGCACGGGCGCCTCCTCCAGACATTTCCGCAGCAACTGTCCGCCTCGCCGGGGGCGCCGCTGGCAGACCGTAAGGTAGGATGACCACTCCCAGCCGCAGACGCGCGATTCCGCATCGGATCCCACCCAGACCGTTTCGCCGCGATTGCGGACATCCCGCCAGGATCGTCGCCAGCGGGCCGGGACGGCCGGCCAGACGACGCGACCGAGGATCCATTGTTCGGCCGCCCAATTGCGAAACCGTCGCGCCAGATTCATCGTCGAGTTTCCCGGGCCTCCGGCAGAAGCGCGGGGCACTGGTCCCGCAGCCACCGCTCTGTTTCGCGCAGGGCTTCCGGCAGCGAAAGACGCGGCGCGAAGCCCAGAACGGCGCGCGCCTTCCGCAGGGATATTCTGCCTTCCCGGGAGAATAGGGCCATCTCCCGGCGCGGAACGATGCCCCGCCGTCCGAACCAGAGGTTCAATTCGCGAAGCGAGCGCCGGCAGGCGCGACGCCAGAACGGCGCCGGGCTGCCGGCCAGACGGCGCACGCCCTTCGCGGCCAGTTCGGACAGGGCCACCGCCCATCGGACCCCGAGCGCGGAGGTCGCGAGATCGCGCAACGGCCTTCCACCGAGCAAGGCCGCGTAGGCTTCAAAAAACTCCCGCCAGGTGCGGCCTTCCCCATCGGTAATCAGGAAAGCCTCGCCGACAGCCTTCGGATGAGTGGCGGCCAGGAGCAGGGCGTCCACCAAGTTGTCAATGTATACCGCCGGGCACTCCGCCCGGCCTCCGTTGAAAAGCGCGAATCGCCCCTCGGCCATCGCCCGAATCGGCGCCACGGTGTACTGGAGTCCGCGCGGTCCCCAGACGAAGGCGGGACGAATTACGGTGACCGGCAGGCGATCGCGCCGCCAGAACTCCCATACCACCTCCTCTCCGCCGATCTTCGAGGCGGTGTAAGGGTGCCGCGCCGGCCGCAGGGGCGAGTCCTCGTCAATCTCGCCCGGCGCTTCCAGATCGTGTACGACCGCGCTGCTCAAGTGCACGATGCGCTCCACGCCGCAGTGCCGGGCGGCCTCCAATACGTTGCGCGTGCCATCCACATTGACCGCGCGATAGGAATCGGCGTCGTCGCCGCCGCTGGCGCAATGGAACACGATCGAGCACCCGGTCGCGGCCGCCCGAACGGCGGCGGCGTCGCAAACGTCGCCGGCGACGAGTTCCACGGGATACCGAGAAATCCAGGTTGTCGAGGCCCAGCGGTGCACCAGCACACGCACCCGGGCATGCGACTCCAGGTGCAGCCGCTCGGCCAGACGGCCGCCGATGAAACCGGTGCCGCCCGTGACCAAAACGGGTTTTTCGCGAAGTCCTACCACGTCAACCCCGGGAGCGGCGCGCGCGTGGGCAGGGGCCGGGCGCGCTTGATGGCATAGCATTTTTCGATCAACCCGATGACGGCCGCGCCGTCGGCGCCGGATACGGCGGGCGGATGCCGTCCCTGGATGCTTTCCAGAAAATCGTTCAACTGTCGCCGGCTGCATTCGTCCGCCGTGATCCGTTGGGACTGGGCCGCAACGATCTCGAGGCGGGCGCCGCGCCGGATCGCGTACCGATCGGTGGAATAGGCGTGAAGCACCAGCGTTTCGTCCGCCGTTTCGACGACGAATTCATTTCGCAAGGCGCAGGTGCGCGAAAGGCGCAAAGCCACCGGATATCCGCCCGCCGAGATCATGTTCAAACGGGCGTTGCTTTCCAGTCCGCCGCAGGCGTCGTCCTCGTATTCCACGTGTTGCGGCGGACCGCACCACCACAGCAGGGTGTCCAGCGGATGAATGCCGGAATCCAAGAGGACACCGCCGGGTGTCAGTTCCCGGCGCATGCTGTAACCCGAAACGGCGGGCCACGAATACACCCCGCCTTGCTCGACGGCGACGCGGCGGATGCGGCCCGGCGGTTGACGCGCGATCCAGTCGCGCACGGCCCGCCGGCTGGGATAGAAACGGAAGACATGGGCGAGCGCCAGCACACGGTCGGCGCGGCGCGCGGCGGCGATCATGGCCTCGCCGTCCGCACAGGAATTGGCCATCGGTTTTTCGCACAACACGTGCAGGCCGCAGGCCAACGCCCGGAGCGCCAGGTCGCGATGCGTATGCGGCGGAGTGCACAGCACGACCGCATCCGTTTCGTCGGCCACCGCTTCCAGAGCCTCCGCGGCACGGGGAACGTTGAAGGTCTGTTGCAGGCGGGTCCGGCGATCCCGGTCGGTGTCCACCAGGGCGGTGATCCGAACCTCCGGCACAGCGGCGGCGGCCGGCAGATGCATCTGTTCGGCGATGGCTCCGCAACCCACGATGGCGAGTTTCACAGTCATGCGTTGCCCGTGGACGGGTCCGTGGGGGGCGGTCGGGCTGCCTCGAACAATTTTGCCCAGGTCCAGAGCTCG
Organism: uncultured Verrucomicrobiota bacterium; assembly: GCA_964386675.1. Lineage (GTDB taxonomy): Bacteria > Verrucomicrobiota > Kiritimatiellia > PWTM01 > PWTM01 > CALGXT01. Next base: position 14,657 of record CAYLTB010000067.1, read on the forward strand.
GGCGGCGCCGGGGCGGCCGGCGGTGCTCGAAACCGGCCGCGGCGCACCCGGCCCAGCCACATCCGGAACTGGCGATAGCGTCGAAACGACGGCTCAAAATACCGCCGCCAGCGATGGCGCCGTTGTTCCCATCGCTCGGTCCGGTAGTCGGCCGGGGGTATGCCGAGCGACGCGACAAACCGGGCCGCCTCGGCCCGCGCGTCGAAGGCCCAATCCTCCTCCGCCTGAAAGACGTCTTTCCAGAAGAGAAAATCGGTAAGCGCCGACGGCCCGCGACGTCGAAGGTAACACGCGGGAACGTGCAGGGCCGGATCGGTGTGCAGGTTGTGCGGCTTGGGCCGAAAGACAAGGCGCTGCGCTCCGTATTCCACCAGCCAGCGGTGATGCGCGTAACCGACTTGGTCGGGTGCCGACTCCACGCCCATCGTCTGCTCGGCGAGACGGGACGGGGTCTCTATGTAGCCCGCTTTTCCGACGCGCATGAGTTCGGCGCACACGCGGATCGGATCCCGGATGTCCTCCAAGGTATGGGAGCAAATCACGAAATCGAACTTCTTGTCGGGAAACGGGAAAGCTGCCGGACCGCAGATGTCCTGCACAATCCAGGTATCGCGGCTGAACCGCTCGCCGGGGAGCGGGTTGGGATATCGACACGTGACCGGCAGGCGGTTGATGCCGTGATATGCCAGTCGCCGTGTTTCGTACGAGAAGAAGTCGAGGACGTAATCCGCGCGGGGGAAGGGATCGGCCCACCCCCCCACGTCCAGCACGAGGCCGTCTCCGCACGCTTCCAGGATTCGCGCTATGTTATCCGCCCTAAGCATCGCCGTTCGCCTGACCGCCCGATGCCGCCGAAGCCGAGGGCGGAGGATGGCCGACCATGACGCTCGTGAAGAAGCGCTCCACGGCCGTTTGGGAAAACGATAGCATGAAACGGCGGATTGCGGCCACGGGCGGCGGCGCGGCCGAGCGCCGCGCTGCATTCCAGCGTTCCGTCAGATCGGCGATGTCCTGATAGCGATATACCGATCCCAATCCGGCGGTGCGCGTTCGCCAACCGATCAGGCCGGTATCGGGGGTCAACACCGGCTTGTCGAACGCCAGCGCCTGCAGGACGGTGCCGCTGGTGAGCGTCAGGCGATGCGTGGAGACAAAACGCTCGATACCGTTGAACGCCAGCCGGATC
>CAYLTB010000068.1:0-15654 GCA_964386675.1 uncultured Verrucomicrobiota bacterium
CGCGCGGCGCGGCGCGGCTGCGGCGCATCCTGCGCACCTGCCTGGACGACACCGCGCAGGCCTGGCGGTTGCGACCCGACGGCCGCTACGAGCGACGGCGGCCCGCCCGCGGCAAGGCCCTGCGCAGCCAGCGCGAGTTCCAGCGCGAAGCCGAGCGTGCCGCGCGGGCCGCCCGGGACGCGCGCCGCGGCGAATTTGTGCCGCACCGCCCGAAAACGCTCAAGACCGGATCCCTATGAAACGCGGACGTTGGGCGGCGCTCGCCATCGCGACAGGGGCGACCGGCGTCTTCGCCGCAGCGCGCCCGGATTCAGACGCCGCGTGGCGCGTGGAAACTCGCGTCGAGGCCGCGGCCGAAACGGGAACCACGACGTATCGCATGGGCGGAACGGTCATCGAAAACGGCGTACGGTCGGAGCTGCCGTTCCCCATCAGCCGGCTCGTGTGGCCGTTGCCCCGCTGGACGGCGCGGGTCGCCGGGGAGGCGCGGCACCGATCGCGGTGGGAATTCTTCGGCGCGGTGTCCGCCGCCCCTTCCCAGCAGGCCGGAAAACTGGCGGATACGGATTGGGAGGCCCCCGGAGCGCCGACGCTGGCGACCACGTATTCCGAAAGTAAGACCGCCGCCCGGGGCCTCGAAACGGAGGCCGGTGTGCGGCGTTACGTGTATGAATGGACCGGCGAGCGCGACCTCATCGCTCTCTCCGCTGGCGTCGGACTGGCCTTTCGACGCCACGACTGGGTGGCGCGCGATGCGAGTCAATGGCATCCGCCGTTCCCCGAACTCGGCGTCAGCGGCATCCTGGGCGATGTGGCGACCTACCGAACGACGGTATGGACGCCCTACCTCGAAATCGCCGGCACCTGGCGGCGTGCGGCGTGGGAATGTCGCGGGCGCTTGGCGCTTTCGCCCTATGTCCGCGCGGAGGACCGGGACGACCATCTCGCGCGCGGCCTGGAATCGCGGGCCTCGACGGAGGGCGTCGGCGGGAAGGCCGAACTCCATGTCCGCCGGGCCATTGGCCGCCGGACATTCGCCTGCGTCCACCTCTATTATTCCGCCTTCGCCGCCGAAGGGGTGTCGCGAAATCTCGTCTATGCCGACTACGATCCCGAAACGCCGTTCGGCGCGCGCTGGATCGTGGATCAGGAAATCGTATCGGAACAGATGGGCGCGTCGCTGGGCGTCGGCGCGCAGTTTTGACGCCGTTCGTCAAACCCTCCGTGACAAATCCGGCGCATTGACCTATTCTAAACCGCAGACAACCCCACGGCGAGAGAAGGGAGACGGAACATGAAGCACGTATTCCTGCGGCTGGCGGCGATCCTCGTGGCGGGCTCGGCGGCGACGGTGCGGCCGGCGCGCGCCTCGGAGGTCGGCGACGCCTCGCTGCGCGCGAGTCTCTGGGAAGGCGTTTCCGTGCCGGGGCTGACGCTCGGCGCCGACAAAGAGCGGTTCTACCGCGCGATCCTGTTCCCGGGTGGCGTCAAACGGAACATCGAATGCGAGACCTACGCCGCCTACGTCGGCTATCCCATCGCCCCCTGGCTGCGCCTTTTCGCCACCGCGGGCTATGCGCAGGTCAAGCCCGCCCCCAACGCCGATTGGAATGACGGCATCCTGCGTGCCTCGGCCGGCGCGGGCTTGAATCTATGGCGGCTCGACGTGCCCGCGCCCGAGTTTATCTCCGGCGCCGTCAGCGTGCGGGCCGCCGCCGAGTACGGTTTCGCCGCCTATGACCAGAACGGCGAATCGTTCCGCTGGGGCGACACGACGGTCTCGGCCACCCTGCACTACGAAATGCTGGCGCGACAGGACGCCGGACGCACCGCCTATCCCTACAGCCTCGACCTCTACGCCGGCCCGATCGCGCAATTCGTGCGGGGCCGGCAGGATATCGGCGGCGTGGAACGCTCGTTCGAGGAAGCCCGCGTCACGGGTGTCGCCGCCGGCGCCAGCCTGTTTCTCACGCCGTCGCTCTCCGTCGGCGCCCACCTGAGATTCTTCGACACTTTTTCCTGGCGCGCCGGCCTGCGGCTGACCTTCTGAAGGCCGCCGCTCGCCCGCGGGCAGCGGTGGGGCGCGCCGCGTTTCCAAGCCTTGGAAACGAACGGGGGCTTGTTTTCCAAGCCTTGGAAACACGGCGCTTTCCGCCTCGACGCCGGCGGGGCGGTCTCCCATAATAGTCGCTTCAGGCGGGCCGCATCGGCCCGCAGCGTGAAAGGATTCGCCGTATGAGCCCGCAGCGCGGACAGCCCGAAGACATGAACTTGAACGCCGGCAACCTCTACCTGGAGGAAGTGTTCACCGACCTGGAGGTCGGCTCCATACGCCGCCTGACGCCGGTCAAGGCCGACGGCACCGTGGACCCCTCTCGTCCGCTGCGATTCCTCGGCCAGACGCAGCTGATGACGCGCGCCGGTCCGCTGCCGATCGAAATGCCGATCGAGGCCGCCAATCTCCAGGAGGCATGTGCGAAGTTCGGCGCGGCACTGGAGGAGGCCATGCAGCGCATCGCCGCCCAGATCGAACGCCACCAGATTGAACAATCGCGCCAGATCGTAGTGCCCGGCAGCGGATTGACCGGCCTGGGCGGCATTCCGGGCGCCGGGCCCGTCCGCGGCGGACCGAACGATCTGATCATCCGCTGAACTGGACGGCGGCTTTCGATCCATCCACTCGACTCCGGAGCCTCTACCCATGAATCCGACACTCGACGAAGGCCGCGCTGTGCAGCACTTGATGGACTTGTTGGCGATTCCCGGCTCCAGCGGCCGCGAAGGGGCCGTCGCCCGCGCCGTGCAGCTCAAACTGCGCGCAGCCGGCGTGCGCCCCGCGTGGATGCGATTCGACCACGCCAACGAGCGCATCGCCCGCACGCTCGGGCGCGACCCGCGCGACTTCGAAGTCGGCAACCTCATTGTCCGGCTGCCCGGCACGCGCACCGGACCGCGCCGGATGTTCCTGGGACACATGGACACAGTGCCGCTCTGCCGCGGCGCGCGCCCCGTCCGGCGGGGGCAGGAAATCCGTCCCGCCAGCCGTGACACGGCGCTGGGCGCCGACAACCGGACGGCCGTCGCCGCCCTCGTCACGCTCGCTGAAACCCTGCTCCGGCAGCGGGTGGCCCATCCGCCCTTGACGCTCGTGTTCACGATCTGCGAGGAAATCGGATTGTACGGCGCGAAGCACCTGCGACTGTCCGACGCGGGCCGGCCCGCCATTGCCTTCAACCTGGATTCGGGCGCGCCGGACCAGATCATCGCCGGCGCGATCGGCGCGACGAAATGGGAGGCCAATGTCCACGGCATCTCGTCCCACGCCGGCGTGCGGCCGGAAGCGGGCGTCTCGGCCATTCTAATCGCCGCGCGCGCCATCGAGCGCGCCGCCGCCCGGGGCTATTTCGGCGCCATCGCCAAGGGCCGCCGGCGCGGCAAGGCCAACGCGGGAGTCATCCAGGGCGGCGAGGCCACCAACGAGGTCACGCGTCACGTCTTCGTCCGGGGCGAATGCCGCAGCCACGACCCCGGGTTCCTCGCGAAGATCACCGCCGAGTGGCGCGCCGCTTTCGAGTGGGCGGCGCGCAGCGTCCGCAACAACGAAGGAAAAAGCGGACGCGCGGATTTCCGCGTCGCCAACGACTATCAGGCCTTCCGACTGAAGGACTCGCATCCCGCGGTCCGGTTCGCGGTGGAGGCCGCGCGCGCAATCGGCCTCAACCCCAAAGTCGTCGCCATGGACGGCGGCCTGGACGCCAATCCGCTCAACGCCGCCGGCCTGCCCACCGTGACCCTCGGCGCCGGCCAGCGCCAGCCGCACAGCCTCGATGAGCACGTCGTGATTCCGGAGTTCCTCGACGCGTGCCGGCTGGCGCTGCGTCTGGCGACGGCAGAGCTGTGATCGGGCATGGGTGACCGATCCGAGCGCGAGTCTCGACGAGAATCGGCCGGCCTAACGCGCCGCCGTCGCCCGCAACTCGTCCAAGCACTGAACCACGACCGCGGGATCCAGGTCGTCGCTCTCGAACCCCACCCCGATGCCGCGCGGAAACGTGACGGCCAGCCGGCCGCCCAGGTGCTCGCGGAACCGCTCGATGCCCGCCAGCACAGCCGGGCGCCCGTCCGCGCCGCAACGGTCCAGCGCCGAATGCCACGCGGGGAATCCACAGCGGTCCAGCAGACCGGTCACGGCGTCCGCCGCCGCCGCATCCAACCACCCCCGGCGCCGCGCGTACAGCGTGTCCAGGCGGATGCCGAATGCGACCGCCGTGCCGTGCCGCACCCGGTTGCGCGACAGCGACTCCAGCTCGTGCGCCGCCCAGTGCCCGAAGTCCAGCGGGCGCGCTGCGCCCTGTTCGAACGGATCGCCCGCCGTACGGATGTGATGCAGGTGGAGTTCCGCGCATCGGCGGACCGTCCGCTCCATGGTCTCATCGCTGCGCCGCCGCAGGTCCGGCGCCCGCGCGAAAAGTTCCCGGAAGAACGCCGCGTCCCGGATGACCGCGACCTTGATGGCCTCGGCGACGCCGCCCATCCAATCGTCGTCCGACAGCGTCCGCAGCCAATCGAGGTCGTTGAGGACGGCGAACGGCGGCGCGAAGACGCCGAGCGCGTTCTTGACGCCGCCGTGGTTCACGCCGTTCTTCACGCCCACCCCGGAATCCGCCTGCGACAGCGTCGTGCTCGGCAGCCGGACCAGCCGCAGGCCGCGATGCGGCAACGCCGCGGCGAAGCCGACCGCATCCAGCACGGCGCCGCCGCCGGCCACGACGACACTGGCGTGCCGGTCCAACCCGGCCTGCAGCAAATCACCGGCGATTTTCCAGACAAACCGCGGATCGTTCTTGATCGGCTCGCCGCCGGGCACGACGCGCGGGGCGCCGACCAGCTCCACCCGGCCGGCCTGCGCGCGAAAATAGTCCCGGGCGCGCCCGATCAAGTCGGGCCACGCCGCCTGCAGGCCGGAATCCACAAACAGCGCCGCGCGGACGCGCCGACGGTCCGTCGCGCGACGGGTCAGGGCGTCGGCCAGCGCGGAATTGCCCGGATCGAAGACCCCGCGCGTGAAAACGACCGGGTAATCGAACGGGACGACGAAGGATTGCAAGGACGCGCGCGCCGGCGACGGCTTCACGGCAGGGCTTCCTCCAGCCAGCCGCGAAGCGCGGCAGCCAGGCCGACGAGATCGCCCGCCTCGGGCTTTAGCGAGGCGGAGCTGGTCCAGGCTGCACGACGGGCCGGACCGGCGCGCCCATGCGTGCCCCGGATCTGCGCGGAGTCCTGCGACACGCGCGGCGGCGGGAAACCGAAGAACAGCTCGCACGGATCGTATCCGGGCTTGTTGTGAATATCGACGTGTGCCGCGTAATCAGGCGCCTCACCCCGTGTTTCCCACCACGGATAGGCAAACCACCGTCCCTCCGCGGCTGTCAGCAGGAAATCCGGCGCGCCGTCGCCGCCCGCGCTTTCATTCGGCGTCATCTCAGCCACGCCGGGCAGCCCGGCGAGGACTTCCCGCGCGCGCGCCGCGCACGCGGCATCCCGCCCATAAACCAGCGCCACCTCGTGATCGCAGACGGCGAACGTGGCGCTGCCGAAGAGGTCGGGATACGCGCGTCCGCGGACGTTCCGGACTTCCAGCAGGCCCGCCGCGCGGAGCGCGCGATTGGGAAACACCGGCGCGGCGGTCACTGCGGCCATCGCATAGTCGCCGAAATACAGCACCTCGTATCCGCACTCGGCTGCCGCCGCCCGCAGCCGGGCCAGCCAGCGAAGGACCGCCGCCAGCGCGCGCACGGCGCGCGGATGCGCGGGGCCGAAACGCTGCAGGTCGTAGTCGAGGTGCGGAAGGTAGGACAGGATCAGCTCGGGCGCGTCGTCGCCCAGCCGCATCGTCTCGATTGTCGCGCGCACGATCCATTCGCTGGATGCCGCGCCGGCCAGCGGGCCCCAGTAGCGCGACAGCGGAAACCGGCGGCCGATCCGGCGCTCCAATTCCGCGGACCAGCGGAGCGGCCGGCTCTGGCAGTCGAAAATGATTCCGCCGTGGTGGCGATGGACCGGACGGGGCGACAGTACGCGATCCGCCGATTCGCCCAGGCTCTGTTGCCAGAAGAGCAGTGCGACCCGTCCGCCCGCGGCGCGGAATCGGTCCCACATGCGGGGCCCGCCGACCAACGCCGCCGATTGCTCCCAAAAGAACGTACGCCGCAGTCGGCGATCAAAAAAACCATTGGCCGCGATACCGTGAACGCCGCGCGGCGCCGCCGTGCGGAAAGACGCCTGTGCGGTGCACGTGAGGGCCGGGAAAACGGATTCGAGCGGCCGAAACCGCAGATCGCCCAGCGAAAGCCGCTCCGCGCGCTCCAGCAAGTCCCAGCCCAGCGCGGCCACGTCAACCGCCAGCATTTTTCGACGACCCGCCATCTCCGGCTTCTTCCCCGCCCTGCGTGAAATTGGACGCACAAGATGCCCCGCCCATCGCCGAAAGGCAAGGCGGCACGCCATCGGCCTGCGATGACGGGAAACGTCGCCGACGCCGCTTGCCGTCGCCGCGCCGACGCGTTATCTTCATGCCGTCTTCATCCATGCGGACGGGAGCCTGCTATGTGCGAAACCTGCGGCTGCGGCCAAACCGCCGACCGACACGACCACGGACCGAATGCCGGCCACGCTCATGATCCTGTGCACGGGCACGGGCACGACCACCCGCAGGACGGGCTCGCCGGCATCAAAACGCGGCGGGCGGTCGAGATCGAGCGCCGGGTTCTGGCGCGCAACGACGAGGCGGCATCGGCCAACCGGCGCTGGCTGGAAGAGCGCGGCGTCATTGCGCTGAACCTGATTTCCTCGCCGGGCAGCGGAAAGACGCTTCTGCTGGAGCAGACGCTGGACCGGCTGCGCGGCCGCATTCCCTGCGCGGTCATCGCCGGCGACCAACAGACCGAGCTGGACGCGCAACGGCTGTCGGGCAAGGGCGCGCATGTGCACGGCATCCAGACCGGCAGCGCCTGCCATCTGAATGCCGAACAGGTGGGCGCGCTGCTGCCGCACGTCGTCACGCCGGAGACGCGGCTCCTGTTCATCGAGAACGTCGGCAACCTCGTCTGTCCGGCCGCCTACGATCTCGGCGAAAGCTTCAAGGTGGCGCTGCTCTCGACGCCGGAGGGCGAGGACAAACCCTTGAAATACCCCGCCCTCTTCGCACGGGCGGGCGTCGTCGTCATCAACAAGACGGACCTGGCGCCGCATGTGGGATGGAATGCCGCCCGCGCTCGACAGTGCCTGCGGCGCGTGCATCCCGGGGTTTTCATTTTCGAACTCAGCGCCAAAACCGGCGAGGGACTGGACGCCTGGATCGAATATCTGGCCGGCCTCGTTTGAGACGGATGGCGCCGCGCGGTGTCCGCGGCGGTCGGCTGATTCGGCGGCGATCGCCGGAGGGAGTCCCGTTCAGAACGGGGGCCGCCGTGCTTGATCCCGAAGGCCCGGCGCGGTATACGATCCCCCATGGCCGTTCGCAGGGAGATCGTTCGCACGGGCTGGTCCGAGACCGGCGGGGTGCTATTGATTGCGGTATGCGCGCTATTGACCCTGAGTCTGCTTTCGTTTCAACCCGATGATGTGGCACTGGTGCGATTTCCGCCGACCTCGCCGCCGGCCAATCTGATCGGCCCCTTGGGCGCCGGAACCGCATACGGAATATTCCTGGCCTTCGGCGTCGGCGGTTACGCGTTGCTGCCGCTGCTGTTCATCGTGTCGGGATTCCTGCTATTGCAGCGCACCGGTCGGATCTGGCCGAAGTTCCTGGCCATGACGCTGGCCCTGCTTTCGATCGTCTGCTGGCTGGATCTGTGGCCGGACGCATGGCGCAGCGCGGCGCAGCGGCTCAATGTGGACCCGCCCGGCGGGCTGATCGGAGAACTGATTGGACGGCGGGGACTCGCACTCATTGTCGGCGCGGTCGGCGCAGGGATCCTGGCGGCCGCGGTGTTCGTTTCCTCACTGATCCTGTTGTTCGGAATCCGGCTCGCCGCCGCGGCGGCCGCGGTCGGAAGAATCGCCCGGGCCACGGCGCGCCGCTGGACCGCCTGGCGGCAGAGCCGGCGGGACCGGCTGGAACTGCTCGAGGAAGAGCGGCGGAAGACAGAGCGGGAACGGCGGCGCCTGGAAAAGGCCATGGCGCCGACGCTGCCGATCGAACCGGCGGTGGCGCCGCGCGATCCTGAAGCGGCGCCGATACCGGCGCCGACGCCGGCGCCCGAGGGCGGCGCGGAGAAACCGATCGAACCGCCCGCCCCGCGCCCCCACCGGCCTCCCCGCCCGCCGCGGGAGAAGGAGAAGCCCGCACCACCGCCAGCGGAGCCGGCCGCGCCCCCGCCGCCCGGCGCTCCCTACGCGTTGCCCCCGCTCTCGCTGCTCGAACCGGTTCCGCCGGAATCCGAGCGCGAAGTGCGCGGCGATTTGCAGGAAATCGGGCGCACGCTGGTCGAAACACTCGCCGATTTCGGCATCGAAACGCAGTTGACGAACGTCGAACAGGGACCGGTGGTCACCCGCTTCGAACTGCTGCCGGCGGCCGGAGTCCGCGTCGAGCGAATCGCCGGCCTGAGCAATAATCTCGCGCTGGCGTTGAAGGCGGAGAATGTCCGCGTCCAAGCCCCGATTCCCGGCAAAGGCGTTGTCGGCATCGAAGTGCCGAACATCAAGACCACCACCGTGTATCTGCGCGACATCCTCGAAAGCGAGACGTGGCGGAACACGCGCGCCTTGCTGCCGCTGGCGATCGGAAAGGACGTCGGCGGCCGCGTCATCGTCGCCGACCTGACCGAAATGCCGCACCTGCTGATCGCGGGAGCGACCGGCTCCGGCAAGACGGTCTGCATGAACTCGCTGCTGACGGGCCTGTTGATGGCGCGTACGCCCGAACAACTGCGCCTGTTGCTCGTGGATCCGAAAATCGTTGAATTCTCGGCTTACAACAACATCCCGCATCTGATCGCGCCGGTAATTACCGAGGCGAAGAAAGTCGGACTGGGACTGCGCTGGGTCATCGCGGAGATGGAAAAGCGGTACAAACTGCTGGCGCGCGCCGGTACCAGCAACATCCGGCTGTTCAACAGCCGCCGGATCGAACGCCAGCCGGACCTGTTTGCCGCCGACCCCGCGGCGGGCGCGCCCGGGAGCGACGAGTCGTCCGCCCTACCCGAGAAACTTCCCTACATCGTGGTGGTGGTGGACGAACTGGCCGACCTGATGCTCGTGGCGCAATCGGACATCGAGAACTCGATCGCCCGGATCGCGCAACTGTCGCGGGCCGTCGGCATTCACCTGATCCTGGCCACCCAGCGCCCGTCGGTGAATGTGATCACCGGCACCATCAAGTCCAACCTGCCCGCGCGCATCGCCTTCCAGGTGGCGCAGAAGGTGGACAGTCGCACCATCATTGACGCGAATGGCGCCGACAAATTGCTCGGCAAGGGCGATATGTTGTTCCTGCCGCCGGGGGTGTCCAAACTGGTCCGCGCGCAGGGTTGCCTCACGTCGGACCGCGAGGTGCGCGCCGTCGCCGATTTCATCCGGGCACAGGGATCGCCGCGTTTCGAGGCCGCGATCAAGGAGAAACTGGAAAAGAAGGGCGGCGATCTGCCCGACATGGAGGAAGACGACGAGAAAATCGAAATGGCCATCGAGATCATCCGGCAGACGCACCGGGCCTCGACGTCGTCATTGCAGCGGCGGCTCGGAATCGGGTATACCCGGGCCGCGCGGATCATGGACATTCTGGAAGAGCGGGGCATTGTCGGTCCCGCCCAGGGTTCGGATCCGCGAGAGATCCTGATTGACCTGGACGGCCAGATCCCGGCCAACGACGACTCGGAATCCACCGCGTCCTGAAGTGGCCGCTCCGAACGGCAATACACGAAATGAACATTGGAAACCAGTTGCGTCAGGCGCGCGAGGCCCGTAAGATCTCCGTCTCTGACGCCGCCGCTGCTACCCGCATGAAGTCGCAGCATGTGGAAGCCCTGGAAACCGAGGACTTCGACCGTTTTGCGTCGCCGGTATATGCGCGGGGTTTCCTCAAGCTGTACGCCGAATACCTCGGCCTCGATCCCGCTCCGTTATTGCGCGAATACGCGGCGGCGCGCTCGCCCGCTCCGCGTCCGCCGCTGCTGCCGCCGACCGTCGCGCTCCCGTCCCGGCGTTTCCGCTCCGAATCCCCAGAATCCGGCGTCGTCGAGACTTCGGCCGCGCCCTTGCCCGTCCCGTCGGCGCCGGAATTGCGGGACACCGTGGTTGCGGCGGCGCCGGACGTCACGCCGCACGCCGAAGCCGCGCCGGAGTCCGACGCCGCCACGCTCGGTCCGCCCCGCCGGCCGCGGCGCGCGCTTCTGGTCGCCGCGGGAATCGTGATCCTGGCGGCCGCCGCCGCGGGAATTCTTTCCCGACCGCGAACGCCCCGCCGTTCGCCAACCCCGACCGACCGCGCGCCCGTGCGCTTCGAAGCGGTTTCACCCATCCTGGAGCTGCCGCCGGAGCCGCTGGCCGACCCCTTCGCGCCGGAGCGCGCGAGCAACGCGCCATGATGAACCTGCCCAATCTGCTGAGCGCCAGCCGCATCGCGCTGGCGGCATTGCTGATTGCGCTGCTGTTTCTCCCGGTGCCGTTCGGCGCCACGGCCGCGCTGGTCGTCTTCGTCGCGGCCAGTGTCACGGATGCGCTGGACGGGCATCTGGCTCGCAAACTCAACGGCGTGACCCCGCTGGGATCGCTCCTCGATCCGCTGGCCGACAAGGTCCTGACCGCGGCGGCGTTTGTCTGCTTCGTCGAGTTACGCACGGCGGACGGCGGGCGGTCCCTGATTCCGGCCTGGATCGTCGTGCTGATCCTGGCGCGGGAGTTCCTCGTGACCGGATTGCGCGCGCTGGGCGAGCGCAACGGACGACATATTCCGGCCGGCGCGTGGGGTAAACACAAGACGGTGTGGCAGCTGGCGGCCATTTCGGCTATATTGCTTGGATTGGCGGCCAGTCGCGACTGGCTGCCGCGCTGGGCGCCCGACCGCCGGGCGGCTTTTCAGTCTTTCTTTGACCTGTCCGTGTACTATATGGCATTGGCCGTCGCCGCGATCACGGCGATTTCCGGCGGGGTGTATTTCTACCGCCACCGCGATCTGCTGACGGAAACGCCTCGCCGCAGTCTGGAGTCGTGACATGAAACCGAATCGCGTCGTGCTGGCCTCGGTGATCACAGCCCTGGGATCGCTGTCGGCCGCCGCACAGGACGGCGGCGCGCTGCCGCCCGGACCGCCCGCCTATACGCTCACGGAGATCGTCCGGCTGGGGGGCCCGTTGATGTATGTGCTGGGCGGTCTGTCCGTCATCGGACTGGCGCTCGTGATTTACCTCGCAGTCACCCTGCGCGCCGCGGCGGTGGTTCCGCGCGCACTGCGGGAGGACCTGGCCGACGCGCTGGATGCCGGACGTGTCGAAGAGGCGCGGGCGCTCTGCCGGCGAGACCGCTCTGCGTTTGCCGCGGTCGCCGGCGCCGCCGTGGGTTTCTGGGAGCGCGCCAAGACGCCGGATACCGGGCTGTTGAAGGAACTGGTCGAGGGCGAGGGCGGACGGCAGGCCGCGCAGATTCAGGGGCAGGTGCAATACCTGCTGGACGTCGCCGTGATCGCGCCGATGGTCGGATTGCTCGGAACGGTCCTGGGTATGTTGCAGGCATTCAACGCCGTGGCGCTCGACATCGCCAAGGCCCGCCCGATGGTGCTGGCGGACGGCGTCTCCAAGGCGCTGATCACGACGGCGGCGGGCTTGATGGTCGGCATCCCCGCCATGGTCGCATACGCGTTCTTCCGCGGCCGCGGCGCGCAATTGATATCGCACCTGGAAGCGGCTGCGGCGGACTTGGTGTTGCGGTTGCCGAAAAAGGACCGGCCCCGATGAACTTCCGCCAGCGAGCGCGGCCGGATCCCGTCGGTTTCCAACTGGCGCCGATGATTGACATTGTGTTTTTGCTGTTGTGCTTCTTTGTCGCCAGCCAGCTCTTCGCGCAATGGGAAAGCGAAATCGACATCCAGCTGCCGACGGCCAAGAGCGCCGCCACGCCGCAGCGGCTGCCGGGCGAGATCATCCTCAACGTGCGCGCGGACGGCACGGTGGTGGTCAGCGGACGCTCGTTCGACGCCGACGGACTGGACCGTCTGCTGGCTCAGCTCGTCGAAATTTATCCCGGACAACCCGTGGTGATCCGGGCCGACCGCGCGACGCCCTACCAGCATGTCATCGCGGTTATTGACGCCTGCCGCCGCGCGGAAATCTGGAACATCGCGTTCGCCACCGCACTGCCGGAATGACCGCCGTGTCCGGGTTGCCTGTTGCACTGACGATCGCCGGTTCCGACAGCGGCGGCGGCGCGGGCATACAGGCGGACCTCAAGACGTTCGAGGCGCTCGGTGTCTTTGGAACGTCCGCGCTGACCTGCGTTACCGCCCAGAACCCGGGCGCGGTCACGGGGATTGAGCCGCTGTCGCCGTCGCTGGTCGCCGGCCAGATCGCGGCCGTACTGGACGCTTTCCCCGTGCGGGCCGCCAAGACGGGCATGTTGTATTCGAAGGAGATCATCCTCGCCGTCGCCGCCGCGCTGGATCGTCCTGACGCGCCGCCGCTGGTCGTCGACCCGGTGTTGATCGCCGCCAGCGGCGCCCGTTTGTTGCGGGAGAACGCGGTCGCCGCGCTGCGGGATCGTCTATTGCCGCTGGCCACCGTCATTACGCCGAACATACCGGAGGCCGAGCTGCTCTGGGGCCGGCCCATTCGCGATGCGCGGACCGCGCTCTCCGCGGCGCTGGACTTGCGCGACCGGTTCGGGACCTCCGTGTTATTGAAAGGCGGACATCTGAAGACGCGCGGTTCCGTCCTCGACTGCTGGGCCCCGCGGCGGGGCGCTCCCGTCGTCTTCCGGCACCGCCGGTGGACCGGGCGGGAGACGCACGGGTGCGGTTGCACGTTCTCGGCAGCGGTCACCGCGTTGATGGCCCGCGGCCGGCCGGTTGGCCAATCGGTCCGCCGGGCGGGCGACTTCGTCGCCGCCGCGCTCGCGGCGGCGCGCCCGGCGGGACGGCATCGGCCGCTGCATTTCGCCGCAGCCGGAGCGGCGATAGGGGCGCGCTTATGATCGGCGCTTCCCGCCCGCCCACCGCCTTCGAACTTCGCGTCTACGCGGCGCTTCGCGCCGTGCCCCGGGGCTGCGTGACCACCTACGCCGCATTGGCCCGCGCCGTCGGAATCCGCTCTCCGCGCGCCGTGGGGCAGGCCTTGCGGAGGAACCCCTATGCGCCGGCGGTCCCCTGCCACCGGGTGATCGCATCCGACGGGACCCTGGGCGGTTTCAACGGACAGCGAAGCGGCACGCAACTCCGGCGCAAGAAAGCGCTGCTGGCGGAGGAAGGTGTCCGCTTCCAGCACGGACGGCTGGCCGCGCCGGAGCGATTGCTGCGGCAACTGCCGCGGACGGCCTCATCGCAGAGCAGGGCGGAGACGGCGCCGACGGCCTGAAACCGGGCGCTCCGTGCCCACGCGGCCGTTCGATGGCCAGCCTATGACCCGACAGCGGCCAGCGCGGAGGGGACTGTGTCCTCGGGCTTGATCTTGTACCACGCGCCGGCGACCCGACCGTTTTCGTCCACCAGGAAGGCGGAACGGAGGATGCCCATGTATTTCTTGCCGTACATCGTTTTCTCGCCCCAGACGCCCCAAGCCTCCGCCACGGCATGGTCCGGATCCGACAGCAACGGGAATCCGAGTTTGTATTTGGCGCCGAACTTCGCTTGAGCGGAGGGCGGGTCGGGGCTGATGCCCACGGCGGCAATGCCGGCGCTGCCCAGATCGGCCGCGGCGTCTCGCACGGCGCATGCCTGCGTCGTACAGCCTGGCGTATCCGCCTTGGGATAAAAGTAGACCAACAGCTTTCGCCCCCGGTAATCCGACAAGCGCACCGTCTTTCCTGCCGGGTCCTTCAGCGAGAACCCGGGCGCTGGATCCCCCACCTGCAAGGTTGACATTGTCCCGTTCCTTTCTGTGGCTGGACTCTCCTGAATATCGATGCGTGCGGCCGATTTTCAAGCGGCAGCCGCCGCAGACCGCGTGACGTGCGGAATCGTGTCCGCCAGGGCGCGGTCATCGCGTGGTCAGGCAGAGTTCTCCGCGCTCGCGATGAACGCCGGGAAAAGCCGCGGGCTGTTCGACGGCATCGCAGAGCTCCGCCCCACCGGATGCGCGGCGAGAAGGGATGGATGCGGCAGGCCCTGAAGCGAGGCTTCGCGCGCGCGGAGGGAATCGAAGCTGACGGACAGCAAAGCCTTCGATGCCGTCGGCCGATGGGTTGTCCTCGGGGCTTTCGGAAGCGAGGTTTGCGCGCCGTGCCGTGAGCGCGTCAAGGCGCGGGCGGAGGGGCGGCGTCGCGCAACTTTGCCCGGAGCATGGGAATTTTCGCGCGCACCGCAAGGCTGCGATCCCCCAGCGCTTCGGCGGAGCGGAAGGCGGACAGCGCCTCGGCCCAGCGCCCCATCTGTTCATATTGAAATCCCAGGAGAATATGAAAATAGGGGCGCCGCGGCTGCAGCCGCGTCATTTCCTGGAGATGGGCCAGCGCCTGCGCGGCGTCTCCCGTTATCCGGTAGAGCTGCGCGAGGCCGTGCCAGATCGCCGGATCATACGGATTGATGCGTTGTGCCCGGCGATACGCCGCGAAAGATTCGTTGATCCAGTCGGACCGTTCCGGCGCTTCCGGGTACCGGACCACCAGATTCTTGCGGATGCGGCCGATCTCGCGCCAGGCATTGAAGTTTCCCGCATCCACACGGGCCGCGATGCGGTAAAGCCGCTCCGTTCGCTCAAATTCCGCGCGGGAGCGCGCGCGTTCCTGCACCTGATCGGCTCGCCGCACAACGAACTGCGCGGCCGTCGCACGCAGCATCGCCACGGCCAGCAACGCACCGGCGCAGAGCAGCGCGACGCCGACGGCGCGGCGGGATCGCGAGGTCCAGTTTTGCAGGCGCGGCAGGCCGCCGGCCCGCGCGTGAACGGCCATAGCCGCGCCCATGACCAGAAGGACGGCATGGCTGTTGGCGTAGATATGCAAGTTATAGTCGAATAACCCGTGCACCAGCGAGGCGGTGACGACCCCCAAGGCGCCGATTGTCGGGCCCGCGAGACGCGCTTCCGGCGCACGTCGCGCCAGCACGGCCGCCCGGACCAGCCACACGCAGACCGCCACCGCCAGCAGCGCAATTCCGATGCCGCCGTATTCCGCGGCCAGATGCAGCGGCTCATTATGGGCATAGTAGGCCGTCCGGCCGGCATCGTAGGTCTGGAACGCCGGTTCCGTCCATTCGTAGCTGCCGCCGCCCCAGCCGAACCACGGCCGCAAACGGATCATGTGCAGCGTCATTTTCCAGCACATCGGCCGAAAATCCTGGCCGGTTTCGATGCCCCGCAACATTTCCTCGAAGCGGTGGCGCCAAGCCGGCGAGAAGGTCCATACCGCCCAGCCCGCCGCCGCCAGCGCAACCGGCACGGCCACCACGGCGGCCCAGAACCATCGCGCGCCGCGACGCACGGCGGCGAACAACGCCGCGACGCCGAG
>CAYLTB010000069.1:0-15604 GCA_964386675.1 uncultured Verrucomicrobiota bacterium
GCCGCCCGATCCCAGCGCCGCGCTGACCTCCGCCATGCCGCTGACCATCGCAGCGCGTTCGGGCGAATCGTCCAGCAGCGGCAGCAGGGCGCCGGAAAGGGCGTCGGGTGTAGCGGCCTGCTGAATGAACTCCGGGCAGACGACGCGCCCTGCCACCAGGTTGGCGATGCCGATGAACGGCACCCGGATCAGCCGTCGGCCGATCGCGTAGTTCAACCACGAGGTGCGATAGAGGATGACCGTCGGACAGCCGAGCATCGCGGCCTCCAGCGTGGCGGTGCCGGAGGCGACCCAGGCCGCGCGCGCTTCGCGCAGGACGCGCCGGGTTTGCCCGACGACGACCGCGCATCGTTCCGGCCGTTCCGACGCCGCCGTCTCGGCGGCGCGAATCCAGACCATGGCCCGCTCATCCGGCGCGGCGATGAGGAACGACGCGTCCGGGCGAGCCCGGCCGATGCGGGCGGCGGCCGCCAATAGGACCGGCAGGTGGTGCTCGATCTCGCTCCGTCGGCTGCCGGGCAGCACAGCGACGCGCGGCGCCCCGCTCCATGGCAGCGGCGGACCGGGCGGCGCCGCCGACTCGGCCTTCAACGCATCCACCAGCGGATGCCCGACGAACTGGACGCGCAGCGGATAGCCGCGGAAGACCTCCGTCTCGAACGGGAAGATCACCAGCAATCGACGCACGTTCTCCGCAAGGACGCGCGCCCGCGATCGGCGCCAGGCCCAGACCTGCGGGCAGATGTAATAGACCACGCGCACCCCCGTCCGATGCAGAGCGCGCGCGAGTCGCAGGTTGAAACCGGGATAATCCACCAGGACCGCCACCGTCGGCGGTTCCGCACGGGCGCGGCGAAGCACGTCCCGAAAGGCGCGGCGAAAATAAGGATAGCGGCGCAAAACTTCGACAAAGCCGACGACTTCCATGTCCCGCGCGTGGCGGACCAGGTCGGTTCCCTCCGCCCGCAGCCCGTCGCCGCCGATTCCCCAGAACGAAATATCGGAGCGGCGCGCGCGCAACGCCCGGGCAACGGCCGCTGCATGTAGGTCGCCGGACAGTTCGCCGGCGCTCCAGAGGACCGAAGGCTTCATGCGCGCGCTTCGGCAATCTGCCGCAGAATGTCGTAGGAAAGCCGCAGCGCGTCCGTCGCGGGCGCGCCGCCGACCGTGGGCGGAGTCTGCTGCCGGACGCAGCGCAGAAAGGCTTCCAGTTCCCGGCGCAGCGGCTCCTGGCGCTCGATCGGCACCGTCGTCGGCTCCAGTCCCGTCGCCGTTGGACGGTGCACGACGGCGGCTTGACGCATGAGGTCGAGGGCGACGACCGCTTCGGGATAAAACACGGTCAGGGTTCGCGATCGCTCCGGGCTGAGGCGGCTGGCCGTCACGTTCGCGACCGCGCCGTTCGCGAAGGCGAGGCGGGCGCTCACAAAATCCTCCGTCGGACTCAGCAGGGTGACGCCGGCGGCGCGGACCTCCACCACCGGCGCGCGGACCAGGTTCAGGAGGAGATCCAAATCGTGGATCATCAGGTCGAGTACGACGCTGACCTCGGTGCCGCGCGGCCGGAGTCCGCCCGGCCGGGGCGGAGGGTACGGAGCCAGGCGCCGGGCCTCGATACAGCGCGGCGGCCCTTCAAACGACGCGAGCGCCGCAAGGGCCGGATTGAAGCGCTCGATGTGGCCAACCTGCAGAATCGCTCCGCGCTGCGCCGCGAGGGCGACCAGATCCTCCGCCTCCGCGAGCGTCGCGGCGATGGGCTTCTCGATCAACAGGTGCAGGCCAGTCTCCAGCAAGCGCCGACCGACCGCGTGGTGCAGGTCGGTAGGCACCACGACGCTGGCCGCCTCGACGGACGCGGCGAGCCGGTCGAGGTCGTCAAACGCCGTCGTGCCGTACTTGGCGGCGATCGCCCGGGCGCGTTCCGGATCGACGTCGTACACCCCGACCAGTTCCGCCTCGGGCAATTCGGCATACAACCGCGCGTGATGCTCGCCCAGGCTGCCGACGCCGAACACGCCGACCCGGACCCGTCCGGCCGCCGAAGAAGTGTCGCTCATTTCAAGGCTCTCCTTCAAATGCCAGGAGGCAGAGGCTCGATCGGTCGGCCTCGCGGGCCACGGCCTCGCGCTCCAGCACGATGGTGCGGCCCGCCTCGATGGCCAGAGCCGCCGCGCGGATTCGGCGCAGCGTTCGGATCGTGCCCGTACCGATGACCGGAATGTCGAACCGCATATCGTGGCCGCGCTTTGCGCACTTGACGGCGACCGCGCCCGGCCCGCCCAGCCGGCCGGCGCGGCGCAGGGCCGCGTCCGTGCCTTCGAACGCCTCGATGGCCAGGATGACGCCGTCCTTGACGACCACGGTCTGGCCGATGTCCAGCCCGCTCGTGGTTTTCGCCACGCGCCGACCGAGGGCCACGTCGCGCTCCTCGCGTTCGGTGGGCGGCCGTTTCGCGAGCAGTCCGGGGCCGGGCATGGCCTTCTCCATGAACCAGGAGGCGGGGCGGAGCGTAAGGCCGCGCTGCGCCAGACGCTCGCCGACGGCGCCGAAAATCGTCTCGGCGTTCTTGACGCGCAACGCGGCAAGCGCTTCGAACGCCTCCCGGTCGGGGCGCAGGCGAAAGAGATTGCCGGGCCGGATGCGGCCGGCCATCACAACATCGGAGATGCCGAAGGACTCGGCCGCATCAAGCGCTTCGCCCAATCGTCCCAGCGTCAGCCACCGCACCTCGTCGGCCAGCGAAGCCGCCTCGCGGGAGGTTTCTCCGCGGAAACCCAGCACGACGATTCGGGCGACACCCTGCGCGCGCGCGGAACGGATCAACTCAATGGGGTAGGCTCCGCCGCCCGCAATCAGCAGCAGTTCGCGGGGCGGCGGCGAAGGCGCGCCTTGGAAGGCGCCGGGATTACCAGGAGTACTCGACATTGCGCGAGCCGATGGGAATGCGCCGGGTGCGGCCAATGAGGGTCAATACGTCGCGCTCGGCATCGTACACGCCGTAGGCAATGCCGGTCCGCGCGCGGAAGGTGTACTCCGGGATTTGGTTGAACCACCGCAGCCCCTCCTCGGGGAACTCGACCTGCACGACGCCGTCTTCGCTGCTCAACGTGGAAGAATACCGGCCGCCGCCGATCAATTCGACCGAACCGCGAGTACGGAAGCGCAGGCGAATAGTTTTTCCGTGGAAAGCGGCGGGGCGCTGGCGGAGGTCGCGAATCTGCACCGTGTCGCCTTCATCGCCGGTTTCGTCCGCGCCGCCCGGCGCGGGCGTCGGAGGCGCCGGTGCGACGACCGGCGGCGTCGCCGGCTCGCGCGCCAACTCATCGGCCGCCAACCGTTCGAGCTCGGCCCACTCCGCGCTGCGCGCCAAGCTGACGACCCGGGTATCGGCCAGCGCCTCGCGTCCGCGCTGCAACCGTGCGAGCGCATCGCGGAAACGGTTAGCCTGAATCAGCACGCGGGCATCCGCAAGGGTCTGCAAGGCCGACGCTTCACGCTGCACCTGCTGACGCACGCCCAGCCAGCTTTTCAGGAAAGCGCCCTCCTCGCCCTCAACCCGAGCGAGGGCCTCCGATGCGCGGCCGAACTGTCCCTGCGCGATGGCCCAGGCCGCCGCCGAGGCCGGCCAGAGTTCCGGCGCCGCAACCCGCAAAATCCGCTCGATGTCCGCGTCCGCCAAGCGCAGCAATTCAACATCCACGCCGCCGACGATTTCCCCGATCTTCCGCGTGACCGTAACGACACCGTTCGCGGAAAGCGCCGACACCTCGCCGACGAAGCCAGGGGTGGCTTCAAGGCGAACACCGACCGCCCGCGCGCCGCCCGCCACCGCACGGCGCAACGCGTCCGTCACGCGGCCGAGCCCCTCCTGCTCCAGATGCGCCCACTCATCGAATGGATGCCCGGAATGCTCTTCGCGCCAGCGCTTGACCTCTCGCGCGGCGGCATCGAATTGGCGACGCTGGCAAAGCGCGGCGGCGTTGGACAGCGCCTGGACGGCGGCCAAAAAACGCTCCGAATCCGCGGGCGCCGGCACCTCAGAGGGCATTTCCGCGGGCGGGGCCGACACTTCCTGGGGCTCCACGACGGGCGGCGCCGGTTCGACCGGCGGCTGAACGACGGCGATCGGAGTATCCGGCGGCACGGGGGGCGTCTCGGGCGGCGGCGAGGCCGGAGCGGGCACTTCCGGCGGCACGTCAGGCGCATCGCTAATCAACGGATCTTCTATCGGCGGGGCAGGCGGATCCGGAGCAACAGAAGGAACCGGCTGCAGCGGCTGAATACTCGGTTCGCCCGGCAGCCACGGATGGCGCCAGAGGTAGGCCGCCGCGCCAAGCGCAGCCGGCAGCAATACCCATAGCAACCAGAACCGCCGGGGTTTGCGCCGTGGGCGTTTACCATCATGAAAATCCGGCGCGGGCGGCTTTTCCGGCAGAAAGATCTGCCGGCGGGCGCGGGCTCCCTGCCCCGAACCGCCGGTCGGCGCAAAAACCTGCGGCACTTCACGCTTCACGGTGCTGGCGCCCGGCAGCGGCAGCGGCGGCGCCGGGGCGCGCCCGGCGCGGACACGCGCCAGATCGCTGAGCACCACGTCCCAGTTCGCCGGCCGCGCATTGCGATCCTTGACCATCAGCTTCTCGATCAGCGAGACCATGCCTGGCGGCAGGGCGGGAACGATTTCCAGCGGGTCGGCCAGATAGCCGGCCGCCTGCTGGCGCATCGCCTCCTCGTCGGACAGATCCTTGAACGGTAGCAGGCCGGTGACCATGTGGTAGAGCAACGCGCCCAGCGCATAGATGTCCGCACGCGCGTCAAGGTCCACCAGTCCGCTCACTTGCTCGGGCGACATATAGTTCGGCGTGCCGATCGTGAAGCGACGGATCAGTTCGGATTCAGGCCGCAAGTTATCGCGGCTGAGGCCGGAGAAATCGGCCACTTTGACGATGCCGTCCTCGTCCACGAGGATATTATCCGGCTTGATGTCGCAGTGGATCAGACCGGCGCGGTCCCATGCGTACTTCAGCGCGCGCGCTACCGACTCGGCCACGGCCAGCGCGTCGGACACGTCGAGGCGGCCTTTGCGCGCGATCCACTGGCCCACACTGTAGCCGGAAACGAACTCCATTACGAAATACGGCCGCCCCTCAACCTCGCCGGCTTCGTGGACCCATAGAATATTCGAGTGTTTGAGCATCGCGACGGCGTTGGCCTCGAGGCGGAACTGCGCCACGGAGACGGCGTCATGGCGCAACTCCGGACGGAGCACCTTGATCGCGACCAGGCGCCCCAGCGAGATCTGGCGGGCCTTGTACACCGTCGCATTGGCGCCGCTGCCGATTTCCCCGAGTATTTCGTATCCGGCGATTTCCATAAATCGGTCGGGCGCCCCGTCCTGCGGCACCCGTGAGTTATTTAGAGTCTAGGGAAAAGACGCGGTTGCGGCAACCCGTATTCCGGCTTTGACTTCCACCCAATGGATTTTAGGCAGCCGGAGGGGATGGGCGCAAACGGAGCGGTCGGGCGAGGTCCGGGAGATTGCAGGAAGTGCAATGGCGGTTCCCGGTCTGATAAACCCGCGGACTACGGGCAGGCAACAGAAAGCCACCATCGAGAAGAATCGAAGCCCAAGGCCTTCGAGGTTTGAGAATGGCTTGCGCGAGATCTTCCCATACGGTGCTTGGCCCGTAGGACTCCCCAGACGGTAGGAACCTCCTCGGTCTGCTGCTTCCGCCGTTAGGGTACCTGGCGCACTGGCGCCCACTCGTTTCCCAACACCAGGCCCCTCAACCAGAGCTGCCTCACTTTGCTACCGGATGGCATTTTGGATCGCCCACGTATTCCGGCGCACGGGGGGCTTGCGCCCCCGACCGGCGACGACTAGGCTGATGGCCATGAGCGCATTTCGCGAACTGCGGGCCTCGGAATTGTACTGCCCGAACTGCCGCCGCGCGCAACCGGTTCGGGAGCGCCTGCTGCTGGTGCTGCCGCGCGCGGAACTGCACGAATACCGCTGCGCGGTGTGCGCGGCCTCGCTCGGAACCCGCGAAGCGCCGGTGCCTCGAGCGGCGCCGCGCATCCCGCTTCAGGAGCGTCGGCCGGCGCTCTGCCCCCCAACCCGATGAGAATCCTCTTCCTCAGCCCGCGGTTGCCGCACCGCCGCGTCCGCAGCGGCCACGCTATCGTGCACCAACGCATCCGGCGTCTGGCCGCCCGCGGCCATGAAATCGGTCTGGCCTCCTTCGTTACCGACGCCGACTTGGAACACGTTCAGGAAGTGCGTGAGACGGT
Source organism: uncultured Verrucomicrobiota bacterium (assembly GCA_964386675.1). Lineage (GTDB taxonomy): Bacteria > Verrucomicrobiota > Kiritimatiellia > PWTM01 > PWTM01 > CALGXT01. Next base: position 6,289 of record CAYLTB010000069.1, read on the forward strand.
CTTCCGGTTGAAGACGCTCCCGACGCCGACGACGCCTGCCCTGGGACCGCGGCTGATCCGCGCCCTGACCGGTCCCCCGCTGCCTTTCCGGCCCTGGGCCAGTCCGGCCATGAAGCAATTAGTGGGCGACATGGTCGAAGAGGACCGCTATGACGCGGTCATTGCGGAGTTCAGCGTAATGGCCCAGTTTCTGTATCGAAATCCATGGTTGCCGGCTACGCGCACGGTCATCTCGTGCCATCAGTGCGCCACGGTCGCCAGCCAGAAGCGCTGCGAACTGCTCGGCTACACGCCGGCCGGTCTGCTCGAGCGGGCGCGCCGCGACCGACTGCGCGACTACGAATTTCGGCTCTACCGCTCCGTGGATCGCGTGCTGGTGCTCACGCCGCAGGAGCGCTACCAGTTGCTCAATTACGCCCCCGATGTGCGCACCGCCGTTGTTCCGTACGGCGTGGACACCGATGCGTTCCGACCGGCGGACGGCGGTCCGCCGCCCGAGGGCGTCGTGTTCACCGGCTATTACGCCGATGAGCCGAATCGCGACGCGGTGTATTGGTTTGTCGAGACGGTCTGGCCGCGTCTGCGGGCGCTGCGCCCGAACCTGAAATTCTATCTGGTCGGGCCCAATCCGACGCCGGCGATGCTGGGCTACGCGCGCCAGGATCCGAACATCGTCGTCACCCGCGAAGTCGAGGATGTGCGCGAGTACCTGAACCGGTCCGCCGTTTTCGTGTGCCCCGTGCGCATGGGCTCCGGAATGCGCGGAAAGATTCTGGAGGCAATGGCCTCCGGCACGCCGGTGGTCACGACCTCGCTCGGCGCCGAAGGGATTCCCGCGCAGCCCGGCGAGAATTGCCTGCTGGCCGACGATCCGGCCTTCATGGCACAGCAGATCGAGCTGCTGCTCGGAGACGAGGCCCTGCGTCGGACGCTGGCAGCTAACGCACGGCGCATGGTTGTCGAGCGTCTATCTTGGGACATTACGGTCCGGCGGCTGGAAGAGACGCTCGCCCGACTCTTTGAGCGGTACTGAACGCGCGGCGCAACGGCACCCGATTGCGCGAATGCGGAATAGCGCCCCGCCGCATCCCGCCGCGCCCGGTCCGATAACGGCACGCGTTCCAAGCCCGGGAAAGCCTTGCCGCTCCGCGTCCAAGGCTTGGGAAGACGCTTGGTGCTCCGCTCCGCTTTTCAGCGCACGCCGCCGAAGAACGTGAGGTAGGGCGCATCGCGCGCCACGCGCTCGATATAGAGGGCGAGCTCGCGCAAGTGATAATCGCCCCACATGCTCGACTCGCCGCACGGAACCCGCCGGCCCTTCGGAGTGTAGTCCCAGCCGTTGGGCCGATGGTAGACGCTGTGCAGCAGCAGCCCATGGTGCTTCGGATCCGTTGACAGGTACGGCTCTTCCAGCAACCGGGCGGCCACGGTCAGTCCGGCCTGCCAGTAGCGCCCGCCGGCCGCGCGTTTTCCCCTCGTGTTGAGGATGCGGCCGAGTCGCAGGAGACCCTGGGCGGCGATCGCGCCGGCCGTGCTGTCCACCGGTTCGTACGCGTTGAACGGGTCGGCCGGCCGATCGAGATAATCGGCGCCGAGCCGATGCAGGTTGGGCGCGCCCGTGTCCCAATACGGAATGCCATCGGCCGGCATGTTCGCCAGATAGAAATCCGCGGCCGCGGTTGCCGCCTCGAACATCCAGCGCTCGACCTCTGCACGGCCGCCGAAGGGTTTGAGTTCCCCGTCCGGACGTGTGGCGAGCCATTCGAGTTGCTCGGGGAAACCCAACAGAACCCAGGCGTGGCCACGGGTCCAGGTGGTGAACGGCGAGAAACCCTGCTGCGAGTTCGGACACCGGAACGCGCCGTCATTGCAATTGAAGACGCTTTCGTGGGCAACGCGCCCGCACACGTCGTAGGCGTCGCGGCCTTTGCCGTAATAAACCGAGAAGCGCGCCGTGCTGCGGGCGTGGTGAACGGCGCGCGCCAGCAGGCTGATCCGAACGTCGTTCTCCCCCATGAACACATGGCCGAGACTGTGTGCCACCGCCAGCGCGCGGCAGGAGCGAATCGTGTCGGCGAACAGCGAATGCGGCCCGTTGAAGCTGTAGATGAAGCCGCCACCGTCGGGCAGCGCAGTCCAGCGGCGCGCCTGAACGGCTCCCGAACACTTCAGCGCCAGTTCGTAAAAATGCCGCTCCCAGGGGTTCTCCGGTATCCGTCCTTCCGTCATCAGCCGCAGCAGGTTGCCGTACGTGCTGACGTTGTTGAACCCGTGGTCGTGTACGCCGAAGTGCGTCACGTGGCCCGCCATGTCGCGCACCGTCCGAGTCCGGCCGAGCTCCAGAAACTCGCGCCCGCCGGTGGCATCGAACTGCAGCAGTGCGCAGCCGAACTGGAAGCCTTGTGTCCATTCGGTCCATCCGCGCGCGGTGTAACGGCCCTTCACGGTGAAAACCGGCGCTCCGGCCTTCGGATCCAGATCGCGCTCGATGCGACGGATCTTTTCCGCGGAAAGTTGCCACATCCGTTCGGTCCGCTTGAGAAGATCGCGCGGCTGCAGTTTCGTATTAATCTTTATGGCCATTGGCTGCTCCTCCCAAAATGCACGGATGAAAAGCTAACACAGGAACGCCGCTTTTCCAATGGCGCCGGACCTTGCTGCGTAGCGCCCAACGCCGGACCGGCTGAACCCGTCGTTGATCCGGTCGGCGCGGGATGCGCGACCAGAACGGGTCTGGACACCTCCGAGGTCTGCCTGGACCTTGCCACGACCGAGCCCCCGAATGTCGTCTCCAAGACGGGGACGGAATCGGCCGCCGTGCGCGTCGCAGGAGACTGTTCTGGCTGCCGCACGGAGAATCCGGCAGCCGCCGGCAGGCCCACGGTTTAGCTATCCTGACGACCGCGTCCCGAGAAACCGGCCAGCGCCGAAAGGCGACGGGCAGCGGTCCTGGGATACAGATGAATCGCGCAGATCCGACGCACTTCGCGCGACATACGGAAGGGACGGCTGGAGCGGGAGACGGGGATCGAACCCGCGACGTTCAGCTTGGGAAGCTGACATTCTACCACTGAATTACTCCCGCATCCGGGCTCTATCTACCAGCGCCGCCGCCGGCGCGCAAGGCGTTTCGACCCGGCCGCACCGATCAGCGGAGGAACAGCATTTCCTGGTATGTCGGCAACGGCCAGATATCGTCGGCGACCACAGGCTCCAGCGCGTCCGACGCCTTGCGAACCTCGACCATCACCGGCACGACATCGTCGCGGTAATGCCGCGCATGGGCCAGCGTCCCGCCGCCTTCGCCCGGGTGCGCCAGCACCTTCTCGAGATGGTCAATCCCCTTCTCCAGAGCCGCCACGCGTTCGGTCAGCCGCTTGAGAAAGGTCGTGTCCACGTTCGTCAAGCCGGCCTGCGTCATGGCGGCCGCGGCCGCCGCCAGCTCGCCTTGATGGCGATGGCCCGCCGGCAGCAAAATCTGCGAGGCGATCCGGTGGCACAGCGTCGCTTCCGTGTTGATGTCTTTGCAATAGCGTTCGAGGTAAATCTCGTTACGCGACCGGAATTCCCGCGCCGACAGCACGCCGTACTTCTCGAACAGCGCCTCGTATTCCGGATTTTCCATCGCCGCCGCAATCGCATCCACCGTGTTGCGGTAATTCGGCAGGCCCCGGCGCTCCGCTTCGGCATGCCATTCGGACGAGTAGTTGTCGCCATTGAAGATCACCGGCTTGCTTTCGCGGATCAAATCGCGCAGCAGATCCTGCACGGCGGCGTTCAGCTTCGCCGGATTGCCCTTCGTGCGTTTCTCGAGCGTGGTCGCCACATAGTCCAGCGACTCGGCGACAATGGTGTTGAGGATCACGAGCGGGCCCGCGATGGACTGACTGGAGCCGACGGCGCGAAACTCAAACTTGTTGCCGGTGAACGCGAACGGGCTCGTACGGTTGCGGTCCCCGGCGTCCTTCGGCAGCGGCGGCAGTGTATCCACGCCCACGCGCAGCATCTCCGCCTTCTTCGAGCCGTTGACGCGGCCCTGCTCGAGCTGGTTGAAGATATCCGTCAACAGTTCGCCCAGGAAAACCGAGATGATCGCCGGCGGCGCCTCATTGGCGCCGAGTCGGTGGTCATTACCCGCATGGGCAACGGATGCGCGGAGCATCGGCGCATACTTGTGCACCGCCCGAACGACCGCCGCGCAGAAGACCAGGAATTGCGCGTTGTCGTGCGGCGTGTCGCCCGGTTCCAGCAAATTGCTGTTGCCGCAGGCCAGCGACCAGTTGAGGTGCTTGCCGGAGCCGTTGATGCCCGCGAACGGCTTCTCGTGCAGCAGGCAGGCCAGGCCGTATTTCGCCGCGGTGTTACGGAGCGTGAGCATCACCACCTGCTGGTGATCGGCCGCCATGTTGGCCGTTTCGTACACCGGCGCCAGTTCGTACTGGCTGGGCGCAACCTCGTTGTGCCGCGTCTTGACCGGGATGCCGAGCTTGTAGAGCTGACGCTCGACGTCGAACATGTAAGCGAGCACGCGCTCGGGGATCGCGCCGAAATACTGGTCCTCAAACTCCTGTCCCTTGGCGGACTTGGCGCCGAACAGCGTTCGGCCCGCGATCACGAGGTCCGGCCGCAGCAGGAAGAGGCGGCGATCGATCAGGAAATATTCCTGCTCCGGCCCCGCCGTCGCGAAGACATAGTCGGGATCCTTGTGGCCGAAGATCTTCAGCACCCGTTGCGCGTGCTTGTTCAACGCCTGCATGGAACGCAGCAGCGGCGTCTTTTTGTCCAGCGCGTCCCCCGTCCAGGAACAGAACGCCGTCGGAATGCAGAGCGTATTGCCGTTGGGATTCTCCAGCAAATATGCAGGACTCGTCACGTCCCAGGCCGTGTAACCGCGGGCCTCGAACGTCGCCCGCAGCCCGCCCGACGGAAACGAGGAGGCGTCCGGCTCCCCCTGAATGAGCTGCTTGCCCGAGAATTCCGCCACGGCGCGCCCGCCGGCCGCCGGGGACAGGAAGCTGTCATGCTTTTCGGCCGTCTGGCCGGTCAGCGGGTAGAACACATGCGCGTAGTGCGTCGCCCCGCGCTCAAGCGCCCACGCCTTCATGGCGGCGGCGACAATGTCCGCAATCGCCGGATCCAGCGGCTGGCCCTGCCGGATGGTGTTGCGCAATTTCTTGAAGACGTGCTTCGGCAGCCGCCGTTCCATTTCTGTCTCGTTGAAAACATTTGACGCGAACAAATCCTCCGCAGAACCTGCCTTGGGAATCTGCGGCAGCGGCCAGCGGTCGGCCGCGATCTCGGCCACTGCGTTTTGACGGGCGTTCATCAACTTCATTCGGCTGTCTCCTGTGGTGTTTCGGCCCAAAAGCCGCTGCCGCAAAGAGCAATTTACGTGCCAGTTCCGCAACGCGCTTTCACATATCGCTTGACGAAAATGAATAACAACGCAAAAAGCGCCCCCTATGTTCAGAGCACGGCTGCTCTATCCGACATTCTTGTCGCTCGCTGAACGACCGTTTGTACAACATTGGAAGCTCCGGGACAATCGGAAACGGCCGCGTCCCGCGTCGTCCGCCATGAGCGCGGCCGCGATTTCCGCGGGCGGCGCCCCCTGTTTTGTCAAATGAGCAATCAGGGCCGCGACGAGGTCTTGTTCGGCGATTCCGTGCGCGGCGCGGAAACGGGAAAAGAGCGCATCCGAAAGTTCCAGGAGCGCATCGAACGGCGATCGTCCGTCCCGCCACAGCAACGGCAGCGTGCGCGAAAACCTTCCGCGGTTGCCGAGTCGCTCCCAGTAACGCGCCGTCCGGGACACGCGCTCCAGATCGCGCTCCGTCAAGTCCCTTGTTCGAAGGACCGGATAGGGTGGCGCTTGATCGAAGAGCATCCCCCATTCCTCAATATGCCGCGCAATCGTCGTGCCGCGCAGACGCTTGAGAATTCCAACCTGGATCTCGGCCGGGGCCATCGCCAGCAACCGATCGAAGCCACGTCCGAATGATTGAAGGTCTTCCCCCGGCAATCCCGCCAGAAGATCGGCGTGCACGTGGGCGCGCGTTTCTTCGCGCAAGAATCGCAGCGTCTCCTCGACGTCCGCGTTGGTCTGCCGCCGCCCGACCCTGGCGGCGACGGCTTCGTCGAAGGTCTGCACGCCCACCTCGACCCGCAGCGAGCCGGATGGAAAGCGCCCCAGCAATTCGCGAATCCGGCCCGGCAGCCGTCCGGGCACCAGCTCGAAATGAACGACCAGGCCGGGCTGCATTCGATCGAGCAGAAAGCGCAGCACGGCCTCCGCGCGGTCCGGTTCCAGGTTGAAGGTGCGATCCACGAACTTCAGGCGGCGCGCGCCGCGGCGGATCAAGCGGTCCAGATCGGACAGCGTCTCCGCCAGCGGCCACCGGCGAACCCCCGGATCGAGGGACGACAGACAGAACTCGCAGCGGAACGGGCAGCCGCGCGTGGTCTCGACGTAGGTAAACCGGGATCGCAGGTCCTCGTCGGTATATTCGGCGTAGGGCCGCCTCAACGAGGCCAATTCCGGCCGCCCGCCGGCCATGACGCGCCCGGACGGGCGCCGCCCCGCCATCAGTTCGCCGCAGAGGTCCGCAAAAGCGGCTTCGCCGTCTCCGCAAACGATGAAGTCGGCGTCCCCAGCGATCGGCTGTGCGTCCCATTCATGGCTGATTTCAGGCCCGCCCAGCACGAGGATCGCGTCCGGCACCGCGCGTCTCAACAACGCGGCGACGCGCCGGATCGCGGCCGCATTCCAGATATACACCCCCAGGCCAACGATTTTCGGGCGCAGCGCCGCAATTCGCTCCGCGTGCGCCTCGGCACTGCCGCGCGAATCGAGTTCTACGATCGTGCACCGTTCGCGGCACGGACCCAGATTCGCGCGCAGGCAGCGCAATCCCAGCGATGGATGGCTCCACGTGGCGTTGATCGTCGCCAAAACAATGTCGCTCGCGCTCACGCGCGGAGGATTCTATTCGGCGGCCGGCCCAGCTTCCACGCGGAAATCCAGCGCGCCGTCGCCGTCCGGATTGACATCGGCGACGACGCGAGATCCATCCGCAATACGTCCGGCCAGAATCTCCGCGGCGAGGGCATCCAGTACCCGGCGCTGTAACACGCGCTTCAGCGGACGCGCGCCATACGCCGGCTCGTACCCTTCGATCGCCAGTGCTTCGCGTGCGCGGGGCGTCAGTTGCAACTCGATGCGCCGATCGCTCAGGAAACCGCGCAGCCGCTCCAACTGGATATCAATAATCTGCTGAATGTGCTCCCGGCGGAGGCTGTGGAAGATGATGACCTCGTCCACCCGGTTGAGAAACTCTGGACGGAACTGCGCACGAACCATTTCCAGCACCCGCCGTTCCATCTCCGCGTAGGCCCGGTCGCCGGGACCGGTCTCCGGATCGTGTTCCAGCGTCTCCTGAATGAGCGCCCCGCCGATGTTGGAGGTCATGATAATCAAGACATTCTTGAAGTCCACCGTCCGTCCGTGTCCGTCGGTCAGCCGCCCTTCGTCGAGAATCTGCAGCAGCACATTGAAAACATCCGAATGGGCTTTTTCGATTTCGTCGAAGAGCACGACCGAATACGGGCGGCGGCGCACCTGCTCGGTCAAGTAACCCCCTTCGTCATATCCGACGTAGCCCGGCGGCGCACCGATGAGGCGGCTGACGGAGTGCTTCTCCATATATTCGGACATATCCACACGCACCATGGCGCTCTCGTCGTCGAAGAGGAAGTCCGCAATGCTCCGCGCGAGTTCCGTCTTGCCGACTCCAGTGGGCCCCAGAAAGATGAAAGACCCGATGGGCCGGTTCGGATCCTGTAGCCCGGCTCGCGAACGGCGCACGGCGTCCGAGACGGCTTTCACGGCCGCTTCCTGCCCCACGATCCGGCGTTGGAGGCGCTCCTCCATGTGGAGCAGCTTCTCGCGCTCGGTCTCCAACAGGCGATGGACCGGGATGTGCGTCCAGGCGGAGACGACGGTCGCGATGTCTTCGGCGTCCACTTCCTCCTTCAGCATCTTCAGATCCTTCTGGAGTTCGGCCAGACGGCGCTGCGCCTCCTGAACTTGCTTCTCGGTTTTCGGAATACGGTCATATCGGATTTCCGCGGCGCGCCCGAGGTCGCCCTGCCGTTTCGCGTTCTCTTCTTCCGTCCGCAGCAGTTCCAACGCCTCGGTCAGCGAACGAATGTTCCCGATGAGTTCCTTTTCCTGTTCCCAGTGGAGCTTCATGCGCGCGCTCTCTTCGCGGAGGCGCGCCAGCTCGGCCTCCAGTTTCTTCAGACGCGCGCGCGAATCGTCATCTTTCTCCTTCATCAGCGCCTGGCGCTCGATCTCCAGCTGGAGTATGCGCCGCTCGACCTCGTCAATCTCGACGGGCAGGCTGTCGATCTCCATCCGGAGCCGGCTGGCGGCCTCGTCCACCAGGTCAATCGCCTTATCGGGCAAAAAGCGGTCGCTGATATAGCGGTGGGACAGCCGGGCGGCCTCGACAAGCGCCGCATCCTGAATACGGACGCCGTGATGCACCTCATAGCGCTCGCGCAGTCCGCGCAAGATCGCGATGGTCGCTTCGACCGTCGGCTCGCCGACCCGCACCGGTTGGAAGCGCCGCTCGAGGGCCGCGTCCTTTTCGACGTACTTGCGGTACTCGTCCAGCGTGGTGGCGCCGACGCACCGCAGTTCGCCGCGCGCCAGCGCCGGTTTGATCATGTTGGACGCGTCCACAGCGCCCTCCGCACCGCCGGCGCCCACCAGCGTGTGCAGCTCGTCAATGAAGAGGATGATGCTTCCCTCGGCGGACATGACCTCCTTCAGAAACGCCTTGAAGCGATCCTCGAACTCGCCGCGGTACTTGGCCCCGGCCACCATGGCGCCCAAGTCGAGCGCTACCACCCGCTTGTTCTTCAGGCCTTCCGGCACATCGCCCGCGACGATCCGCTGCGCGAGGCCTTCGACGATGGCGGTCTTGCCTACGCCCGGCTCGCCGATCAGCACCGGGTTGTTCTTCGTCCGGCGCGAGAGCACCTGAATCACACGGCGGATTTCGTTATCCCGGCCGATCACCGGATCCAGCCGGTTGCGGCGGGCGTCCTCCGTTAGGTCACGCCCATATCGTTTCAGCGCCTCGTATTTCTCCTCCGGGTTCGCATCGGTCACCCGTTGTCCGCCTCGCACGGCCTGCAGGGCCTGCAAGACAGCCTCCGGCTTCAATCCGAGACGATCGGCCATCGCCTTGACTTCGCGTCCGCCCTCCTGGAGCAACGCCAGCAACAAGTGCTCCACGCTGACATATTC
>CAYLTB010000070.1:0-15562 GCA_964386675.1 uncultured Verrucomicrobiota bacterium
GCTCGCCCGTTGCGGCGCGTTGTTGCTGCACGCGGCCGCCGTCGAGCGCGACGGTATCGGACGGGTGCTGGCCGGCCGAAGCGGCGCCGGCAAATCCACCCTCGCGGCGCTTTGCGCTAACGAAGGCTGGAACGTCCTCAACGACGACCGCGTGGTCGTCTATCCGGACGCTGACGGGTGGCGGGTTGCCGGGACGCCGTGGCACGGTTCCGGACGCTTCGCCAGTCACCGCTCGGTTCCGCTGGCAGCCCTTTACCTGTTGCAGAAGCATACCCGGGACGCTTCCGAACGATTGCCCCCGGCGGATGCGCGCCTGGCGCTGCTGGAAGTCGCCGCGGTACCGTGGTTCGACGACGAGTGGTCCTGCGGCGCGCTGGACGCCCTTGCGAAGCTGTGCGATTCCGTGGCCCTCTTCCGCCTCAAATTCACGCGCACGCCCGGCGCCGTCCGGGCGTTGGAGACCGCGGCGGCTTGATGCCGCGGCGGCGCGCTCAAAACGCCGCTGCCGCCGTTGCTCTGCGGCCGAATCGTCGGCGGATGGCCCAGCGGCGCAACGGCCGCAACCAGTAACGCGCCAGGCCGCGCGCGCGCGCCGCAAGCGTATCAAGGCCGCGGGTCCGCCCGTCACGATGCCGCAAAAGGGCCACTCCGAGCAGCCGGTCGGGCGGCACCACTTCAATCCCCCTCACCGCCGCGTCGGCGGCGGTTTTCAAGAGACCCCTGGAACCTCGACCGACATACCGGTGAAGCGTCAGCCGACCGTGCTGTCGAAACAGGACGAGATCTCCGCGACGAAGGGCCGCCGGAGCCGCCGGATGGACGGTCACTTCGTCTCCGTCACGCAGCAGCGGCCCCATGCTGGGGCCGCCGACACCGAAACGCACGGCATGCCCCTTGGCGATCAACTCCGCCACCTGGGCAGCGGCGGGGGTCAGAAAGTGGAAATTTAGCGAATGTTCCGGTAATTTCATGAGAGGCCAGAACCACAGTAAAATACCGGAGATTTATGTATTGGCAAGCGGTGAGATGGTGCAGTATAGTAGTTCGGATCAGTCCGTTGGAAAGGACGGTGTCACAATGAAGGTCGCGCTTCGTCGGGCTATATGGGAGGGCGCCCTGGCGACGGCAATCGGGTTTGCGGCCGCAGGCTCCTCTTTTGCACAGTCGGCTCCTCTTTCGGGCTCGGCTGTCGTGGTGGGGCACAGCGGCAAGTCGCAGGGCCGGGTGCCCGTCGGTACCGTGCACGAGGGACGCTATGCAACCTTCGATCTGGTGCGCGGTTCTGCCATCGGTGAAAAGGGCCAGATTTTCACGGGTCGCAATGGTCATCTCTGCGTGCTGCTGTCGCCCGGGGCGCTGCTGCATGTGGCCCCGAATTCGCAGGCGGAGATCCGCGAATTGCGGCATATGGCCCCGGGCCTGCCGCGCAAGGAAGAGGACGTAGTCCGGGTGATCGCGTTGGACGCCAACGGCGGCGGGTTATACCTGGAGGGCGGCGTGCCGACGCCGACATTGAAAATCACGATCCAGACCCCTGCCGGCGCGGTCAAGGCGGAAGGCGGAACCTTCAGCTTGGTCTATCTGGGCGAAGAGGAAGGCTGGAGCGTCCGCGCGCACAAGGGCGAAATCACGCTGGCGCCCGCCGATGGCTCGGTTTCTGTGCTGAAGGAGGGCCAGGCCGCCGTGCTCAAACGCGACAGTGCAACCGGGGATCCGGATGCCCTGCACGCGGCCAAGCACCGTTTCGAGTTCTGCCGCGGTTTCTTCCGCGACCTGGACACGTTCCGACACCCCGTGCTCGGTTTCGACCGCCGCGGGGTTGCCCAGTATCTCGGCATGGAATCCGGCGCGTTTCTGGTGGCGACGCAGGGCGTCATTGCGGACGCCAGCCCGTCGTTCCGCACCTCCTCCGACGAGCGCTCCAGTCAACGGGTGCCGCCGACGCCCCAGGGGGCGGACGGCCGGCGGTGGTCGGAGGAGCGCATCTGGGCCTGGTGGCGCGACATCGGCGTCATTCGCGGAGTGAACTACATTCCGCGCTCCTGCGTGAATTCCGTCGAAATGTGGATGGAGGAGACTTTTGATCCGGACACGATTTCCGAGGAACTCGGCTGGGCCAAGGAATGCGGTTTTACGGCCGTGCGCATTCCCTTGCAGTTTGCGGTCTATCAACGAGATCCTCGGGGGTTCCTCGACCGGTTGGACCGCTTCCTGGAGATCGCAAAGGATCGCGGCCTGCTGGCCGTGCCGGTGCTGTTCGACGACCTGAACCGCGCTGGACACGACCCGGAATTCGGACCCCAGCCGCCGCCGCTCCCCGGCGTTCACAACGGGCAGTGGGTGCCCAGCCCGGGGCCCTCGCGCGTCACGGCGCAACAGCACTGGAAGGAATTGGAAGATTATTTGAAGGCGGTGCTGAACCGGTTCAAGAACGACCGCCGCGTGCTGTACTGGGATCTGTACAACACCGCCGGCAACGACGGACTGTGGGACCGGTCGCTGCCGCTGCTCGAGCGGGCGTTCGACTGGGCTCGCGACGTCAACCCGAGCCAACCGCTCGCCGTGCCGGCCTGGCGGGAACTGGGCAGTCCGATGTCGGCGCGCAAGCTGGAACGCTCGGACCTGATCACATTCCAGAGCTTCGACTCGGCGCCGCTGGTGGAGGCGCAGATTCAGTTGCTGAAGCGCTTCCAGCGCCCCATCGTATTGGTCGATTTCCTGATGCGGCAACGGGAAAGCAAGCTGCAGACGATCCTCCCGGTCTGCGCCACGTATGGCGTCGGCTGGTTCAGCCGCGGTCTGACCCAAGGTCGGACGCAAACGTGGGTGCAGGATACGGCCTTTGCCAATCCCGACGCCCCCGATCTCTGGCAGAGCGATGTGCTGAAAAAAGACGGCGCGCCGTATGACCGACAGGAGATCGATCTGATCCGTGCGTTCCGCTACATCGAAAGGTGATACCCATGAACCTGAGCCCTACGCCCGTCGGTGTACGGTTTCGCGCCCTGGCGTCGGGCGCGACGTTAGTGCTCGCGCTCGGCATGGTCTGGGGGCCGGCGCGCCGGGCTTCAGCTCAGCAGGACATCTACACGGAAGGCTTCTTCACCCACGGCGTGCGCACCGGATATTACCTCGACACCAACGACCCCATCTATGATCCCATATATGTGCCGCTGGAGCGCTGGTCCATCGTGCCGCGGGCGACCCTGACGGCCACTTGGGAAGACAACCTGTTCCTGAGCGCCCGGAAAGAAAGGGGCACGGTGATCCGGCTGGTTCCGGGAGCTCTGTTGATCTGGGGCCGACCCGAAGGCAACCACCTGTACTTCGACACGGGCGCCGTATTCCTGGTGCACGACAGCAGCGACCGGCTCGACGACAAGCCCACCTACATGCTGACGCTGGGCGGCGTGTACCAGACCTTGAAGAGCCAGGTCAGCGCGCGCGGCGGGTACCGGCGGCTCGAAGATGCCGACCTGCAAGTTGGTGCGCGGATCGTCAAAGAGGACTACACGGCCAATGCCGGCGTGGACCATCGGCTCTCGGCCAAAACGACGGCGGGCGTCGTCGGCGGAGTGGAATTGCATCGTTTTGACAGCGGGGCGTACGTGGACTACGACCGCGCATATGGCGGAGCCCGGCTCTACAAGGAGCTGACGGCCATGAGCGAGCTGTTCGTACAGGGGGGAATGGGCCGGGACGACGTGGACTCGGGAGCCGGAGGCTTCGGCGACGCAGACTTCTACGACGCGGCGGTGGGTATTCGGGGCAAACCGACCCCGAAGACCAGCGCCACCGGCCGCGTCGGCTACCAGTGGCGCACCTTCGACGCGCCGGAACTCGAAGACATCGAACACTGGACGGCGTCTATCGGCGCGGAAACGAATCCCCGCGGGTTCACGACCTTCTCCACCGAGTTGCTCGCGGACATTCGCCCGGCCATCGGATCGGCCGGCAGCACGAGCATTGACCAACGCTGGGCCGGCAGCATCTCGCGCCGACTGTTCGTCGAACGCTTGCGCGGACGGGCTTCGATCTTCGTCGGCCGCGTGGATTACCGGTCTCCCGCGAAGGAGCCCCGGCCGTCCGAACCGGTCTCTGGATTGATTTACGATCGCCGCCGTGATGAATATTGGGGGTATTCGCTCGGCCTGGATTGGTGGATTCGCCAGAACTTCTCGCTCGGTCTGAACTACGCGTATGTGGAAAACAGCGCCGCCCGAAACGCGGATGAGCTCATTCAACGGGAAAGCTCCTATGATTCCGGCGTCTGGTCTCTGCGTTTGAGCTGGAATTATTGACCGGTCTTGAAAGAGTGCGATGTCGGTTTCCACAGGAAGAAGGCTTGACGACAACCCCACCGGCTGGCGCCTGTGGGAGCGGGTGTTTTTGCGCTGGGCGATGGCGTGCGCGGCGGGGGCGCTTCTAGGGTCCGGCTGCGCGGCGCCGGCGCCCCGGCGGTCTGTGCCCGGCGAACGGGTGGCGCTGAGACCGGTCTCCGATCGCCCCACCGAACCCGTCGTCGCGCCGTCCGCGCTTATGACCTTGCCGACGCCCGCGTCCCCCGCCCCTGCCGCGACGGGCGCCGGCGTCGTGGGCGAACGGCGCCAACACGTGCTGCAGCCGGGCGATACCATTCATATCGAAGTGTTTCGGGAGCCGGAGCTATCCGGACAATTCCGCTTGAATCCCGCGGGCGAAATCCGGCACTCGCTGCTGGGCGTGATCGGTTTGGGGGGGCGCACCGTCAGCGAGGCCGAAGATCTTGTTCGGGAAGCGCTGGCCGGAAAATACCTGGTGAACCCGAGGGTTCTGCTCCGGCTGGAAAGCACCGCGGCATCCCAAGTGCTGTTGCTCGGTGAGGTCAAGAATCCCGGTATTCTCACGGTGCCCCAGGGCGAGCGCCTGACCCTTCTCGAGGCGATCGTGCGCGCCGGCGGCTTCACGCCGAAGGCCGCGCCCAACCGCACCACGATCGTGCGGACTGTGGACGGCAAGAAATCCACGCTGCGCGTTCGCGTGGCGGACGTACTGGCCGGCCGGCCCGGCGTCCAAGACGTTCCGTTGGAGCCGGATGACGTGATCACCATTCCCGAAATTTGGTTTTGACCATGCCGCCGCCGACTCCCTACATCGCCGACCCCGACCATGCCGCATCGGTCGGCCGCGGATTGCCGGACATCCGGGAATTATTGACCATCATAATCGAACGGGCGTGGATCGGCCTGTTCGTGGCCACCGCGGTGTTTCTTGCCTTCTGGCTGGATGCTCGCCGGCAGATTCCCTATTACCGCAGCAACGCCCAGTTGATCGTCGAAGCACAGGTTCCGCAGCTGTTCAATTTTCAGGACGCGATGTCCTTCAGCGCTCGGAACTTGGAGTATTTCAACACCCACATCAAGGCGCTCCACAGTCGCAGCATGATGGAGCGCGCCATCGCCGAGGGCGGGCTCGCGAACCATCCCCGATTTCTACCGGGCATCCCGCCCGGCCCCGCGCAGGCGGAGGCGGCGCTTCGATTTGTCACCATCGCGCCGGTCGAGAAAAGCCGTCTGATTGACATCACCGTCGAGCATCCTGACCCCCAGGTGGCCTCCGACCTGGCCAATGCACTGGCGCGCGCGTATATCCAGATTGACCTGGATAACCGCATGAACGCGTCCATGAAGGCCGTCGAATGGCTGCGGGCGCGCGCCGAGGAGAATCGCGCGAAAGTCGAGGCGGGATTGCTCGAGTTGCAGAAGTACCGCGAATCCACGCAGTCGGTTTCGTTGGAGGACGATCAGAATATCGTCATTGCCAAGCTCAAGTCGCTCAACAGCTCCGTAACGGACGCCGAAACGCAACGCATCGCGCTCGAGACCCAATGGCTGCAGGTGGACCGACGCCGGCAAGCGGGCGCCGACATCACGCAGATCGCGATGGCCTTGGACGATTCCTCCGTACGCGAGGCCCATCGGCAATGGCAGGACCGCGAGCGGGAACTGGAGGCGTTGAAGGACCGCTACCTGCCGGAACATCCGGATTACCAGGTCGCGTTGAGGGCGGCGGCCACGCTCAAACAGAATTTCGAAACCGTGTGCGCGCGGGCCGTCGAGAGCCTGCGCAGCCGTTATGAACTGGCCCGCGAAAAGGAAGACAGCCTCCGGGAGGCGTTGCGGCGGCAGGAGCAGGAAGCGTTTGAACTCGATCGAAAACTCGTGCGGTACAACGAACTCAAGCGCAACGTCGAAGCCGAGCAGACCGTCTATCAGGCGTTGATCAACCGGATGAAGGAAGCGTCGCTATCCGGTACCCTCCCCTCGGAACTGATCCGTCTCGTCGAACCGGCCCGGCCCGCCGCCGTGCCGTTTCGCCCGAACTTGAGTCGCGCGGCGACCCGCGGGGCCGCGCTGGGATTGGCACTGGGGCTGTTTGCCATTTTCGGCGCCTATTATACCGATCACCGCATCCGCCGCACCGAGGAGGTCGAACGGCAGCTCGGTCTGCCGGTGTTGGGAACGCTGCCGCTGGTCTCCCAGTCCGATGTGGCCGCGCGAGGGACGTTGGCCCACCGGGAGGATTCCGGCGAGGTGGCCGAAGCGTTCCGCACCCTTCGGACCCGTCTCATGATTGATGCGGGACTTCGGGACCGGAAATGCCTGGTCATCACCAGCGCCCACGCCGGGGAAGGCAAGTCGTTCGTGTCGTCAAACCTCGCGATCAGCTTTGCGCAGGACGGACAGCGCACGCTGCTGGTGGGCGCCGACCTGCGCCGGCCCAGTCTGCACAAGTTTCACGGGGTCGAGGAGTCGCCCGGTCTGGCGGATCTGTTGCAATCGGATCTGGATTGGCGCGCGGTCATGCGCCCGGTCGGCATTCCCGGGCTGGACATTTGCACCGCCGGCACGCCGCCCCGGCGTCCGGCCGAGCTCCTCGGGCGGCGGCGCATGAAGGCGTTCCTGGACAGCGCACGGCAGGTCTACGACCGAATCATTGTGGATGCGCCGCCGGTGCTGGGGTTGAGCGATGGGTTGATCCTGCTGGGCAACGCGGACAGCGTGCTGTTGGTGGTTCGGTATGGAGTTACGCACAGCTTCAATGCCCGGCAGGCCATCGGCCGTCTGCAGGTCGGCGGCGCCCCCTGTGCCGGCATCGTGTTCAACGGCGTCAACCGGCGGACGGTCGCCAACTATTACTATTACCGCCGGTACCGCGGCTACTACACGCAGACCGGGAGCGGCGATCCCTCCGCTTCGAGGTCCCCGGCCGCCGTTTCGCTATGAAACCAGCGCCTTGGGCCGTGATGGGAATCTGGATTCCCGGCTTACTCTTGATGGCGGCCGCAGACGCCGGATTCCCGGGGCTCTGGAGCAGTCTCGCACTGCCGCTCGCCGGCGTCGCCGGACTCGCCCTCGCGCTCGCCGCGCGATCGGACGAGAATCGCCGGGGTCTGCAAAGCGCCTTGCTCGCCCTGCTTCCATTGCTGGCGCTGCTCGCCGTCTATGCGGTCAATCCCACCCATCGAATGGACGCTTGGGGGGCGCCGGTGCCCGTGCCGCACTGGCGCGCCGCGCCGGGCACGGCTTTCCGGCCCGGCACCCTCGCCGCCGGCGGACGGCTCGTCGCAGCGCTGACCGTGTTCGTGCTGAGCGCCGTCATCGGAACGCGGTCCAACCGCCTGACCTGGATATTGCTCGCGCTGATCGGCGGAGGAATAGGACTCATCGCCATTCAGCAGCGAATTATGCCGCGCCCATTCCCGGTCTTTGAATACACCGGCATCTTCGTCAGTCCGAACCATTTTGCCGCTTTTGCCAATCTGTCCATCCCCCTGGCGCTGGGCGCCGGCATCCGCGCCCGGTACCGGGCCATCCACAGGGACGCGCGTTCGAATCCGTCGCCGCTGTTTTTTCTGGCGGCGCTGTTGATGTCCGCGGCGATTGCCGGGTCCCGTTCGCGCGCCGGAACGGCGCTGCTGCTGGTCTCCGTCATCGGCGGGGCGGCGATACTGTGGCGGCTGGACCGGAGGTATGGGCATTGGCGGCCCTCGTCAAGGCTGCGGAGCGTCCTGGGATTGCCTCTGCTGCTGGCGCTGGCGGCGGCCGCGGCGCTGACGGTGGGGCGTTTTCGCGGAATTCCCTCATCGGACGAGTGGGCGTTTCGCGGCCGGATCCTTCGGGACACGCTCGCAATGTGGCGGGATCGTCCCGCCTGGGGCGTCGGCCCCGGCGCGTTTGCCGCGGCATTCCCCTACTATCAGTCCGACGCTCTGCGGCCGGTGCGGTTGCTCCATGCGCATTGCGAACCCGCACAATTTCTGGCGGAATTCGGCGCACTCGGGGCGTTGATCGCGATCGGCTCCTGCGGCGCTTGCGCATGGCGGCTCTCGCGAACGTTGCGTGCAGACCGGGCCGAGGTGCCGCGCTTCGATGAGATTGAGCGCCCCGCCGCGGCACTCGCACTGGCCACGGTGGCGCTACACGCGCTGGTGGACTTTCCGTTCCGCGCTCCCGCCATCGCCCTGCTCGCGGCCTTCTGCGCCGGCCAGTGCTGCCGCGGCTTGGACCTTCGCCCGGACCCCGGCAAGCCTCGCCACACGGCGGCGGCCGGTCTATAATCCGCACCCCATGGGCATGGAATCCGTCAACGAATTCACGGGGACCCGCCGCGCCGATTCGTCGCCGTGGAGGCTCGTCATTCGCCCCCGCGCCGGTTGGTTCGATCTGCACCTGGCGGACTTATGGCGATACCGGGATCTCATAGGTCTTTTTGTCCGGCGTGATTTCGTTTCCCAGTTCAAACAGACGCTCCTCGGTCCCGCTTGGTTCGTGATCCAGCCCCTGCTGACCACAGTGGTGTTCACGATCATTTTCGGCAACCTGGCCAACCTGAGCACGGACCGATTGCCGAAGGTGCTGTTTTATCTCAGCGGCAACGTGCTGTGGATGTATTTTTCGGGCGTGCTCACCACCACGGCCAACACCTTCATCGGCAACGCGCACCTCTTTGGAAAGGTCTATTTTCCCCGGCTGTCGGTCCCGATTTCGATCACCCTGTCGAACCTGCTGAAGTTCGGCTTGCAAATGGCGCTATTCCTGGGGTTCTGGGCGTATTATTTCCTGGCGGGCGCCCCGATACGCCTGACCGCGACGGCGGGTTTGTTTCCGGTGTTGCTGCTGATCATGGCCGCGCAGTCCCTCGGACTCGGCATTCTGTTCAGTGCGCTGACGACCAAGTACCGCGATCTGCGGTTCCTGCTGGAATTCGGGGTTCGACTGGCCATGTATTCGACGCCGGTCATCTTCCCGCTCTCGAGCATCACGGGGGGGCGCCTTCAGCTCGTGCTCCTGGCCAATCCCATGACGCCGATCATCGAAATTTTCCGGCTCGGCTTCATGGGACAGGGCACGCTGCACTGGGGCTGGCTCGGCTACAGCGCCGGCTTCGCCCTTCTGGCGCTGCTCGGCGGCATCCTGATCTTCAACCGGGTGGAACGGACGTTCATGGATACGGTATGAAATGCAAAACACGAGGAATTCACCCCGAAGCACGGGGGGCGGGCGGATCCCCCATCCCCGGTATGATCTGCGCGGAAGGCCGGATCGTTTTCCGAAAATTCCGTGGCTCATTCCCCCGCGACAGGCGGCGACCCGGATATGCAGCGACGTGAGGACATGCGCGCGGCTTTCAAAAAAGCCGTCAACCGGCTGGGATTGGATATCCGGCTGACGAGAAACATCGCCCAGGCCGAGGCCCGCCGAAAGCTCGAGGCCTGGCGGAGGTCCTGGCTGGCGCTTCGGAACCTGGGCCCGATTCGCACCGTGCTGGACGTGGGCGCCAATGAAGGTCAGTTTTCGACCATGATCCGCGGGGTCTTCCCCGATGCGGCGATCTACGCCTTCGAACCGCTCGCCGACTGCCAAGACGCGTTGCGGCGCTGTCTGGCGGAAGCGCCGGGGTCCCGAATTTTCCCGGTTGCGCTCGGAGCCGCGCCACAGCGCGTTCCGTTTCGCCGGACGTCGTTCAGCCCCTGTTCTTCTTTTCTGCGGCCTACGGATCGGCTTCGTGGAGAGGTTGACAACCTGAAGGAGGAGGCCCTGGTCGAGGTGCCGATCGCCAGACTCGACGACATCCTCGCGCTGCATCCGCCGGTCGGCCCCCTTTTGTTGAAGCTGGATGTGCAGGGCTATGAACGGCAGGTGCTGGAAGGCGCGCCGCGCACCTTGGCCGACGTCGCCATTCTGGTGCTGGAAGTCGCCTTCGTTCCGCTGTACGAACAACAGCCGCTTTTCGACGATATGTTCCTCTGGTTGCGCGATCGCGGCTTCCGCTATCGCGGCAACATCGAGCAGAGCGCGAGCCGCGTGGACGGACTGGTCACTGAAGCCGACGCCTTGTTTGTGCGGGATGGCGCTGGAGAAAACCGGTGATGGCTCGGCCCATGATCCAGGTCGAAAACGTGAGCAAGCAGTACCGGCTCGGAGAAGTCTCCACCGGCGCCCTCGCCCACGATCTCAACCGCTGGTGGCATCGCGTACGGGGCAGGCCCGATCCCTACCTGAAAGTGACCCCCGCGAACCGGAGGGATCAGGCCCTGGCGCGGGGAACCCCTGCGGCGCGGCCCCGCACGTCGCGTTCGGACGAGTATGTGTGGGCGTTGCGGAACATCAATTTCGAGGTCGCTCGCGGCGAGGTGCTGGGCATTATCGGACCGAATGGCGCGGGGAAGAGTACGTTGCTCAAGCTGCTGAGCCGCGTGACCGCGCCGACGACCGGCGAGATCCGCATGGACGGCAGTAGCGCGGCCCTGCTCGAAGTCGGCACCGGCTTCCATCCCGACCTCACGGGCCGCGAGAACATCTTTCTGAACGGCGCGATTCTGGGGATGAGCAAGGCGGAAATCCGGGGAAAGTTCGACCGGATCGTGGAGTTCTCCGGTTGCGACGCCTATATTGACACCCCGGTCAAACGCTATTCGTCCGGAATGTATGTACGCCTGGCCTTTGCCATCGCAGCGCATCTGGAGCCCGATATTTTGATCGTGGACGAGGTGCTGGCGGTCGGCGACATTGAATTTCAGAAAAAATGCATCGGCCGGATGCAGGATGTCGCCGACCACGGCCGGACGGTTCTTTTCGTGAGCCACAATATGGCGGCCGTGAGCCAACTCTGCGGCCGGGTCTTGCTGATGGATCGCGGCGAGGTAGTCTTCGAAGGCGACACGATCGCCGGCGTTCAGCAGTATCTGGCCACGGCCGGCAATCCTGTTCCGGTGCGCACATGGACCGCCGCAGAGGACGTTCCCGGGGATGACCGGGTGCGGCTGGTCGCCGTCCGGGTGCTTCAAGACGGGGTCCCCGCCGCCGGCGCGGATATCAATCGCGCGGTGAACATCGAAATGGAGTTCGACGTGCTCAAGCCCGTGCGATCGTTGATCTCGGGCGTTCAGTTTCACAATGCGGAAGGCCTCTGCCTGTTCGCGCATTGCGACTGGAACGCCGCTTCGCTAACCGTCGGCCGCTACCGCAAGGTGGCCGCGGTTCCTCCCCATTGTTTCGCGGAAGGCCGCGTGTCCGTCCTGGTCCAACTCGTACACGATGCGCCCCCGCGTCAGATCACAGCGCCGAATGCCGTCAGTTTCGAGGCGCACGACAGCGATCATCCGGACCGGGTGCGCGGCCTGTACAAGGGCAACTGGCCGGGCGTGGTCCGAATCCCTTTGCAGTGGAGCGCATGCGAAAGCCGGAACCCCGATGGCGGTGCGGTCTGAACCGGAAGGCATGGGGTATGAGCACAGACAAACACTCGACCATCTGGCGGATCCCCGGCCCGCTGCGCCGGGCGCTGGCCGCCGCGGTCGGCCGCTGGATCGCGCGACTGCCCGAGGATGTGGCCGCGAACCTGGCGGCCCGCTGGTTGCCCGCCGGTGTCATGCGCAACAAGCGCTATTTTCATCTATGGGAATCACGGGGCTATCACGTCACGCCGGTGCACTATTTCGAGCCGATTCCCGATACCCGTTCCCTGCCGGCGACGCTGTGGAGCGACCCGGAGCGGTTTGCACAGGGCATTGATTTTCAGGAGGCAGCCCAACTCCGCCGCCTGCGGGAATTTTCGGAGGCGTTTGGGGCGGAATATCGCGCGTTCCCCCGCCAATCCGCCCCGGGGGATTTTCAATACTATACGGATCAGCGGTCCTTTTATGCCGTGGACGCTGAAGTGCTGCACTGCATGATCCGCCAATACCGGCCCCGCCACGTGCTTGAAATCGGTTCCGGCATGTCGAGCCGGGTCATTCTGGGGGCCCTGGCGTTGAACCGGCAGGACCGCGCCGGCGAACCGGGGCGCTTGACCTGTGTGGACCCGTATCCCGACGAGGATCTCCTCCGCCGACCGCCCGACGACCTGGCGGAAGTGCGGGCGTCCCCCGTCCAGGATGTGCCGCTGAAGGTGTTCGAGGACTTGCGCGCCCAGGACGTGCTCTTCATTGACTCGACCCACGTCGCCCGCGTCGGGGGTGACGTGGAATACCTCTTTCTCGAAGTGCTGCCGCGGTTGCAAACCGGCGTGCTCGTGCATGTGCACGATATCTTTCTTCCCGCCGAGTTTCGCCGGGATTGGGTTCTCGAGGGCAAGCTGTTCTGGAACGAGCAATACCTGTTGCACGCCTTCCTCCAGTGCAATCGCGAGTGGGAAGTGCTGTGGTCCGCCAGTTACTTGCATCGGCGTCATCCCGATGCGCTGCGAAAGGCTTTCCCCGTCTACGAGCCCGCTGCGGATTGGCCTACCAGCTTCTGGCTGCGCCGCGTCGGACCGGCGGCTGCCCCGGTGCCGACGGAGGTTGGCGCGGGATTGTAACCGGGCTCGCGCATCGCCATGCCGCCATCGCCGTCAGAACCTCGCCCGGGATCCGGGGGCTCAGTCGTTCTGATTCGAGATCCCCGCTATCGTGCTGGCGGCTTTGAGACCTGGGTGGAAACGCTGGCGGCCGGGCTCCGCCAAAGAGGCATTCTCGTACACCTGCTCGTCCCAACGCCCGGCGGCGCGGAGACCGACGCCATACAGGCCGAAAACGGCCGCTGGACGATCCCGGCTGTGGAGGGCGCCGAATCGCAAGCCGCCGAAGTGTTGCGCGCGCTGGAACTTCTGGCGGCCCAGGGACATGCCGGCATTTTCTTCAACCTGGGCTATCGGTATATCAGTCTCGCGGGTTTGCACCTCGGTGGCAGTCCCTGGATACCCGTGCCCGTGGCCCATGGACGCCATCCCGCCGATCTCGATTGGATTCTCTGCGGCCCGCCCCGCCGGATCGTCTCGCCGTCTTCGGACTATGCCGCGACCCTTCGAAAGGAGTTGGCGCGGCGTATCGGGCGCCTGCGCGCGCTCGGACGCGTCTGGGCGATCCCCCACGGCGTACCGTTGCCGCCCGCGGATCGTGTCTGCGAAAAATGGCGGCACCCCCATCATCGCGCCGACATTGCGGTCGTCAGCCGTCTGGACGAAAGCGCCAAGCGGCCATGGGATTACCTGCGGATCGCGGAGCGGTTGGCGGCCGCGGCCGCGCCTTTTCGCATGCGAATCCTCGGCGACGGTCCCTGCGAGGCCGCGATGCGGACCTGGATCTTGGAACGGCAGTTGCAGGATCGTGTCCACATGGAAGGCGCCGTAAGTCGCGCCGCCGTGTCGGAATGCCTCGCCGATTCGCAGATTCTGATTTCCACGTCGGAATCGGAGGCGTTCGGCCTGTCGGTGGCGGAAGCGCTCGCGCACACCTGCGCCGTGATTAGCGCGGACATCCCCGGCACGGTGCGGGAAATGTTGATGGACGGACGCGGCATCCGCGTGCCGGCAGGCGACATTGCCGCGTTTGCGGACGCCGTGATCCGCCTGGCCGCGGACTGGCCGGCGGCGTCCCGGATGGGTTTCCAGGGCCGACAGTATGTCGCCCGACATTACTCCACCGAACAAATGGTCGCGGGCTATTGCGCCTTGTTGCGCCGGCTCCACCGCCATTTTCGGCCGGCGCCCGATTGGCGCGCCCCGCCGGTTCGGTATCTATCGCCGGGCGACGCGCTGGCGGCGCGATCGGCCGGACCCAGAAAACTTTTGCGCTTTTTCCGCGACATCGGATGCCGCAAGGGCGGAACGACGCCGATTTCTCGCGACCATCCGGCCTGACGATGCGCCTCTCGATTGTCATACCCGCTCATAATGTGGAAAGCCTGATCGAGCGGGCGATTGGGTCGGCCGTCGCCGCCGCCCCGGTCGGGACGGAGATCGTCGTCGTGGACGACGGCTCAAACGATTCCACGAAAGCGGTCGCCGCGCGCCTGATGGGCCGCTGGCCTGTGCCGTTGCGATTGGTCGCGCACCCGGAGGGTCGCAATCTCGGTCCGGGCGCGACGCGAAATCGGGGCGTCGCCGCGGCGACCGGCGATTTGATCGCCTTTCTCGACGCCGATGACGAGTACCTTTCGCATCGCTTTGCCGCGGATGT
Organism: uncultured Verrucomicrobiota bacterium; assembly: GCA_964386675.1. Lineage (GTDB taxonomy): Bacteria > Verrucomicrobiota > Kiritimatiellia > PWTM01 > PWTM01 > CALGXT01. The sequence goes on from CAYLTB010000070.1 coordinate 14,480, forward strand.
TCCCTGGCTGGAGCGGAACGCCGGGGTGGATGCCGTCTGCGGTGTGACGCGCATCGTGCATGAATCCGAAACCGAATCCCCGGCCACGCTGGAGTTGCCGGCGGACACGCCGCCCGCGCGTGTGCTCGCCGAACTGCTGCGCGAGCGCTTCTGGCACGCCGACGCCCTTACGGTGCGGCGCTCCCTCTGGGACCGCGCAGGCGGCTTTCCGACTCATCTTCGGATGGCCGAGGATTGCCATCTCTGGTTCCGAATGGCCATACTCGGTCGGATTGTTCCGTCGCCCGAACGTCGGCCGGTAGCCGTCTATCGCCGGCGGCCCGGCAGCGCGCACGTTGGAGGACTGGAGAGCAAAAGATGGCTGTTGAGGGCCATGGTGGAAACGGCGAAATGGACCCGCGCCACGGGACAATCGCGGCCGGTGCGACGGGAGGTATCCTTGGCCGCGCGGCGGTATTTCGTCAAGGTGGCTTCAGACGCGCTCGCCGAACGGCGGCCCGACATTGCCCGGGATTGTCTGACCATCGCCGCCCGCCATCTGGGGTGGCAGTTCTGGCTGGACCGCCGCGTTGCGCGCCGGGTGCTGAGTGTCTGGAGATCGGGCCTCCCTCGCGCGGGCGACGCCGGACCGCCTCCGACAACATAACGGACAGGACGTGTCATGCATAATCTGGTCATCGGTTCCGAGGGTTTTGTCGGGCGTCCGTTCTGCGCCTACTTGCGGGCGCTCGGCGAAACGGTGCAGCCGTTTGATCGAGTGCGTTCCCCGGCAGAAGATGCGCGCACGGCGACGCTCCCTTTGTCGAACGCTCAACGCGTCTACTTCCTGGCATGGGAGGTGGGCGGCGCGAAATACCTGTACCGCGGGGACAATCAATTGGCACAACTGGAATGGAACCTGGCATTGATGCAAAACAGTCTCCGCCAATTCGCCGAATCCGGGACACCTTTTCTTTTCGTCTCCTCGCAATTGGCCGATACGGTGGACACGGTTTACGGGGTTACCAAGCGTTTGGGAGAGGTGTGGACGCAGCTGCTGCCGGCGGGGGTCTTCCGCGCCGGTGACGGCTCCGGCCGCCCGGC
>CAYLTB010000071.1:0-14867 GCA_964386675.1 uncultured Verrucomicrobiota bacterium
CATGGCTGGACCTCCTGTTGCAGGAGAGGAACCTCGATGATGCCGTCCCGCATGACGCATGGGAAGAAGCGCGGCTCCGCGCGAAGTCGTTTGCCTTGGTTCGACTCGACGATCGGGCCCTTGTTGTCGGGCAGAAATACGATGTCGTGAAGCATCAGGCCGAGATCGCGCTCGCCGCGAAGGGATTCGTGGCAAGGCGGGAACGTCTCGACCAGTTCGAAGTGCGCGGCGAACTCGCGGCAGCCCAGATACGGGTGATGGAAGTACTCGCCGCTTCGCGCGCGGCGGTTAAACTGATCGAGGTGTTTGGCTTCGGGCTTGTCCTCCGACCCCTCGTGCTTCAGCACCTCGATATACGCTTCAATGCCGTAGCAGACGTCCTTCAAAACCATCGCGGCTCGCTGCTGCCGGTGCTCTTCGACGGCGATGCCCAGTTCGATCTCTTGGCCTCCCATCGCTTTCTTCACGTTGCCCGCCGGGATCTTGCAGTCCAGCTCGTTGCGCCGGACGTGGGTGAACCGGATGGGATTGAGCACGTGGAGGCGTGTCACGACCCAGCGCATTTCCGGCTTCCAGTAGATCGCTTCCAGGATCCCGCGCGCGGCGCTGGGGGTGATGACGTCGTAGGTGACGCGCTCAACCTTCATCTCGGGACGGGTGAAACACGCATAGTCGCCCCACACCTTGAGTTTTACGCCGTAGGCCATAGTTCCTCCTCTCTCAGCCAAAGTAGATGCCGGGTCCATCTGCCTCAAGATTCAATCCCGTTTGATCATTATAGTGGGTCTCCGGACTGATGAGAATCCCCAGGTTGTCATAGACAAGCTGGATATCACGCACGGCGTGGCGATCCCACACGTTCCGGTAAACCTGGACGGCAAAACGTTGCGCCTGACGCAGGGTTTCGCGATCGGGAGCGCCTATGAAGCGCAACCGCTCGCAGAGTTTTCGCCCCTCCTCGCCCCAGGGAATCAGGACCGTGCAATGGGCGGCATCGTCAATGAGGAGGAACTCCGCCGCGGTCCGGGCGAAGCTGAAGTTGAAGGGGAAGTCGCGATTCTGTTCGAGGTGAAAGTTTTCCAGGATATGATGAGCATCCCAGCGCGGTTTCTGATCCCAATAGTAAAACTTGAAGAAATGCTCATTGGCCTCGAGATCCAAGGGATCTGGGTGCAGTTCCATTACCTGCGCCGCGCAGTTGGCCGTATCCGCAAAGTATTGATTGGCGCCCTTGTGCTCGCTCGTGAAAACGAAGACTTTGCCGAGACGGCCCAGCCGGTTGTTGCGGTTGCACCGTCCTGCCGCCTGCGCGATGGAATCCAGCCCGGCTAAGGCTCGGAAAACCACGGGAAAGTCCAAGTCCACGCCCGCTTCGACCACTTGTGTGCTGACCACGCGGCAGGTTTTGTTGGCTTCCAGCGCTTCCCGGATATCTTTCAGAAGCTGACGCCGATGCTCGGGACACATCCGGGCGCTCAAATGGAAATGCCCATCCTCCGGTTTGATCGCCTCGAAAAGAAGCCGTGCGTGTTTCGTCGTGTTGACTATGCAAAGAACCTGTTCCACATCAAGCATGCGGTCGCGCAATTGCTCGTCTGTCTGGAGGCCGATGTTTTCCACCTCCACGCGCTTGAGCGCGGCGTAGAGCTTGGGGGGGTCCGGCATGATCTCCCGCACCCCGTCCAAGCCGATCTCGAAGTCCGGGCGTTTCCGTATCTCCGGCTGGGTAGCCGTGCAGAGCACGACCGAGCAGCCGTAGTCGCGAACCAAAAGTTCGAGGGCGCGGAGGCATGGTTTCAGATAGTCCACCGGGATCGTCTGCGCCTCATCGAGGATGATGACGCTCCGCGCGATCCGGTGAAGCTTGCGGCACTGCGACGGCTTATTGGCGAAAAGCGATTCGTAAAACTGGACCGACGTGGTCACGATCACGGGGGCATCCCAGTTCTCAGACGCCAGCCGTGCCGCCTGGGTTTCCTTTTCGGGGTCGAGATTGCAGTGGTGCTCGAGGACAACATCTTGGCCCAAATGCTTCCGAAGAACGTCGGCATTTTGCTCGATAATTGTGGTGAAGGGTGCAACACAGATGATCCGGCGAAGGTCATGCCGAAGCGCGTGCCGGAACGCAAAGGCCATGGAAGAGAGCGTTTTGCCTCCGCCGGTCGGCACGGTCAGCGAGAAGAAGCCGGGCGCCATCTCTCCGGCGCGCTCGCAATCCAGACGTATCTGATGCCGCAGCGCGTTGATCCCTTGTCCTGATTCCTTACGTGATTCCTCACGTTCCATTTCTTCCAAGGATTGGAAAAATGAGGGGGCCAGTTTTCCAAGGGTTGGAAAATCCGGCCGTTCCTTGGATTGCTCCGGCTTCATCGCGCGCTCGGTGTCCAGGAAATCCGCATCCACGAGACACGAGAAGAGCATGCGAGCAAAGAAAGCTACGGCAAACGCGTCGTGGCTGCCCAAGGCTTCCCGCAGGAAATCCGGCGCTTCCGGCGGCGAGGCCGGCGGCAGCTCACTCAAGCCGTGCTGCCATGTGGGCGGCACTTTCTTCAGCCGCTTCTCCTGGCAGGCCTTCTCCGAACGTCCGTCCAGCAGGCCGGCATGGTGGCCTGCAATCGCATAACTCAAAAGATGCCCAATGATCGAAATCGTTGCGGCGGCATGTTGAGCTCCGGCGCTGGAGTGGTCCACCTGGCCGGGTTGCGTCTCGGCGCAGGCTTCGGCCTGATTGCGCAGATAGCGCTGAAATTCGGCAGCGTATTTTCCGACATCATGCCACAGTCCTGCGAGAAAACCCCACTGACTGGCGCCAAACGCTGCTGCGAACTCGGCCGCCTTTTCTGCGACAGCCCGCAAGTGGGCATCCAGGGGCTGCCAGGTTTCCGGCGGGCCATCGTTCGAGTGCGCGTAATATTTCGACATGACCGACGGCCTCCGATCCTGCCGCGGCGTTCCTTGTTCTCCCCGAAACCGTGTGCCCTGAACGGGCAAGCGCGGTCCCTACGCCCGATTCCCGGCGTCGGCTTCTCCGATCCGCAGGCACGCGGCGACATGGCTATTACCATAATCGCGGAGCTCCGGCTCCGTCTCCGCGCAGGCCGGGATCGCCCGCGGGCAGCGCGTACGGAATCGGCAACCGGAGGGCGGGCGAATCGGACTGGGAATGTCACCCGCCAGGGGTGGCACTTCCGTTTTCTTTTCCGGATCCGGTTCCGGTATCGAGGCCATCAGCGCTCGGGTATAGGGATGCAGCGGTTGGTTGTAGAGGTCGTCCCGCGTCGCCATCTCTACGATTTTGCCCAGATACATCACAGCGACGCGGTCGGAGATATGCTCGACGACCGATAGGTCGTGGGCGATGAACAGGTAACTTATGCCGTATTCGCGCTGAAGGCCGCGCATGAGGTTGATGATCTGCGCCTGAATGGAGACATCCAACGCGCTGACCGGCTCGTCGCAAACAATGAAGTCCGCGCCCAACGCCAGCGCGCGAGCGATGCCGATCCGCTGGCGCTGGCCGCCGCTGAACTCGTGCGGGTACCGGTTCTGCACGTCAGCCGACAGGCCGACCCGTTCCAGCAGTTCCGCTGTGCGACGCCGACGTTCCGCGCGCGAGCCGATGCCGTGGATGTCCAGGCCCTCCGAGATGACCGCTCCGACGGTCATCCGCGGATTCAGCGAGCCGATGGGATCCTGGAAGATAACCTGCAGCTTGGACCGGACGGCCCGCCATTCGGCGGCATTGAGTTTGGAGAGATCCACGCCGCCGGCCACGATGCGTCCTGCGGTGGCCGGTACCAGGCCGAGAATTGTCCGCCCCACCGTCGTTTTGCCGCAGCCGGACTCGCCGACGAGCCCCAGCACCTCTCCGCGTCGCACCTCGAAGCTGACATCATCCACCGCCCGCACGTAGCCGCGAATGGCGGAAAACACTCCGCCCCGAACAGGAAACCACGTCTTCAATCGCTCGACGCGCAAGAGCGGCGCATTCGCCCCGTCGGTCTCTTCAGCCCAACGGCGGCGCACATCCTCGAAACGCAGCCTCCGACGCACCCCAACATAGACGACCGGGAAGACCGCCAGCGCCAGCAGGGTGGCCGGCAGCGACCAGAGCAGGCGCACGGGCGCATAGACCGCATGGCGGAACGACTTGGAAATCGCGACGGCAACCGGCAGGCCGACCAACAACGCCAAGTGCCACAGCAGCGCCAACAACGACCAACCTCGGGCCTTCATACCGCGGCAATCGGCGTCGTCGAAAACGCGGTACGCGATGTAGCCGACGAACGAGAATATTGCGACCACGGCAAGCCAGAAGCGGGGCGAGTGCCGCCGGCGGCGGGCATCGGACCACGCTAGAAACGCCAGCGGCCCCGTGATGGCCGGCCAGATGCAACCGATCAGCAGGCTGAACGCCACCCAGGCCCCGACGGCCACCGGTTCGCCGATCCGACGGCGGGCGCGCAGTTCGCCCATCAGCCAGAAGGCAATGATGATGTTGAGCAGCGTGTTGGGGACGAAGTACCAGAGCAGCGGCTGCAGGTAGGCTTCCCACGGCGTCAACAGTTCGGCGGCGAGGGCGGGATCGCTCATGAAGCCTCCGTCGCGGCACACGGGTTGCCGCGCTGTTCCAGCCAATGGCACGCCGCCCGGTGTCCTGGACGATATTCCCGCAACGCCGGTATCCGGGCGCGGCAGATATCCATCGCATGCGGACAACGTGGATGGAAGGCACAGCCCGACGGTATTGCGATCGGGCTCGGCACATTTCCGGGAATCGGATCGAGCCGCTCGGCGCGGGCGCCCAGCCGAGGGATGCTCTTGAACAGGCCGACCGTGTAGGGATGCAGCGGATGACGAAACAATTCCACGGTCTCGGCCTGCTCGACGATCAGTCCGGCATACATCACCGCGACTCGGTGGGCGTTTTGCGCCACGACGCCCAGATCGTGCGTGATCAGCAGCACCGACATGCCGAACTCCCGTTGCAACCGCTTCAAAAGCGCCAGAATCTGAGCCTGGATCGTCACGTCCAGCGCCGTCGTCGGTTCGTCGGCAATCAACAGGCCCGGCCGGCACGCGAGGGCCATGGCAATCATCGCCCGCTGCCGCATGCCGCCGGAAAGCTGGTGCGGGTATTGGTCTACCCGCTGCTCCGGGTTTGGAATACCGACCGCGTCGAGCATTTCGACGGCGATACGCCTCGCTTCGGTCCGGTCGCGGGTCCGATGCAGCCGGATGCCCTCCATGATTTGATTCCCGATGGTGAACACCGGATTGAGGCTGGACATCGGTTCCTGGAAGATCATCGCGATCTTGTTGCCGCGCACCTGTCGCATCCCGGCGTCGGAGAGCGTTGTCAGTTCGACATTCTGGTATCGCAATGAATCGGCTTCAATGCGGCCGGGCGGGTTTGGGATCAGTCGCAGCAGCGACAGCGCCGTGACGCTCTTGCCGCAGCCGGATTCGCCGACGAGGCCGACGGTCTCGCCGGCGGGTATGTCGAGATCCACCCCCCGGACGGCGCGCGAAATGCCTTCGTCCAGATAAAACGTTGTGCGCAGGTTGCGGATTCGCACGAGGGGCGCGGCCGGCCTGGGTTCCGCCCGCGGGATGGACAAGGATTCGGCCGTTTGGGCAGACGATTTCATGAACCGTTGAGGATCCGTCGCCGTTGTTCGAAGCATTTCATTTCCATGAGGCTAATCCCGCTTTTTCGTGGCCCGCACAATAGTCCGAGGATCGAAGGCGTCACGCAGGCCGTCGCCGAGGAACTGGAACGCAACCACGGATACGAAAATCAGGAAACCCGGCGCCAGGAGCCACGGATAGTAACGAATATTCACAATGTTCATCGTCTGCTGAAGCATGTTGCCCCAACTGGCTTCGGGGTCCTGGATGCCGAGCCCGAGAAAACTCAAACCGGATTCGCCCAGCATGCCGGCGGGAATGGCCAGCGTCGCGGTCACGATCGCATAGCTCAGCGTGCTGGGCAGCACGTGGCGGACGATGATTCGCAGGTTGGACGCGCCCAGGGCGCGGGCGGCCAGCACGTACTCGCTGCGGCTCACGCCCAGTACCATGCCGCGGATCACCCGCGCCATTCCGGCCCACCCGATGAACGACAGGATGATTACGACGGCAAAATAGATCTGTGTCGAACTGAGCTTGGCGGCGTCAAATGAACTGCGCAGCGCGAGCAGCAGGTAGAAACCCGGCACCATCATCATCATCTCGCAGAGCCGCTGGATAACGACGTCCGTTGTGCCGGAGAAATAGCCCGAGATGCCGCCAAGCAGCATGCCGATCGAGAATGAAATGATGACCGAGACGATCCCGATGGTCAGCGACACCCGCGACCCGTACAGCAGACGGGACAGAATGTCGCGCCCGAGATGGTCGGCGCCCAGCAGATACAGCATCGGCGGGTTTCGCGCTTCCGTCGCCGCCGACGCGACGCCCGATTCCCCCGCGCCTCCGGCGTCCGTCGCCGGCGGGCGCCAGGCGCGATCGGCCTCCGTCTGGATTCCGAAGAAGTGCCACCGGCTTTCCCACAGGCCCCAGATTTTTCGCGGCGGGCCGCGACGCACGAAGAAACGAATCGGATACTTCTGGGTATCCACCTGTTCGATCGGAATCCGGAGACGGTCCGCGATCAGCGCCGCATTTTCCGGACGGCCTTCGACGTAATGCTCGCGGAAATCGCCGTCAATCAATCGGTAACCGTTGTAGATGTAAGGCCGCGTCCATCGGCCTTCAGCGTCGCGCCAATGGATGATGGTCGGCCAGAAATAGGCCTTGTCCTTCGCGCCTTCTGAGTAAAGGTACGGGCTGAGCACTTCCGCGAAGATCATGACCAGGTACAACACGGCCAGGATCAGTCCTCCGTAGAGGCTCAACGTATGGCGCCGCAACTTGCGCCACGCCAACCCCATTGGCGAGCGAGCGGCAACCGGCGCACTGGTCGCGACATCAGGCATACGAAACCCTCGGATCCACAACCGCGAGCAGAATGTCGGAAAGCAGGTTGCCGACGACCAGCAGGAGCGCCGCGATCAGCGTGTTGGCCATCACCAGGTTGAGGTCGCGGTTCAACACGGCCGGATACATCAGTTGTCCGACGCCGGGATAGTTGAACACCATCTCGATGAACAGACTGCCGCCGATCAAGCCGGGCAGAATCGAGCCGAAACCGGCGACGAACGGCGTAATAGCATTTCGCAGGGCATGTTTGTAGATGACCGCGCGCTCGCGGAGTCCCTTGGCGCGGGCCGTCACGATAAACTGTTGACGCTGCGTTTCCAGCATTGTGCCGCGCATCACCCGCTGCATGCCGGCCATGCCGCCCATCGCCAGCACCAGCGTCGGCGCGATCGCGTGACGGATCAGATCCCACATCTGCTGAACGGGCGTCATGGAATCGAAGTTGATGCTCGTGCGGCCGCTGTCCGGCAGGTCCGGCAGGAACGACAGCCAGCTCGCCGGGTCGGCCGCTTCCTGCAGCAGGTAGCGGACCAGCACGGCGAAAAAGAACGAAGGCAGCGCCATGCCGATGAACGTCAGGAAGCTCAAAACTTTGTCCACGGCACCGTACTGGCGGACCGCGGCGATCACGCCGGCGGGCAGCGCCACCATCCAGGTGATCAACATCGAGGCGATGACCAGCAGTACGGTGTTTTTCACCCGTGACATCAACTTCTTGAGCACCGGAATGTTGTCATGGCTGCGACCAAAGTCCGGTACCCAGCCGATCGTCACGGGCCGCGCATCGTGTACCAGCTCGACCCGGTATACATTCAGCCGGGAGGGCTCCAACGCCGACCACTCCAACCGCCGCACCTGCTCCAGATCGGTTCCGCCATTGGCCAGGTCGGCCAGCGGAAACTCGCGCACGGCGCGCTCGCGCGCCGCCAGCCGAAACGTTCGCGTGGTCGTGCGCGGCGCATCCGGCGGACCGCTGACGATCCGCAGCTCGTAGACTGCTTCAGCGACTCCGGGATTTCCGACCTCGAGTTGGAGGCTGCGAAAGGCGTAATCGGCCAACACATCGCGGTCCTTTTCGTCCACCCCGATCTTCTTTCCCCGAGGCAGCCAGTCGGTCCGCCGAAGCCGGTGCGTCACGTGCGGGGAGCCGGGATTGCCGAGCGCCAGGGAGGCTCCGGCGACGGGGAAGGCGATGGAGAGATAGGGGCGCCTTCGTTCAGGCTGAAGGATCCGGTACTGGTCGAGCGCGGCGCGGACGGCGCGGACGGCCACCCGCCCGCCGCCCTCCATTCGCAGGTCGAGCGCGGCCAATGGCTGTTTCCAGATCCCGGCGGCCTGGAGCGCCGTCGCCGCGAGTTGCACCTTGGCCGGTCCGGGATCGGTCAGGGCCAGTCGCGCCTCGGCCGGATTTCCACCGGCCGCGGAGCGCGCCGTCAAAATGAGCGTCGGCGGGGGGGCCTGGTCTTGCGGCGAGTCGAGCCGCTCAACCTCCACGGCAAAGGCAGAGGCGTCGGAGATCACGGCCGCCAGCCGCTCCGCAGCACCGGGCGCGTCGAGCAAGGGCAAGACGGGAGCGCCGGCGGTCAGTTCTCCCGGCGCCGCGGCCAGTTCAAAACCCGTATCCACGGCGAACAGATCCGGAAACTGCCGGGGGTCGGCGAAGCTGACGATCGAGTTGCGCGGACGACCTACGCGGATGTCGAACAGCACGCCGCCCAGCCACTTGATGTAGCGCACCGGCATGGCGTCATAAAAGCCCGTCCGTTCCTTGACCTGCTCGATCACCTGAAAACTGATGTTCGGGTTTAGGATATATCGGTCCAGCGCGCTCTGCGGGTCCGTGTTGATGACCGCGAAGATCACGAAAGTCATCAGAAACACCAGCGGGATCGAGATCAGTAACCGGCGTATGATGTAGGCGCGCATGGGAAGTGGCTACACGAAGATGAGCGGTACGCAGATCTGGGCGCGACAGGAACAGGCTCCGTCCGGAGACGACCGGCCAGCCCCTCCGGCGCGGGGGGTTGTGTGTGTACCCTGTTCGAATGCGCGCATAATCATCGGGCCGGCGCCAGTGTCTGCTTCAGGGTTCGATCGAACATCATCTCGATGTCGGTCAACGAGTAGATCGTCGGGTTGAAGTTACCGAACCGATTGTATACCGCCGTGTTGACCGCCTCGTTGACGGTGAAGATCAGCGGCACCTCGCGCGAAACGATATGCTGGAATTCCGCGGCCAGTCGCAGGCGGTCCTCGTAGGCCGGTGTGCGCTGGGCCTGGAAGAATATCTGATTGATCCGCAGTTCCCAGTCATAGGCCTGGGAATCGTCGGTCTGGCGCGGATTCCACATGTGGAGGTTGCCGCCGGTCGTCCAGACGTTGCGGCCGCCGTTCATGGGGTCGTCGTAGCCGCCGGTGAGGCCGATGATGATCGCCTCCCAGTTCCATTCGAGCATGAGCTTGCCGACCAGACCCGAGAACGTCAACTGGACCAGTTCGATCCGCACGCCGATCTTGCGGAAATCTTCGCGCATCAAGCTGACGATAGCGGCGTAATCGGGACTGTCGGCGTATGTGTTGATGACAAACTCCACGGGATTACCCTGCGCGTCCTCGCGGATACCGTCGCCGTTGCGGTCCACTAGACCCATCTCATCGAGCAGCGACCGGGCGCGCGCGAGATCGAACGGATAGCGGATCACCGGAAATTCCGGAAAACGTTCGTTGTCGCCGGTGTAATACAGCGTGTTGGCCTCGCTGACGGCCGAGTGCTGAATATACGCCTGGCCGAAGAAAATCGTGTCGCGGATCGCTTCGCGGTCAATGGCATAGGCGAGCGCCCGGCGAAATCGGACGTCGCGGAACCAGGCGAGTTTGTGCGGTTTGACGTAGGGATTGCCGGTGTTGTCGGACCGCGGATTCTGGTTCAGCACCAGGAATCGCGTGCCCGTCGCCGGGCCGCGGCGGTAAATCGTGTAACCTTCAATCCTCTGCTGGCGGAACATGTCCTTGAAGTCCTTGCCCGGCACTCCGGTCATGTCGAGCTTGCGCTCCTTGAAAGCGTCGCGCGACTGGTCCGCCTGGCGGAGGATCGAATAGACGATCCGATCGAGATACGGGCTTCGTCCGCCGAGTCGGTTGGCGCGGTAGTAGTCGGGGTTGCGCACCAGCACGACGCGCTCGCCATCGCGGTAGCTCTGCAGCTTGTACATGCCGCAGCCGATGACCTCGCGCGGGTCGGTCGAGTTGTCCCAGAGGCTGGCAAAGCGGCCGTCGTCCACCGCGGGTTCCAGCACATGGCGCGGATAGATTTCCTGGCCGGCGAGCGTGTCCAGAAAATACGCCCACCGATACGGCAGCGTGAAGCGCACGCGATAGCGATCCGCACGCTCGACCTTGACCTCGCGGACGACGATGCGTCCGGTCTGGGGGTCGGTGTCCTCCAATTGCCACGAATACCGCTGGCTGGTGGGAATGTCATTGTTGTAGATGATGCGGTTCATCGTGAATACGACGTCGTCCGCCGTCAGCGGCTGGCCGTCATACCAGCGCACATCCTCCCGTATCGGGATTTCCCAGACGAGACCATCGGCATCCATCGGCTCCGGCATGGCCGCGGCCAATCGCGGCTCGATCTCCCAGGTCACGCGATTCCGGGTGTACAAGCCTTCGTAGAGCCATCCCAACAGATTGCCGCTGACCGCGTCGGTCACCAGCACGGAATTGAAGGTCTGCGGATCGTCGCCGAGGTTGAGCCGCAATTCGCCGCCATAGACGCCCGGCTCATACTCGAACGCGGTCGCCGCGGATTGAATTTCCTCGACGGATGGCGGCGGCGCGGGAGCGGTCTGCGGGATGCTTTGGCGCGCGGGAAGACGAAGGACGGCGCCAATGCCCAGAAAACCCGCCAAGATGGACAATACAGACAGCAGATACCGCATACGATGGCCGACGCCGTTCCTAATGTCACGCCGCCGTTGTGGACAACGTCCCGCGCACTATAGCAAACCCGGCCCGCCTGCACAGGGGGGAATTCGCCTCGCCTGCCGGATTCCGGGTTTTGCGCCGGCGGCCGTCCGTCGTTCGGCCTCCGCCGCCAGATCGAACAATTGAGCTGTCCGGGCCAACCAGCCCGATTCGGCGTACCATCGTTGACCGATTTCCTCCTTGCGGTGCGGCGGGAGATTCGCCGGATGCCCGGCATCTGCCAGAAAGGCCTCGTCGCGTCCGCCGGCGCGCCAGGCCGCCCGATGGCGCTCATCCAGCAGCGCCCACGCGCGCGTCGTGAACTCGTCGTCCAGCGCGCCGGCGCGTTCCAACAGCGCCCGCTCGAGCGCAATACGCGCCTCGGCTTCCTGCCGGCCTTCAATCAGATACATGTAGCGTGCCGTCGGGACCGGGCCTCGCGGTCCGGGCGCCAGAAGGCTGGCCTGAATGTCGAGGTTGCGCCACAGGCTCTGCGGATAGCGGGTCGAGATCGTGCCGCGCCGACGTCCTCGGCCGTCGCGGATCACCCACCAGAAGTCGGCGCCGACGCGCCCCAGTCCGCGCTGGTTGCCGGTCAGGTTCAATTCGAGCACCGACCGCATGCCGCCGGGCAGAAAACCGTTGAAGCCGCGCAGACGGTAATGCGCCAGTACGATTTCCGGTCTTCGCCAGCCGAACGTCCGCGGTTCCACCCCCGGCGCGCGTAATGCCAGATCCCAAACGTGGCTTTCAAAACCGACCTTCGCCACGCCGTGCAGCGTCCCGCCCCGCCGGCCGACGACACTCCAATGAGCATGCGACGCCCATTTTAGCCCGCCGGAGATCTCGTGGAAGGCGACGGCCTCCTCTTTCGACGGCACGGAGTCCGTCATCATCCCCAGCAACATCGCATCTTCCAGTCCCCGGTCCGCCATGCGCCGGCGCAATTCCACGAACATCCGCGTCCAGAGCGCCTTTTCCCCGGGATCGGTGCAGGGGGGGCGCGGAATGGAGGCGGCTTCGCCGTTGGCCACGACCGTTACAATGGGACCCGTGCCGTGCTTTCCCTGAAGATCGCGCAGCAGTTTGCCGCGCTCATAGAGCTCGCTGAAGTAGCTGTTGCGCCGCTGCTCTTCGGAAAGGCTGTTCCACCACTTGTCGTCCCACTTGTTCTCCGCCGGCGACATATAGACATCCCAGACGTTGAACACGACGGCTGCGGGGCGGCCGGCGCGCGCGACGGCCAGATCGAGATAGTGTTCCAGAATCGAGAAGTCGAAACGATGCCCCCCACCCGCTTCCGGAATCCAACGCACCATGCTTTCAGCATTGCCGAGATTGGTCTGGCAAATGAGCGGGATGTAGAGCGTACGGTCCCCCAGCGGCCGCAGCAGGTCGAAACTTTGTGCGATCAAGTCCCAGTGCGCGTCCGACCAGAGCGGCACGCCGTATTCCAACGACAACGTATCGGGCGACTGCACGAAGTCCATCCACGTCGCCTGTGCGGATGGCGCGGGCATCGTCCATTCGGATACGTGAAGCTCGATCGGGATTCTTACCCCCGATTGGCCTTCCGGACGGATGGACAGCTCTCCGCGATAAAGGCCCGGCGTCGCGTCGGCCGGCACCCGAATCACAGACCAGACCGAGACGATCTTCGCGTCCGCCGGGGGCGCCTCCAGCAGGATGTCCAGGCCGACCGGCGTCGTCCAGGCGCTGGCCATGTCGCGCCACTCGACGCCGAAATAGTGCCGCGTGTTCTTTTCCGGCAAAGCGCCACGCTCTCCGATCAGGGGGCTGCAGCGCACGTCCAGACGCGGCAGCGGCGCGTCGCTGCCGACCAAGACCTTGCCGGAGGCCTGGCCGTTGCGGGGCGCCACCATTCGAATCGGGGCGATTTCGCGGGGCGGGTCCGCCGGCAGAGCCGCCGGCTCAACGGACAGCAAATCGAGGTTCCCGACGATCACCCGCGGCGGAGCATCCTGCGCGATTGCACTCGACATGCCGAATAGAAGGGCCGCGACGAGCGTACGGTGCGCGCTAATGGTTTTCAATTTGGCTCCCCAATGCCCGCCGCGTTACGGCGGGTAGAAACCGGGCCGTGACATGGTCGTCCGTCTTGTGGCCCCATTGCGCCAGGCGCCGGCGGTGGCGTTGCAGCAACCGCCGGTCCGCCGTGCGGATAAGGTTTCGGCGCTCGCCGGGGTCCGCCCGCAGGTTATAGAACTCGTCCATCGCTGTCGCGTTGAAAATGTACTTGTATCGCTGATCGCGTATCATGCGCTGCACGAAGGGCACTTGGTGGCCGAAGGCTTCGCACACGACTTCGCGGCGCGTCTTCATCCGCAGATCGCCGGCGATAACCGGCTTCAAGGAGAGACCGTCGTAGGCCGGCGGCGGCGTCGCGCCGGCGACATCCGCGAAGGTGGCGGTCAGGTCCATCGTCAGCGTGAAATTGCGAAAGACGGCACCGCGGCGCACGACGGGGCCGCCGCCGACGATCAACGGGATGTGATATACCTCGTCGTACATCGTCAGGCCTTTGTCCTGCAGACCGTGGTCGCCCAGATTCGAGCCGTGGTCCGTCGTGAATACGATGAGCGTGCGATCCGCCTGCCCCGTCGCGTTCAGCACGTCAAAAACGCGCCCCAGTTGCTCGTCAATCAGCGTCACATAGCCATAGTACGCGGCGGCAATGCGGCGGAGGGCGTCCTCGTCGAGAATGTGTCCGCCCCAGAAGCGGTGCGCCTTATCCACGATCTCCGGGCGGTTATCGCGGATGTTCCGCCAACTCGCCGGCAGCGGCACACGGGCCGGATCATACAGGTCCAGGTACGCGGCCGGGATGTTGACGGGGATATGCGGTCCCCAGAAGTTCAGGCCGAGGAAGAACGGCCGGCCGGAGCGGGCGGTCCGGCGCAGCGTCCGGACGGCCTGCCCGCACAGATAGCCGGGAATGGACGCCTCGGCGGAAGCCCCGACCTGTTCGCTGAAGTACGCCCAGCCGTCGTCGCGCAAAGGTGGGCGCTTTCTCAAAGTGAAATCCTTCAGGCCGTAGCGCGCGAGATGCCGGAGGAAGTGGGGATGGCTCGCGGGATAGCCGTAGCCCGGATGGAACACGCCGCGGAAGCCGGCGTGCGACGGTCTGGACCCGAACCACGAACCGATGTGCCATTTGCCGATGTGGTGGAGCTCGTAGCCGCGTTCCCGCAGGAGTTTGGAGAAAGGGACTACGGGCTGGTCGAATTCGCACAACCGCGCCCCCATCCGGTTGCCGGGCAGTTCGGGATTGAAGATCATTCCGCTGCGGTGCGGATACATTCCCGACAGCAGCGCGCCGCGCGCCGGCGTGCAGACCCCCGTGCAGGTGAAATGCGAGTCAAAGCGGATGCCGTCCGCCGCCAGTCGGTCCAGGTTCGGCGTGCGAATCAGCGGATTACCGTAGCAGCCCAACGCGCTGCGCAGGTGCTGGTCGGTCTGGATGAACAGGATGTTCGGTCGGTCATCGCCGCGCATCGCACACATGCGGTCTGCCCCTGGGGATCGCAGTCCCTGCCCTTTCCAAGCCTTGGGAATCCGGTGGTTTCCCTTCCAATGTCTGGAACAAGGCTACGCATATACCGCCCTTGAGCGCAAGCCCGCGCTCGCAAATCTCCTGCCCGATGCTTCGGCAACCGACCGCACCGAGCAGCAAGGCAAACCGATTAGCCCTCCCCCCCTGAGCGGCATGAGGAAACGCCCTGTGCGATTGTCCACGCCATGCCCGATCGGGCGTGATCGCGCTGAGACCATAACGCGGACGCACTTGACGCCCGCCGGGCAGCGGCGCAGGTTGAACCGCGTGACGCACGCGGATCAAAAAAGACCGCCCGCCGTCGAAACCGTCGGGGCGGACGTCAGCGCCGGCGCACCTGGTT
>CAYLTB010000071.1:14877-15467 GCA_964386675.1 uncultured Verrucomicrobiota bacterium
ATGGGCGAGTGCGCGGTCGTGGTGCGGCTGGGCGACGCGATCGGCGATGCGGCTTTCAACCGCGTTCGGCGCCTGGCCGCTGTCTTGGAGGAACATCCGCCGAAGGGCTTGACCGAATACGTCCCGGCCTACACGACCGTCACCCTGTATTTCGACCCGCTGCAGCGGAATCTGGAGGAGATCTGCGAAGATACCCGCCGTCTGCTGCGGGCGCCTGCGGCGCGCCGGCGCGGTCAGGAGCGACAGGTGGAGATTCCGGTCTGCTATGGCGGCGAATTCGGGCCGGACCTGCCGTTCGTCGCCGCTCGCGCGGGGCTGAGCGAGGACGAGGCGGCGCGCCGGCACGCCGCGGGAGAATACCGTGTTCATCTCATCGGCTTTGCGCCGGGCTTTCCCTATCTTGGTGGCCTGACCGCGGAGCTGGCCGCGCCCCGCCGCGCCACACCGCGCGAACGTGTGCCCGCCGGCTCGGTGGGAATCGCCGGCCGGCAGACCGGCGTGTACCCGCTGGAGACGCCCGGCGGATGGCAGATCATCGGCCGGACACCTCTCCGGTTGTTCCGCCTGGACGCCGATCCACCGGCGTTGCT
>CAYLTB010000072.1:0-15418 GCA_964386675.1 uncultured Verrucomicrobiota bacterium
CTCGCGCAGGTTGAACAGCGCCGGCCGTTCGCCATCATAATGAACGTATTTGTAATCACCGCGTAGAAGCATGGACCAGTCGCGCGTAAAGAAGCTGCCATGATACTGGGACAGCACGCAATCCTCGCGCTCGTCCGGGTCGTTGCGCGCCAGCGGCAGCCAACTGCGGCCCGGGCGGTCCGGTTCCACCGGCAGTCCGAAGATGTCCATGACCGTGGGATACAGATCAATCAGGGACACCGGCCGGTCCACGGTGCGACCGGCGGGGAGGCCGGGCCCCGCCAGAATCAACGGCACACCGACCGATCCCTCATAGGCCGTTTCCTTGTTGAAGAGGCCGTGCTCGCCGAGGTGCTCGCCGTGGTCGCTCATATAAATGACGAGGGTGTTCCCGGCCAGCCCGTGCCGTTCCAACTCCGCGAGGATTTCGCCGAACAGGGTGTCCATGCACGTTACCATGCCGTAATAGGCGGCCAGGATTTGCCGCAGGAACTCTCGCGGCGGCGGCGCGTCGAGGCCGAGGACGCGCTGGTAATGCAGGACAGCCGGATGCAGGTCGGGGTTCGGGAATCGGCAGTCCACGGGCCATTCGACGCGATCGGGATAGTACCGGCGATAGAAGGCTTCTGGCGCGCGGAACGGCCAGTGCGGCATCAGCAGTCCCACGAAGCAAGCCCATAGCTCGCGGCCACGCTCTTCGCTCTTCCGCCGCAGATATTCCAGGGCCCAGTTCGTGACGATCCGGTCGTGGTCATAGTCGCCGATGCGCGGGTCGTGCTCATCGCTCCAGTCGCCGTCGGAAATCACCGCGTCGGTGCGCGGTCCGGGATCGCTCACCCTGCGGGGCATCGCGGGCCAGCGGTAATCGGGCATGCGCGTTCGATGCGGCTCCGTGCGCGGAAACGGCGCGCCCGCGGCGCGGCGCCGGATGATGCGGTGGTCGGTAAAGCCGCCGTCCTGATATTCCCCGCAGAAATCCATCTTGCCGATCAGCGTCGAAGGAATGCCGGCGCGGTCGAGCCAGCGCGCCCACGTCATCTCGGCCGGATCGAGCGGCACCCCGTTGCCCCAACTGGCGATCTCGTGGACGTGCTTGCCGGTGATGAAACTCATGCGGCTCGGAGTGCACACGGACGAGTTGCAGTAAGCGCGGTTGAATGACACGCCACGGGCGGCGAGCCGGTCGAGGTTCGGCGTTTCAACCCACGGATGGCCGCGCCAGCCTGCCATTTGGGGATGGTGCTCATCCGAGCAGAGGATCAGCAGATTGGTTTTCTCAAGCATGTCGTTTTGAAAGATCCGCCGTTACAAGCGATTGTATACGTCGGAATATCCGCCTGCAGGGTTCCTGCGACGCGAGCGCGCCCGCGCTCTGCAGTGCCCAGGCAGGGACCGAGCTTGCTCAGGCCGCTCTGTGGGCTTTACATCCATAAGGATAACCCGGCGGCCGGGCGCGCCGTCCGCTTCTATCGTCCGCCGTTCCGCAGAAACTCCATCGAAGTCCGGCACGCCTCGGCGTCATCGAGCCCCGTCGTTTCCTCGTCCACGACGAGACAGCCACTGTAGCCGCTGTCCCGGAGCAGGCGGGTTTCGGGGATGAAGGAATCGAGCATATTAGGAGTCTCCGGTTGGCAGTGTGCTTTCAGCACTTTATCATCATTCGTTTTTCTGCGGTTTCGGGCACTCCTCCAATGTCATGCGCGTCCCGTCCGCGCTCTCAATAACGAGGCGCGTCAGACCCCGGCCCTTTTCCAGCCGGTAGCTCATGCCCCCGATCGGAGTCTGCGCTTCGATTTCGCACGTGTCCGATTCAAGCCGATTCACGGCCGTTATACGAATCGTGCCGAAAAAAAGGTTGCCCGTACGGAAAAGCAGATCCTTGATCCATACCAGCCCCGCTTCCTCGAGATGGCGGTGTGCACGGCCTTCCAGCGTCGAATGGAACGGGGATCCGCTGCTTTTGACAAGCTTCATCCGCACCGGCCGGGTAAACACCCGCCGGGCTTGCTCGAGATCGTATTCCACCACGGCCAGCGACCCTCCCGGGACGCCATTCTGCCGCGCTTCGTCGGCCGTCAAGCTCCGTCGCTTCACGACGGCGGCGATTTCCTCCGAAAGGTAGGTTGCCCGTAAGACTTCCTCCGGCAGACGCGCGATGTTTTCGGGTTTCGCATACGCATATTCCGCCTCGAAATCCACGCTGCCCGTCAACGCATAGGACTCGCGCTCACCGGGGGATCCGAACCGGCCGACGACAGTATATGTGAGCACGCCCTTTTCGCTGTCGCCGTCCGGCGCTGTCCGGGTATAGGCAAAGCGACGGGTGGCTGCGCCGGTCAGATAGAAGTCCGTGGCGTCCGCGGTCTCGGTTCTTACGGAACGGCAGGAAACCGAGATCAGGACGACCTACGCCACGATGGCCGCAACGCGCCAGCCGGTCACCGAGTCTGCGGGGTCCAAGAGACTGGAGCGCTGCATCATGCGACAACCTTGGTCCAAGACAGTACAGATGATGCAAACGGAAAGGAAGCCGCCCGTGGGCACTGGAGGATTATCGTGCATTACGGGGACGGTATTGACCCTCAACGCCCTGCTCGCTCCCCTCCCGTAGCTCCGCCGCACAGCAGGACGGCGGCAGCGCAGTGGCAGCGGAGCGGACGCTCGCGCTCGATCTGGGCGACGGGGCGATTGTGCAACTGGCGCTGATCCTGACTGGCCGCTTCGTCATGGGAAGCCCCGGCAATGAGCGCGGTCGGGACGAGAACGAGGGGCCGCTGCCGGTCGGCAGCCTCAAGTCGAACGCCCGGGGGCTCCACGGCATGCACGACGACCTCGCCGAGTGGCGCGCCGATTTCTTTGCCCCCTACCCGTGGGAATCCGAACCCGCCCCCAAGGGCCCGAACGCGGCCGCCAGCGCGCTGACGCTCAGGCCCCCGCATCGGTCCCGTCGTCCGGCGGGACTCCGGGCGGTGTCCAGTCCACAATCTCGACCGGCGCCTCGGGAATCGAGCGCAGAAACCACTTGCCGTACCACTTGGTGACAATGCGGCGATCAAGCACGACGACGACGCCCGTGTCGGTCGCACTGCGGATGAGCCGCCCCACCCCCTGCCGGAACTTGATGACCGCCTCCGGCAGCGAGTACTCCCGGAACGGGTCGCCGCCCCGCGACTTGATGCGATCCAGCCGGGCCTTGACCAGGGGGTGATCCGGCACGGCGAACGGCAGTCGAGTGATCATGACGTTGCTCAAGGCCTCGCCCCGCACATCCACGCCCATCCAGAAGCTGTCCAATCCGAATAGCACCGCCCCGCCGCCGTCGCGGAAGCTCTCCAGCATCGCATGCCGGCCCAGACCCTCGTTCTGCACCAGCACGCGCAAACCGTCGGCCTCGAGGTCCGCCCGGACGTCCCGCGCCACCCGCCGCAGCAGGGCCGCGCTTGTGAACAGCACGAATGCATTGCCCCGCGTGTGCCCCGCGAAATGCCGGACCGCCGCCGCGCACGCCGGACCGAATACGTCGTCGCCCGCGCTCGGATCGGGCATCTCGCGCGGAATCCAGACGCGCATCTGTTCCTCGTAGCGAAACGGCGAGCCGACACTGAGTTCCGCGCACGGCTCCGCCCCGACGCGGCCGCGGAAGTAATCCAGCCGGCCGTTGACCGCCAGCGTCGCGCTGGTCAATACCACCGTAGGGATCGCATCAAAGACGAGTTTTTTGAGAATGGGGCCGACCTCGATCGGTGCGCTGTAAAGAACGGGTAAGCGCCGGCGGCCTTCCAACTCCATCCAGTAGACGTGATCGTCGAGCGACTGCGCCAGCCAGGTCTCCAGCGTCTCGCGTAACTCGGCGCCGCGCCGTCGGGCCTGCCGCAGTTCCGCGGCGAGATCCTCGTCGGACTGCTGCTCCACGATCTCATCCAGTATACGGCAGACCTGCCGGAGACGGCCGGGCACGGCGGTCTCGATCGGCGGCGGCGCTGCGACCGTCCGCTCGGAATGCGACTCATCCAGTCCGCCGACTCGGCGCGCCTCCGCGAAGAGCGTGGCGACGCTATCCCAGAGCCGCTCCACTTCATGGGCGCCGGGGCCATGGCGCACGGCCGCCAGTAAGCCTTTGTTTGTATTAGGGGTGTACAACCGTCGGAGCCAGTGCTCGAAGGCATACTGTGAAAGCCGGATACCCAGATGCTCGCCCGCGACATTTTCCACCTGGTGCGCCTCGTCCAGGACCACCGCCCCGTAGTCGGGCAGCAGGGCGGCGTCGCGCGAGCGCAGCGCGAAATCGCTGAACAGCAGGTGATGGTTCACGACCAGTAAGTCTGAGGAATGCGCGCGGCGGCGCGCGCGCATGAAGTGGCAGCGGGAGTACTCGGCGCACCGCGTGCCCGCGCAATTCCCCTCCTCCGCGCAGACCGCGCTCCAAATCTCCTCCGGCGGCGGCGAATGAAGATCCTGCAGCGAACCGTCCGGCGTGCGATCGGCCCATAGCCGGATGCGCCGCAATTGATCCTCGAAATCGCCCGCGAACAGGTCGCGGCGCGACCGCTCCGCGCGGGCGAGGCGGCGGAGGCACAGGTAATTGCCGCGCCCCTTCACCAGCACGGCGGTGAAGGGCACGTCGAGGCGATCCTTCAGCATCGGCACGTCCTTGTGGATCAACTGCTCCTGGAGGCTGATGGTGTAGGTCGAAACGACGACCTTCGTCCGTTGCTCGACGGCGTACAGGATCAGCGGGACGAGATAGGCAAACGATTTCCCGACCCCGGTGCCGGCCTCCACGGCCAGGTGGCCGGGCGCCGCCAGCGCCTCCGCCACGGCCCGTGCCATGCGGCGCTGCTGCGGCCGATCCTCAAACGCGAGATCCGTCCCCGAAAACGCGCGCGCGAGGGGGCCGTCGGGCGCGAAGAAGGCCTCGCAACGGTCGGCCAGCGGCGGCGCGTTTTCGGGAGCGGGAACATCGGGCAGCGGCGAGATCATGTGCAGCCATTATGCGAAATGCACGGCGCGTGTCAAAGCCGCCCCAACCGGGGAGACGCTTCGGTCATCTGCGGCCGACATCCGGCCGCCAGAGGATGCGGTCGAGATCGCGATCGGCGACGCCCAGCGCACGCAGCAGCCGCAGGTGCGGCCAGAAATCCGCCACTTCGACCAGATCGTGGCTGTCGGTCGCCAAAGCGAAACGGACGCCGGCCTCCAGACAGGCGAGCACGAATTCAGGATAGGGCTCCTCGATGTGGTAATTCAACTCCGCCGCGACGCCGGCGGCGGCCAGCCGTCGCGCCAGGTCGGTGAACAATCCGCCCGGCGGCGCAATCCCGGCCCGGTTGAAGATGCGGAACGGATGCGCCAGCACGTCAATCCCGGACGCCAGCATCCGGTCCCAGACGTGCAGGTGCCGTTCCGCGCACACGCGGGCGTCAAACGGCGCGCGCGCCGCGGTCTCGGGGGTCCAGTGGTACGACCCGATCAAGAAACCGGCGCGACGGCGATCCGCCGCGCGCAGCACGGGGCGACCCTCGTAATCGAAGTCGGTTTCGAATCCGATGCGCGAGGCCGGAACGCCAGCGGCGCTCACGGCCGCCCGATACGCCGCCACGCGGTCCACACGACCTCGCCGTTCGCGCAATCCCCGCCCCATAAACGCCGCGCTCCAGAAGGTGTCGGCATCGAAATAGAGCTGTCCCGAATGTTCGGCGAAGGCGGGCGCCCCAATCCCCACCAGCGCGCACGTATCCACGGCGCCTTGCGCAGTGATATCGCCCGCGCAGTAGGCCCATTCGGTGTGCATGTGCGATTCGGCCAGCGGAAGGTTTACCGGCATCTTCAACGCATGCTCGATTACGATCGGCGGCCGCCCTGCCCGCACATCCAATTCGACGAAACGAAAGGGCGCATCGCGAAAGGCGGGAACGGCCAAGGTCCAGCCGCCCGGGCAGGGAATCGGCTCGAAACCACGATGGTAATGACCCGCAACGGTCAGCGATACGCCGCCCCGCGCATTGGCGGCCAGGGCGGCCTCCGCGTTGACGTAGTTGTACGGGCAGTCCAGCGCGCCGGGCGGAAACAGCGGCACATGCTGCAGGGCAATCCCGGGGCCTTTCGTATCGCCGAGCGCCGCCGCAGCGCGCGCGAGGTCGCCGTCGGAGCGCTCGGCCCGATACTCCGGCCTGGGGCGGTCGGCAAAGGCGAGCAGCCGGGCCTCGGCGACCGCGACCGTGTCCGGCGGCCGGGGCCAGTGACGGTAGAATTCATCCGGCAACGCGTCGTGGTTGCCCGGAATCACGAGCCAAGGGGGCGTCAGCCCTTCCAGAATGCGGCGCAATTGGGCGTACCGCTCGCCCGCATCGTCCGCGGATCCGTTCTCCACCAGGTCGCCCAGGACTGCCACGAAATCGGGTTTGAGAAAGCGGTTGATCCGCCGCACCGCGCGCTGCAATAGCAGCCGAACCGGCGCGATTCGATGAAAGGCGCCGCCCGCAGGCGGCGCGCCGCCGTCGTGCAGGTCCGACAGAACGACCAGCCTCACGCCGCGCCGCCCTTCGGCTCGCGCCGCTTGCCGCCGCTCCAGAGCGCGAGCCCGATGAGCATGACCATGCCGCCGACGAAAAGCGCGGCGTAGCGGTGGGCGGCATTCTGCGCAAAGGCGATCAGGATCAGCAGCAGCGCCCCCATCAGCGCGGCGAGACCGCCGACCATCTTCATCTGCACATAGGCTTCGTCGCGGCCGACTTCGCGGGCGTAATCCACCGGCGTGTTGATCCGGGTGAAGAAGGCGTCCACCTGGGCGCGGTATTCGGGTGTCGCGGTGAACCAGAAAAAGCGCATGAGCACTGTCGGAATGATCGTTACCGCCGACTGTATGAAGATCACGACATGCCAGGTGGTCGGCAGCACCAGCCCGAAGGGCAGCGCGACCTTGGCCTCCTGCAGCAGATACAGCGCGGAGACCGCGTAGCCGAAGCCCATGCCCACCAGCGGCGCCCAGCGCGGAATGCGTTTCACGAAGAACGACACCACCATCGGCGTGCCGACCGGCGCGCCGATGAATGCGACGATTTTGAGCATGAGACCGAAGATGCCCTCCTTGCCGCTATGACGCAGGAAGACGAACGCCATGAACAACGCCCAGGCGCCGAGACACAGGTTCACGATCTTGGTGAGTCGCAGCAGCCGCGGGCCTTCGGGGGGGGTGCGCCCGAAGCGACGCGCGAGCGGCGGAAGGATATTGTTGGTCAGGAGCCCGGCCGTGCCGGTGAGATTGCTATCCATCGAGCTCATGGCCGCGGAGGCCATTGCGATCAGAATCAACCCGATCATTCCCGGCGGCAGCACCTTGCGGGCCATGAACGCATAGGCGCCGTCGGCGGCGGAACTGAGCTTCACTTTTCTCGACGCCGGCGGCGAAGCGACCGTCGCCGGGGCCGTCGCGACCGCGGGCGCATCCCGAGCCGACGGGACGGCGGCGACCGTCTCTGCCGGCTCGTCGCGACCCATGGCCAGAATCTCTTTTTCGTACAGCAGCCGGCCCGCGACCGGCGGAATAAACCAGACGAACGATCCGACGATCATCAAGACGCCCGCCAGCGTCGCCGCTTTGCGCGCCTCGCTGCCGTTCCTATTGGATAGATACCGGTAGCACGTGGTCATGTTCGCCGAGGTCAGCAGCGCGTTGAAGAGGTTAGCCACCACCCACATCGTCGTGAAGAAGCCCTTTCCGATGCTGACGCCGATGTCCGGCGGATACGCGAAATTCGCAGGCTTGATGAGCTGAAAATCGTCGGCGAGGCCGCGCTCGGCAATGCGGGCGAGAAGGCCGCGTGCACCGGCGATGAGTCCCCCGCCTTCCGGCGCGAACAACAACAGGCACAGCGCCGCCATAACGATCGTCACCGGCATCAGGATGAACGATTGCAGAGCATCCGTGACCTGCACGCTCCAAGAACCGCCGGAGACGGAGTAGAAGATCAGCACGACCGCGATCACGACCATGGTCGGCTCCAGCGGCAGGCCAAACATGGCGGCAAAGAAGGTGGCCAGCGTGAGCAGAAACATCCCGGACCAGCACAGACCGCCGGGGATGCCGAAATACAGGAAGATCTGTTCGACGGCGGCGCTGTAGCGCTGGCGGATGGCATCCGCGGGCGTGACGGCGCGCGTCTGCCGCAGCCATGGGGCAAAGAAGGCCGCCTGCAGAAAGAACATCAGCGCATTGCCCCAGAAAATGAGCATGACCGACCAGCCGGCCAGAAACGCCTGTCCGCAGAAGCCGGTGAACGTCGCAGCGGAGAAGGACTGCATGAAGACGCTCAATCCCACCAGCCACCAGGTGCCCTTGCACCCCATGCGGATGTAGTCGCTGATATTCGACGACATTCGGCGGCATAGAAAGCCAACCGCCATCATCAGCACGAGGTAACCGGCCAGCACCCCGATATCCGCCATATTCAGCACATCGCCCAGCCATCGCTGCATGACCTTCTCCTCCGCGCGCTCGCCGTTGGGTCAGCAAGCTATCCACAGTCGAACGCAGTTGGCAAGAAAGCGTTCACCGCCTGAGCGACTCCGGGCGATCCGACGGCATTCTCCTTTTTTTGACGCCGGAAGGAAGCCCCGCGCATTTCCTGGACTTCAGACAAGCCCGACAGCGACCCGGCGCCTGCCCGCTGTGTCACAACATCGGTGTGTTTTGTTCGCCGGGCCCGACCGGGTTCTGCTATGCTGTGCCGCATTCCGTTCGAATAAAGGTGCCTATATGGAAAATGTAGTCATTTTGGGCAGCGGCGCCGCGGGTTACACGGCCGCCATCTACACCGCGCGCGCCAACCTGGGCCCGGTGCTCGTGGACGGCGCGCAACCCGGCGGCCAATTAACGACGACGACCGAGGTCGAGAACTATCCCGGATTCCCGGACGGCGTGGATGGGTTCGCGCTGATGGAGGCCATGCGCCGGCAGGCCGAGCGGTTTGGGACGCGCTTCATCTCCGCGACCGCGGTTTCGACGCGGCTGACGGAAAAACCGCTGCGTGTGACGCTCGACAACGGCGAGACGCTCGAAACCCGAACGCTGATCATCGCCACCGGCGCGTCCGCTCGCTACCTGGGTCTGCCCTCCGAACAGGCGCTCATCGGCCACGGCGTTTCGGCCTGTGCAACCTGTGATGGCGCATTCTACAAGGGCGTGCCGGTCGCCGTCGTCGGCGGCGGCGACACCGCAATGGAGGAAGCCTGTTTCCTGACCCGTTTTGCGTCGGTCGTCTACCTGATCCACCGGCGGCACGCGTTTCGCGCCTCCGAGTTCATGGCCCACCGCGCGTTGACCAACCCGAAGATTCGCGTCATCTGGGATACGGTGGTCGAAGACGTGTTCGATCCGGCCCGTCAGGAGGTTACCGGCCTCCGGCTGAAGAACGTGCAGACCGGCGCGATATCCGATCTCGCGGTGAAGGCATTGTTCGTGGCTATCGGCCATCGTCCGAATGTCGCCCCGTTCGCCGACCAGCTCGAAACGGACGCCGCCGGCTACCTGATCACCCACCACACCCGGACCCGGATCGAAGGGGTCTTCGCCGCGGGCGACGTGGCCGATGCCGTGTATCGCCAAGCCATCACGGCGGCCGGAACCGGATGCATGGCCGCCTTGGAGGCGGAACGCTACCTGGAAACGCTGGGCCGCTAGCGACCGTTATGGCGCAGGATTTCCATCGGAGTTGGACGACGTACCGACGGCTGATTGCCTATACCCGCCCGTACCGGAAACGACTAGCCCTGGGCGCCGCCTTCTGCGCGCTGTTTGCCGGCGGAAACACCGGCATGATCGCCGCTGTCAAAAAGTTCGTGTCAACGGTATTCAGCTACGATAACCGCCCCTTCGGCGAGGTCGCCGCCGTCGGCGGGCTGTTGATCGCCATGGGCGCGCTGCGCGGCATCGGCGACTTCATCGGCCGCTATCTGATCCAGTGGGTCGGCAACCGGGTCGTGATGGATTTGCGCATCGCGATGTTCGACCACCTGCAACGGCTGTCGCTGGCCTTCTTCACGCGCCGCAAGACCGGCGAGTTGATCTCCCGGCTCTCGAACGATGCCGCGCAGGTCGAGCACGCCGTCGCACAGGTATTGACGGATCTTTTCAAGCAGCCGTTTGTGCTGCTCGGCACGACGTTCATGCTCTTCTGGCTGAACGCGCGCTTGGCGCTCGGCATGGTGATCTTCTTCCCGTTATGCGTGCTGCCGATCTATCTCTTCGGCCGCCGCGTCCGCCGGGCCGCCGCCCAAAGCCAGGAGCAGCTTGGCGACGTCCTGTCCGTGGCGCAGGAAGCCATCACGGGCGCGCGCATCGTGAAGGCCTTCGGCATGGAGGACTATGAACGCAACCGTTTCGCCCACAGCGCCGGCCAGGTCTTCCGCCGCGTGATGCAGGTTGCGCGCACGCGGGCCGCCATCGAACCGGTGATCGTGCAACTCGGCGTCTTCTGCGTCGTGCTGGTGCTGATCTATGCCTGGAGAGTGCGAATGAGCGTGGACGATTTCTTCGCCTTCGCGCTGGCGCTGATGCTGTTTTACGACCCGGTCAAGCGGCTGGGCAGCATCCACGTGACGATCCAGCAGTCCTCCGCAGCGGCGGACCGGATTTTCGACCTGCTCGACACGCCCGTCGGCATTCGGGACCGTACGGACGCCATGGTCTTCGACGAGCCGATTCGGGAAGTGCGCTTCGATAAAGTGGCCTTCGATTACGGCGACGGCCCGGTCCTGACGGACGTCAGCCTGGCGGTGCCGTCGGGCCGACGCCTGGCGATTGTCGGCAGTTCCGGTTCGGGGAAAAGCACGCTCGTCAGCCTGCTGCCGCGGTTCTTTGACGTGACGTCCGGCCGCGTCCTGATCAACGAGCGCGATATCCGCGACTTCACCATCGCCTCGCTGCGGAGCCGGATGGCGCTGGTCACGCAGGAGACCATCCTGTTCAACGACACGATCGCCCACAACATCGCCTACGGCGCGCCTCACCGCGACCGCGTGGCCATCGAAGATGCCGCGCGCCGCGCGCACGCCGACGGCTTCATCCGCCGCCTGCCGGAGGGGTACGAGACCAACATTGGCGACCGCGGCGTCCGGCTCTCCGGCGGCGAACGCCAGCGCATCGCGATCGCGCGCGCCCTGTTGCGCGACGCGCCGATCCTGATTCTCGACGAAGCGACCAGCGCACTCGACACCGAGTCCGAGCGCCTGGTGCAGGCGGCGCTCGACGAACTGATGGCCAACCGTACGGTGTTTGTGATCGCACATCGGCTCTCGACAATCGTCGGCGCCGACGAGATCATCGTACTGGACGGCGGGCGCATTGTGGAGCAAGGTACCCATGCGGAATTGCTCGCGCGCGGCGGCAGCTATCGCCGCCTGTACGACATGCAGTTCGAAACATGAGCGATAGCGCACAGCAGCCCGGTTTGCCGAAGCCGGAATCCCGGACGGTTCGGGTTGCCGGCGCGCCAGCCCGGCGACCGGCGGTGCGTCTGCCGGTCGGCGCGTCGCGGCCCGGTCCGCGCAACGCGTCCGAGCCCCGAAGTCCCTGGCAGCATCCGATGTTCCGGCTGATCCTGCTGGGTTTCGGCCTGCTGCTGGTGGCCGCACTCCTGGTGGACCTGACCCGCGCGATGCGCCGCGGCAACCCCGACCGGGCGCGCATCGAGGTGCTGGAATCGCCGGAGTCTTACGTGCTGGGCATCGCCGACCAGCGCTACGTGGACCCGCAGGGCCGATTCGCCCTGACGATGCCGGCAGCCTGGATTCCGCGCGATGGCGATGCCGCCGACCCCTATACCGCCGCCTTTCGCGGGCCGGCGGACATTGACATCGCCGTGCTGGTCAGCGACCTGCCCCATGATCGCTTCGACCTGCTGATGGCACAGATTCGCGGACAGGAAGACCGCCTGGACATCGGCATGAACATTCGCCGGATCGAATTCCAGGGGCGCCCGACCGTCGAGCGCCACAGCCGGCTCATCCGCGTTTCGCTCTATATGTTGGACTTCATGGACGGACACCGCGCCTATCACATCGTCGCGACGATGCCGCGAGAGAAATACGAAAAGCTGCTGCCCATCGTGAAAGAAGTCCTCGGGACCCTGGAAGTGCCGGCCGGACGCCGTTGGACGCCACCCCCGCCCGATGGGCCGCCGCCCCCCACGGGCCAAGCCACCATCGGGGACGCAACCTCTCCGGTGTCGGACATTCCATCCGTTCACGAGTAAAATATCCGTCCAATTTCCCCCGAACTGCGGAATGAGCGGAGGGCGGGCGGACTCTGCTCCGGGGTTCCGCATCAGCTCCTAAATGGAAAGGATGGAAATTATGGCGTGTTCCTTGAATCGGTGGTTCTTGTGCGTCGGGGTTGGTCTGGGAATCACGGCGGCCTTAGGGCAGACGGAAAAGGCATCCGTCACGTTGCCGGAAATCGTGGTCACTCCAACGCGAGGCCCTGTTCCGCAGGCCGTCGCCCCGGCGGCCGTCAGCCGCGTCGAAATGCGCGAGGGGGGGGCGGTCGAAATGACGCGTTCGACTCCGGAGGCGCTGCGCGAGATTCCATCGGTGATGTCGCAGAAAACGGCGCACGGTATGGGATCGCCTTATCTCCGCGGCTTCACGGGATTCCGCACGCTGGCCTTGGTGGACGACATCCGGCTCAACAACTCCGTCTTCCGCGAAGGACCTAATCAGTACTGGGCCACGATCGATCCGCGCTCCGTGCGGCGGTTCGAGGTCGTGCGCGGCCCGGCATCGGTTCTCTATGGCAGCGACGCCATTGGCGGAGCCGTGAACGCGTTGCCGGTCGAACCGCCGGCTTGGAGCGGCGAATCGAAATGGAATGGGCGGCTGTCGTACCGAGGCGCGACTGCCGAAAAGGCCAACGGCGGCCGCATCGAATACGGCGGCCGCAGTTCGCCGGAATTCGGCGCCGTCTTCGGTTTCACACAAAACGAGTTCGGCGATTTGCGCGGCGGAAAGGAAGTCGGCGCCCAACGGCATACCGGATATTCGGAACTGGGCGGCGACGGCCGGCTGGTGTTCGAGCCGGACCGCGACACGCGCCTGACGCTGGCGCACCAGAGTTTTCGTCAGGATGATGTCTGGCGAACTCACCGAACGATCTACGGTATTGACTGGAAAGGCCTGAAAAGAGGCGACGATCTCGAACATGTTTTCGACCAGGCGCGCGACCTGACGTATGCACGGCTGGAAACCGGCCACGCGGAACGCGGTCCGGCCCATTCGTTTACCGTATATCGCCATGCTCAGTCGGAGGATTTGCGGCGCGTGCGCGCCGATGGCCGCCGCGACGCCCAGGGTTTCGACGTCGAGGCTTGGGGCGCCGCCGCGCAGACCCGCCGCGACAGCGCAGCCGGCCGCTGGACGGCCGGCGTGGAGTACCAGGCGGATCTCGTGGAATCCTATGGCCGGCAGTACGACGCGGCGGGGACGCTGAAAAAAAACGAAATACAAGGACCGGTCGCGGATGACGCCACCTATCATCTGGCCGGCATCTACCTGCAGCATCAACTGCCGTTGGATTCGGAACAACGTTTCGAGCTGGTCTCCGGGGCACGCTACACTTTTGCCCGCGCAGAAGCGGACCGGGTAAAAAATCCCGAAACGGGCAAGCCTTTTC
Organism: uncultured Verrucomicrobiota bacterium; assembly: GCA_964386675.1. GTDB lineage: Bacteria > Verrucomicrobiota > Kiritimatiellia > PWTM01 > PWTM01 > CALGXT01. Next base: position 13,667 of record CAYLTB010000072.1, read on the forward strand.
GACTCGCGGACGAGTGGCAGGATGTGGTCGGCTCGCTGCGCGGCGTGGCCCGGCTCGGCGAACAGGGCGCATCGGCGGTCTATGCCGGAGTGTCACAGGGCTTCCGCGCGCCGAACCTGTCGGATCTCACGCGGCTGGACATCGCCCGCAGCAATGAACTGGAGACGCCGACCAGCAATTTGGATCCGGAGCATTACCTGTCGTTCGAAATTGGCGCACGGATAGATTTATCGCCGGTGCGAATCGAGGCCGCGGCCTACCGGACCCTCATTGACGGCATGATCGTGCGCGCGCCGACCGGCCGCATTCTGGAGCAGGGGCTGGTCGAAGTCGTCAAGCGCAACGCCGGCGACGGCTACGTGCAGGGGATCGAAGGGCGCGTGGACATCGCGCTGTCGCCCGCATGGAGCCTCTGGACACAGGCGGCCTGGATGGAAGGCGAGGTGGACGGGTATCCGGACTCCACCACCGCCCTCCGCCGTAAACCGGTCAGCCGGCTGCTGCCGCCGACCGTGCGCGCCGGATTGAAGTGGGCATCCGCGAATGGACGCTGGTGGGTCGAGGGCCTCGGCGAGGCGGCCGAAAAGGCCGACCGACTCTCGGCGGCAGACCGACGGGACACCCAGCGGATTCCTCCGGGCGGCACCCCGTCCTATGCGGTGGCCCATCTGCGGGCGGGCGGCCGAGTGCACGATCGCCTGCTGATCGTCGCCGCCGTGGAGAATCTTTTCGACGCCGACTATCGTATCCACGGTTCCGGCGTCAACGAACCGGGCCGGAATTTCGTACTGTCATCGGCACTCGAATTCTGAAGCCCGCAAGCGACGCCGCGTGCAAACGGCCGTCGGTGCGGTTTTCGCGCCCTTCGGGGCATTGTGACTGGCGTTCATTGCCGAAGAGGGCCCCGTCGCCGCGTATGGCGGCTTTTCTGCGCTTGCCGCAAGGCCGCGCAGTGATTAGGATCGCGGGCCACCGAAACGAGCCCCTTATGCCCAGAAGAGACGACCTGCGCACGATCCTGATCATCGGCTCCGGCCCGATCGTCATCGGCCAAGCCTGCGAGTTCGATTATTCCGGAACACAGGCCTGCAAGGCGCTGCGCCAGGACGGGTACCGCGTCGTGCTGATCAACAGCAATCCGGCGACGATCATGACCGATCCGGAGACCGCCGACCGGACCTACATCGAGCCCATCACACCCGAGTTCGTGATCCGCGTCATCGAGCGTGAACGCCCGGACGCGCTGCTGCCAACGCTGGGCGGCCAGACGGCGCTCAATACGGCGCTCCAGGTGGCCGCCGCCGGCGCGTTGGAACGGTACGGCGTCGAGCTGATCGGCGCGCGGGCCGACGTGATCCGGCGCGCGGAGGATCGCATCGAGTTCAAGAACTGCATGGAAGCCGCGGGGATCTCCTGCCTGAAAAGCCGGTTGGTGGGCAGCGTGGAGGACGCGATCGCGGCCGCCGAGTGGATCGGTTATCCGGCCATCGTGCGGCCGAGTTTCACGCTGGGCGGCACGGGCGGCGGAGTCGCGTCGAACCGCGCCGAGTTGGAGCGAATCGTCGCCAGCGGTCTACAACTGAGCCTGAATCACACCGTGCTGATCGAGGAATCGGTGATCGGATGGAAGGAATTCGAGCTCGAGGTCATGCGCGACCGCAAGGACAATTGTGTCATCGTCTGCTCGATCGAAAACGTGGACCCGATGGGCATCCACACCGGGGACAGCGTCACCGTCGCGCCCGTGCCCGC
>CAYLTB010000073.1:0-15302 GCA_964386675.1 uncultured Verrucomicrobiota bacterium
GGTCAGAGCCTGCTGATGGGGGCGGCCGCGGTGGCAGTCCCGGCGGAGTCGCAGCGCCCACTGGCGGCGCTGGCCGCCGCGGCGCTGATCGCGGTGTACACGGCCACGGTCACCACGCTGTCGCGCTCTGAAGACGACCGACGCCGGATCGAACAGCGGCGCTGGGGTCCGGCGCTGGCCGCGCTGGCGATCGCGGTTGCGGTGCTGCTGGCGCTGGGCGCCGATCCCCGGGCGCGGCTTCTCGGCGCGCTGCTCGCGGGCGGAGCGGCGTTGCTGGCCATCGGTCCGGCGGAACGTTGGAACCTGGCGCCGCCGGAGCAACGCCGCGTATTGATCGGCCGGCTGGTCGGCCTCGTCCCGCTGTTGCAGGCCAGCTTCATCGCGGCGTCGGCCGGCGCGGCCGAGCCGTTGGCGCTGGCCTGGGCGCTGCTGGCGGTGCTGCATCCGTGGGCTGCGCGCCGCTGTGCTGCGGGCTGATCCCGTTTCGCCCGCCCGAACCGAATACGGCGCGCGGGCGGCGGTTTGTGGATCGCCACCCGCCGGTCCGCGGCGGCTTGACCTTCGCGCCTTGGAAAACGGATAATGGCGGCGCGCCGACGGGGCCGTTCCGGTTCCCTCGGGGGCGCCGGGACGAATACGCATGTTGAGCGACTTGGATCTGCACCTGCACGCCGAGGGCACGAACTACCGCGCTTATCTCAAGATGGGGGCCCACGTCACGGTGCAGGACGGGGTTTCGGGCGTGCACTTCGCCGTGTGGGCGCCGAACGCCACGCACGTCAGTGTCATCGGCGATTTCAACGGCTGGGATGCGCGCCGGCATCCGATGCAACCCCACCGCGATTCGGGCATCTGGCAGTTGTTTGTGCCCGGCCTGCGCGCCGGCGAGATCTACAAGTACGATGTGCGCCGTCGCGGTGGCTACCACGCGCAAAAGGCCGATCCGTACGCCTTCGCCGCCGAACTTCGGCCGAAATCCGCGTCACGCGTCTGGGACCTGAATGGCTATGTGTGGGGCGACGCCGAGTGGATGGCGCGGCGGCGCGAACGCGACGCCTTGCGGCAGCCGCTGAGCATCTACGAGGTACACCTCGGCTCCTGGCGCCGCGCGCCGGACGATCCGTCCCGTTTTTTGACCTACGAGGAACTGGCCGACCAGTTGATCCCGTACGCGCTCGATCTCGGCTTCACGCACCTCGAACTGCTGCCGATCAGCGAACACCCATTCGACGGTTCCTGGGGCTATCAGACCATCGGCTATTTCGCCCCCACGGCGCGCCACGGCACGCCGGACGATTTCCGACGGTTCGTGGACCGCTGCCACCAGGCCGGCCTCGGCGTCATCCTCGACTGGGTGCCGGCGCATTTCCCGAAAGACGCGCACGGCCTGGCCTTCTTTGACGGAACGCACCTCTATGAGCATGCCGACCCGCGCCAGGGCGAGCACCGCGACTGGGGCACGCTGATCTTCAACTATGGCCGCAACGAGGTGCGCTCGTTCCTGCTTTCGAACGCCGTCTTCTGGGCCGAGCAGTATCACGCGGACGGCCTGCGCGTGGACGCCGTCGCCAGCATGATCTACCTCGATTACTCCCGCCGCGAAGGCGAGTGGATTCCTAATGAGTTCGGCGGCCGCGAGAACCTCGCCGCCGTCGCGTTCCTTCGGAAGTTCAACGAGGTGATGCACGCCGAGTTCCCAGGCATCCTGACGATCGCCGAGGAGTCCACCGCCTGGCCGATGGTCTCGCGCCCGACCTATCTCGGCGGGCTCGGCTTCAGCCTCAAGTGGAACATGGGCTGGATGCACGACACGCTCGAATACATGCAGCGCGATCCCGTCCATCGCAAGTACCACCACGGCAACCTGACGTTCTCGCTGATTTACGCGTTCAACGAGAACTTCGTCCTGCCGTTCTCCCACGACGAGGTTGTCCACGGCAAACGCTCGATGCTCGACAAGATGCCCGGCGATCTCTGGCAGAAGTTCGCGAACCTCCGCCTGCTCTACGCCTACCTGTTCGCGCACCCCGGCAAGAAGCTGCTGTTCATGGGCGGCGAGTTCGGTTCCTGGGAAGAATGGAATTACGCGGCGTCCTTGCCGTGGAACCTGCTGGAGTATGACCTGCACCGCCAGTTGCGCGACCTCATCCGGGACTTGAACACGCTGCACCGCGGCGTGCCGGCGCTGCACGAGCGGGACTTTGAAAGCGAAGGCTTTCAGTGGCTCGAACTGCACGATGCCGACCAGTCGGTCCTCGCGTTTCTGCGCCGCGGCCTGCGCGCGGAGGACGCGGTAGCCGTCGCCTGCAACTTCACCCCGGTGCCGCGCCACGGCTATCGGATCGGCGTCCCGTTCGCCGGCCGCTGGCGCGAAATCCTCAACAGTGATTCCGCGCTCTATGGCGGCAGCAACGTGGGGAATGCCGGAGCAGTCGAGGCCGAAGCGCGCCCGTGGGGCGGCCAGCCCTTTTCCGTCGCCCTGTCGCTGCCGCCGCTCGGCGCCGTCTACCTGCAGCCCGAAGCGCCGCCGCCGGCCGCGCTCGGCGCTGCACCATCGGCGTCTGACGCCCCCGGCCCGTCGTCGGAACCCCCACTTCCTTGACGGCGGGAAAATCGCGCCCGCAGAAGGCAGCGCACTCCAGCGGCTGCCGGGACTTCCACGCCCCGGCGCTGATAAAACTGCACCGTGCGCGCCCGGTCCTGCGCGCGGCGTTTCGGTTATGGGGCGCGACATTCACCGGGCGACGCGCCCGGACAAGCGCTCGCGCGTCGGCGCGCCGATGGCGGCGGCCCGGCCCGGGCGGAGGGCGCCCTGGACCGATGCTCGGCCGGTGTGCGGTCGCGCCGCGGGACAGTGTTGCCGCGTCGCACCGGGCTCGTGTATCCTGTCCGGCGGAGTGCCGCCGTTGCACGCGGGCACGTCGCCCGGAGGCGGGACATGAAATACGGACTCGAAGCAGTGAACGGCGGCGCGGGCGCGCGCCGACTGATCGCCGGTTTCCTGGCGGCGGGCGCGATGGCCTCGGCCGCGGGGGAGCCCATCGAGGTTTCTGCGGCGAAGGATGCCGTACGCGTGGCTTGCCGCGTAGCCCGGCAGGGCGCCTACGAGGTGCTGCAGGGCCGCATCGAGTACGTGCTGACCGGACCCGGCGGCAAAGGCTACGAAAGCCTGTTGACGACCGACGCTGATCCGCGAAAGCTCATGGCGGCCCTCGCGGCCATCGGGGTCAAGCCCGGGGCGCCGGCCGCGCGCGTGGATGGGGTCGAGCGCCTGCCGCGCGGCGGCCGGCTGCGGATCCTTCTGGAGTTCGAGCGCAACGGCGTCCGCGAGCGCCGCCCGCTCGGGGACTTCGTGCGCGACGCGGAGCTGAAAGGCCCCATGGGGCCGGGCGCGTGGGTGTACACGGGCTCCGTTCCCGGCGAAGACCCCACCACCGGCGAGGAAGTCCCGCAGGCGGCGCTCACCGGCAACCTGATTGCGCTGCACCACCGCGACGCCTCCGTTCTCGTGCAGAACGCCCAGGAGCGCGCGCGGGATTTCCGTCGTTTCCTGCCCGAGACCGGCGCGCTGCCGCCGGAGGGGACGCCGGCCGTGCTGATTATTGAACCGGAGCCGGCGCTCCGGCGGCGCTATGTCGTCCATGGCCGCGTGCAGGGCGTCGGCTTCCGCGCATTCGCGGAGCGCGCCGCGCGCACGAACGGAGTCGGCGGCTGGGCGCGCAACCGCAGCGACGGCACGGTGGAAATCGAGGCGGAAGCGGCGTCGCCGGAGAATCTGGCGCGATTCGAAGCCGAGATCGCCAAGGGCCCGCGCGGCTCGGCCGTGGAGCGGGTGGAAACCACGGAGCCGCTGGATTCGGGGCCGCTGCCGGCCGTCTTTGAAGTGCGCGCCACGGAATAAGTCGGGAAAGGCCCCATGACCCCAACCCGAAAGCTCGGGCAGATCCTCGCGGCGGTTGCACTGCTCGCGGTCGGCGCGCGGGAGGCGTCGGCCGTGATCCGGGTACTGTACTCGCTCCAGCAGGTGATGGACGCCTCGCACGTCATCGCCGACGGGGAGATCGAATCGGTGAATGCCCAGGATCGCACGGCGGTGATCCGGCTTCGCAAAACCCACAAGGGCGAGAACGCAATCACCCGCATCCAGATGAACCTCGCGGTCGGCCAGGAATGGTATCCCGAGGCCATCCTGCACCGGCTCAAACCCGGCGAGCCGGTCGTCGTGTTCTACGACGTGGAGCAGGGGCGCGAGCTTCGTCTCCTCGGCCATACCGCCGGGATTTGGTTCCAGTTATTCGCCCCGGTAACCCCGAAGCCGGACGAGGTCTGGTGGCGGTTCACCCACATCGAGATCATGTTCAATCGCACCTACGAAGGACTCACCCCGGACCTGACGCGCATCGTCGCCGACGCCCTCGCCGGCCGCGCCTCCCCGCCGCCGCCGAATCCAGAGGTCCCATCGCTGACCAAGGAGGCGGTGATGTCGGACGACCCGGTGCCGGTCGTCGGGCGGAAAAACCGGCGCACGGCTCCAGGATCGTCCGCGGCCGCCGACGCGCGCGACGGCCTCGAAAAGGGCGAGTGGCTCGTTGAACCCTGGTCCGCGCCCGCCGCCGTGTCCGTCACGGACGACGGGAGCAGCCGCGGCGCGCTGCTGCGCGTGGTCGCGGCGGGCCCGGGCGAAAAGATTGCCGCGCGACGCGCCGTAGAACTGGCCATCCCCGCGGGCGTCCGACTGGTGTGCGAGGCCTTGAATCGCTCATCGGGCGACGTCTGCCTCGCCTGGGCCTTCGCCACCGGCGAGGGCGCAGAGTACCAGGAAAGCCTGCCGCAACGGTTGCCGCCGGGCCGGTGGGTGTGCGATTTCACACTGGATCCGCGGGCCGCTGCGTTCAAGTCCGCCGCCTCCGAATGGCGGCACGTAGCCCCCTTGCGCGCACCCGATCAAATCCGGTCCCTTACGCTGCTGGTCTATGGCGCGGTCAAGGATGCCGAGGTGCGGGTGGACCGCATCCGAATAGACGCCCGCCCCTATTTCGTGCGCGCCCTGCCTTTGGGCGACGAACCCGCCGCCGCGGGCACGAGCGTGGCCTGGGCGGACTATGACGGCGATGGCCGCCTCGACGCCCTGGTCTGCGCCGAGAGCGGCTTCCGCCTCTTCCGCAACGCGGCGGGCGAGTACCGGGACGTGACGCGGGAATCGGGACTGAAGGGTTCCAGCCGCTGCGGATCGTGGGCCGATATCAACGGCGACGGCCGGCCGGACCTGCTGTTGAGCGCGCCGGCGCTCTGGATCAACGAAGGCGGGCGTTTCCGCGATGCAACGGCGCTGCTGCCCCGGCTGAAGGCCTGCAACACCGAGGGCGCCGGCTGGCTCGACGCCAACGGCGACGGCCGCCCGGACGTGTTGCTGACCAATGGCGAACACGGCGTGTTCCTGTTCCTGAATGAGGGCGGCGACGGCCCCCATTTCCGCGATGCCAGCGCCGAGTGGGGACTCGGTCCCGACGGATTCGGCCGCGAGAACGGCGACTACCTCTGCATCGCCGATTTCGACAGCGACGGCTTCTCCGACTGGCTGTACAACGTCGGGCGCGGCCTGCTGGCCCGCAATGCGGAGGGCGCCCGCTTCGAACACTGGAAGACGGCGGGGCTCGACTTCGCGACCGGCAACGACTGGAAGATCGGCGCCGCCTTCGCCGACATGGACCTCGACGGCGACCTGGACCTGTTCGTGCCGCAGCGCGGGAAATCAAAGCTCTACCGCAACAACAACGACTTCACCTTCAGCGATGCGACCGCCGCGGCCGGCGATCTGGCGGACGTGCCGGAAGGCGCGGTCTCCGCGGCGTGGGGCGACGTCAACGGCGACGGACTGCCGGACCTTTTCGTCGCCTTCAGCGACCGGCCGGCGCGGCTCTATCTGAACCGCGGAATGGGTGGCTTTGAGGACGTGACGGAAGCGGCGGGCATGGCCTCCTTCGAAACCGCGGGCGTCCGGGGCGCAGCGTTCGCCGATGCGGAGCGCGACGGCGATGAGGACCTGCTGATCACCGTGCCCGGCCGGGGGACGTGGCTGCTCGTCAATGCCGCGGCGCCCGTGGAAGATCGTCTGGCGCTGACCGTGCGGATGGACGCACGGATTGCGCCCGGCACGCTGGTGCGGGTTTTCGACGCGCGGGACCGCTTGCGTGGGTTCCGGCAGGTGGGGACGGCCGCCAATTTCAGCGCGCAGGGCGCGCCGGAAGCCGTGTTCCGGCTCGCACCGGGCGAGTACCGCGTGACGGCCCTGACCCCGGACGGTCATCTCTGGGAGAGCGCCGTGACGATGAAGGACACGCCGGCGGTCTGGAGCATTCCAGCGGAAGCCGGTGAGACGGCCAGCCCCGCACCAACGCCCACCGCCCCGCCCGGCACCGCGAACTGAGGCGATCGCGGCCGCTGTTCCAACCCTTGGAAACAAACGGCGGTTGTCTTTCCAAGGCTTGGAAAACGGCAACAGATCCGGCAACGGTCGCGGCCGCCTCCGGGAACGCCGGTGCGCCGGGCCCCTATTTCCAGGTCGTCTCGGCCGGCGGCGTGCGCGCGCCGTCGGGCCCCGGCGGGATCTGGTTGCGCCAGGTCTTCCACATTTCGCGTACCCAGGCGCTGCCGCTTCCGGTGATATGGCTCTGGCGGCCGAAGTCGCCGGCCTTTGTTCCGGTGTAGTCCACCCAGCCGGCCTCCTTCATGGCCTGGTTCAACGGCATATCGTCCTCGGTCATCCAGCGGTCCACATAGGCGAAGAAGGCGTCGTGGCCCCACGCCTCCTCGGCGTGCAGCAGCCGGGCGGCAAGCGCCTGGGCGACCCAGGCGGCGCTGGTGTTGGCGCGGCGATAGCCTTCGCTGGCCAGGATCTTGCCGCCGTCGCTGCGCTTCGGCCATTCCGCCGGAGGCAAAACATCAATCAACCCCCAGCCCTTCTCGAAATGCCCGGGACTGTTCCACAGGTATGGGCTGTGGCCCATGAAGATCGCCCGCGCGCCGCTGAAGCTCCGCTCGTACGTCGCGCCCCGATAGGTCACCGGGCCGAACGCCGTCTGGTCGTCCTCCGCGAAGCGCAGGCCGGCGATCTTCTTCTGCGGCTGGAACAGCGCCGGATCGTCGAGCATCAGCCCCGCGAAGACGATGGGCCATTTCCGGCCGCTGTAGAGGCCGCCGTGGGCCGGCCATGAAAATCCGCCGCGCGCAACACCGTGGAAGTCTATGCCGACCTGTACCAGGCCGATGAGCAGCGGCTCCTTCTGTTCGGGGGGATAGTCCATGAGCAGTAACAGCGTCGCCTCGCCCTCGTCCTGGACCATGTTCTGTCCGTAGTGCGGCAGGTTCTCAATGGGCGCGGTGAAGCCGAAGTCGGAAAGATCCAGCCAGGGCCGTTGGAACTTCCGCGCATAACCCTCCAGGTTCGCGGGCGGTCCGCCCCGGGGAAGCGCGGGCCGCGGCAACGCCAGCAGCCGGTCGCGGCGAAGGTTGCGCGACAGGCGCAGGGGACTGTTCGCACTGTCGGTGTAGGACGGGCGGAAGGCGTCCGGCGGTAACGGTTCGGCCACGCAGCACAGGACGGCCGCCGCACGCAGCGGGTCGGCGTGCTGGCCGGAGAACTTGGTGAACTCGGCGCTGGGACGGCTGATAGTCGAGACCAGCGCGTCGCCCGGCTTCATCGCGATCGGCAGCGGCGTGAAACGGTCCGGATCGTAGCGTCCGCTCGGCGCCCGGCTGTCGAAGCCGGCCCGTCCGCCGCGCGAGGGGGGATTCAGCGAGGAACCGTTGCGCGCCTGCCGACCGGCGTACCGGTCCTCGCGGATCTCCATCTGGTTGATCGGATCGGTGACCTCGTTGCCCCAGAGCGGCCGGGGCTCGATAGCGACGATCGTGACCGGTCCCACCACGTACCAGTCGCCGGTGACGAAACGGCCGACGCGCGCCGGCGCGGCGAATGTCCAGGTAATGCCGTACTGCGAAACGCTTTCGCGCAGCGGCAGCGATTCCAGTGAGGGCGTCGGGGGCGGAGCCTCCGCCGTGTAGCAAACCACGGACCATTCCTCCTCCGCCGCCCCCGCGAGTGTGGCCGAAAATATCAGTACGCTTCCAATTCGTTTCGGCATCATACGGCAAGTTCCCGAAGCGATGGTTTTGCGAACAACCGATAGGGCCATCTTAAACCTGCATCCGCCCAACAACAACCGTTGACCGGCCGTTTTCGTCCTAACATCCGCCCGCGCGCTCCGTATGCTGGCCGCATGAATCCGGCCGGACCAGCGGCGGAACGCGGGGCGTCGGAAGCCGACCGCTACGAGGCCTGGCGCCGCGGATTGCGCGTCGCGCTTGGACAGGAATGGCCACGCCTCGGTCGCCTGCGCCGCAAACTGCGCCGGCTCGACACCCTGCCGATCCCGTCCGCGCCCACCGGCGCCGCCCCGCCGGTCGTCGCCGCGGTCGCGGCGGACGGCGGCGAGAGCCGGATCGTCCTCGACCCGCTGCGCATCTACGTGCTCCGCGTCGCCGACAGCGACGGCACGATCTACTTCGAGGAGTGCATCCCCCACTCGCTCGACGCGCCCGACGTGATCCGCTTCTTCTTCCGCTCCAACGAGCGCGTGCAGCGGCTGGTGCAGTTCCTCGGTATCGGCTGGGAGGACCTGCAGCCGCGCGACGCGGCGCGGGCGGAGCACCTGCTGCCGATGCTGCGCGAGCTGCTGGAGTGGGCGGCCCTGCTGCGGCTGGCGTGCGGGCGGACGCCGCGGCTGATCCTCCGCGACGGCCTGCTGCGCTCCGTGCTGCTGCCGGCGCCGGTCTTCCGCGCCGTGCAGCGCGCGCTCGAGGCGGCCGTGGCGAAGAACGGCCACTGGCTCGCCGGCGTGGCGAAACGCTCCGCCGCGCTGCGCTACCTGGCGACCGCGTTCGCGCTGGAGGAGTCGTTTGCCGGCGGCGAGCCGCGCTACGCGCGCGTGCCGCCGGAGATCGAGCGCGAGGCCGCGCCGGGCCCCTACCGCTGGGCCGGCGAGCGCGCGATGGGCGAGCTCTACGCGGCGCGCCTGGAGGCCGGCGCGCCGATCCTGCCCGTGGACGTCGCCGCCGTCTGCGCCGGCGCCGCGCCGGACCTCCTGCGGCGGCTGGCGGACTCCGCGCGCTCGTCGTTTCCGCTGCGCGGCTATCCCGCCGAGCTGCTCGCCGCGCACGAGCGCGCCTGCCTCTCGGGGATTGAGGCGGAAACGCTGCAGGCGATCTTTCTCGACGAGCTGGAGGAACTGGATGAGGCCGCGGCGCGCGCCGCGCGTGCCGCCGTCATCGAGGGCCACGAAACGGTGGAGACGGTGAATCCATGAACGCGACCGCATCACTGTGCAGGGGACCGACGCTCGGACTGTTGAAGGGTTTCTCGCTCGATGCCGGCCGCACGGAGGTCGAGGTGGTGATGCCCTGCGGCAATGCGCCACTGCCGGGTTTCGGCGAAATCCTTCTCATCGAGACCGCGCCGGACACGGCGATGGTCGGGCGCGTCTGCCGCTACCAGGCCGCGGGCCGCCTGATCGGCGACGCGGGCGACGCGTACCTCGCCGACCTCTCGCGCGGGCAGGACCGCCCGCCGGCGGCCGTGGTCACGCGCCTGCTGCGCTACACGCTGAAGCTCCAGATGCTCGGCTATTTGCGGCTGGACGGCGGACGCCTGGTGTACGCCGCCGGCGAACGCGCGCTCGCGCCGTTCGGCAGCCCCGTGCGCGAGCCGTCGGACGCGGCGCTCGAATTCCTCTGCAACGTCAACCTGGAGAACGACCCTTCGTCGGCGCCGCTCGGCGAGCTGGCCTACGGCGACACGGTGCGCCCGTCGGTGACCGTGCGCTTCAGCGTCTCGCGGTTGAAGGGGCGGCGCAGCTTCGTGTTCGCGCGCCGGCTACGGCAAGAGCAACCTGGTCAAACACCTGATCGCGCAGCTCTACCGCTCCCCGCCGGACGTCGGCCTGCTGGTGTTCGACCCGGAGGGCGAGTACGCGCTGCCCGATGCCGACGGCCGCCCCGGCCTCGTCAACGTGCCGGGACTGGCCGACCGCGTCGCGCTCTACACGTCGCGCCGGTGCGACCCGGCCTATGCCGGTATCGTCCGCGGCCCGCCCGCGCTCGATTTCGGCGACTTCCTGCCGCAGGACATCATCGCGAACTTCATACCGCCGGAAAAGCACGACATGGTCTTCGCCAACCTGCTGCGCAGCGCGGACCTGGCCGCCTGGCGGCAACTGGTCGCCTACCTCGACGCCGAGGGCTTCAAGGCCGACGACCGCCGCGTGGCCGACCTGATCGGCTACCGCCCGCAGAGCAGCAAGCAGAACCAGGCCGATGTCAGCGTCAGCGCGATCAAGAACAACCTCGTGCCGCACCTGCGCCGGCTGCACCGGGCGGGCGCGCCGATCGGGCGCGAGCTGATCCAGAACCTCCGCGAGGCGCGGATCGTCATCGTGGACACCTCGCTGCTCGGCGGCGACGACGCGCGCGCCGTGACCGGCCTGCTGCTGTGGCGGGTCTTCGCGCACAACCAGCGCCATTTTACGGACGTCGCCGCGCCGGGCGTCCGCTGCCTCGCCGTACTGGAGGAGGCCCAGTCGTACCTCGGCGAGCGCGACATGGACGACCGCTCGATCTTCGTGCGCTGGGTCAAGGAAGGCCGAAAGTACAACCTCGGCGCGCTGCTGGTGACCCAGCAACCCGGCGCGATCGCCGACCAGATCATCAGCCAGGGCGACAACTTCTTCGCGATGCACCTGCTCAATGAGCGCGACCTGAACACGCTGCAGCGCCACAACGCTTATTATTCCGACGACATCCTCGGCGTGATTCGCGGCGAGCCGATCCGCGGCAACTGCTATTTCTGGTCGGCGCCGGACCAGCCGTTCGTGCTGCCGGTGCGGGTGCGGAACTTCGCGGATTCCGCGCCGCCGGGGGCGCCGCCGGTCCCGCGGGCGGCTGCGCCGGCGGACGCGGAAGCGCTGGCCGATGCGCTGCGCAAGGCGGTGGCGGCGGCGTTGAACGAGGATGTGCGCGTATGGCTCTACGCGGTGGAGGGCGATGCCGACGGCGAGCGGGCCGGTGTCGTGGTCAGCCACGATTACCTGATCAACGCGGTCGGCGAGCGGTTTCGGTCGGGCGGGCTGCCCGCGCCGGAGGGCGACCTGGAAGACTGGCTGCACGAGACGATGCCGGGGCTGGTCTCGGAGCTGCTGCGCCGCAAGGGCGGTGCGAAGGGTTACGCCGCGCTTTCCGGACACCGGCGCCCGGTCTGGCGGCTGCCGCGCTCCCGGTTGCGCCTCGCTCCGGCCAAGAAGCGGCTCCGCGAAACGGTGGCGTTCGAGACGAATTGAGCGTCCCGGCGCGCGGCGTCCGGAACCCCGGGGAAACCGGTTTTGACGCCGCCCGCTGCAATTGACACCGGCTCGCGCCGTGTGTAGTTTGCCTGCCTTTTCCGGGCACATGGGCGGACCCGTTCCACTCTCGATCGCCGCTTTTCTGGCGGCGCTGGTTGTCCTGCTCGGCAGTAGCGTCGCGGCGCTGTTCTGCCGGCGCTCCACCGCGCGAGCCTCCGCGCTAGGTGCCGGCGGCGCGGTGGCCGGCGGCGGGCTGGGTCTGTTCGGGGCCTTGCGCGCCGCCTTCGAAGGTTCGGCTTCCGACTGGAGTGCCGCCTGGCCGCTGGCGGTCGGGCGTTTTCACATCGGCCTCGATTCGTTGAGCGCGGTGTTTTTGATTCCCGTCTTCGCCCTTACGGCGCTCGCCGCCGTGTATGCGGTCGGCTACTGGCGCGGTATTTCGCCGGCGCGCGCGGCCGGCGGATGGTTCTTCTTCAATCTGCTGACGATCGGCATGGCGCTGGTACTCGCGGCGCGCGACGCGGTGCTCTTCCTGGCGGCGTGGGAACTGATGACCATCGCTTCGTTTCGACTCGTCGCCTTCGAACCGGAGCGGCCCGGCGTTGCTCGCGCAGCATGGATTTATCTCGCGGCTTCACAGGCGAGCGCGGCCTGCCTTCTTGCGATGTTTCTGCGGTTGGGCGCGATCTCCGGCGGTGCGGATTTCGCCGGTTTTGTGGGCTTCGCCGAACGCGCGCCGGAAGTCGTCTCCTTCGCGTTGACGCTGGGACTGATCGGTTTCGGATTGAAGGCCGGCCTGATGCCGCTCCACGGCTGGTTGCCGCTGGCGCACCCGGCCGCGCCCAGTCCGGTGTCGGCCGTAATGTCCGGCGTGATGATCAAGACCGGCATCTACGGCATCGCGCGCCTGACGCTGCTCGCGGGCCGCCCGCCGATCGCGTGGGGTTGGGCGCTGCTGGCCGCCGGCATCGTCTCCGGCATCCTGGGCGTGCTGTTCGCGCTCCGGCAGCACGACCTCAAGCGATTGCTTGCCTTCCACAGCGTCGAGAACATCGGCATCATCACGCTCGGACTCGGACTCGGCATCGTCGGGGCCGCCCACGGGCGGCCCGCCATCGCCTTCCTCGGCTGGACCGGCGCGCTCTTTCATGTCCTCAACCACGCGATTTTCAAGGGTCTGCTGTTCCTGGGCGCGGGCGCTGCGATGCACCGCGCCGGCACCGGCGCGCTGGACCGACTGGGCGGGCTGCTCCGCCGGATGCCCTGGACCGGTTGGACGTTCCTGGTGGGAGCGGCGGCCATTTCCGGCCTTCCGCCGTTCAACGGCTTTGCGAGCGAGTTCCTGATTTATGCCGGCGGCTTCCGGTCGCTGATGACGGCCTCGCGCGGGTTGGCGGCGGGGGGTGTCGCGGCACTCGCAGCGCTCGCGCTAATGGGCGGTCTGGCGGCCGCCTGCTTTGCCAAGGCCTTCGGCATCGTGTTCCTCGGCGAGCCCCGCACGCCGGAATCCGCGGGGGCAAAGGAGGTCGGCTGGGCCGAGCGCGGGCCGATGTTCGCGCTGGCGGCGCTCTGCCTGTTGCTCGGTCTCGGCGCGCCAGGTGCGGCACGGCCGGCCGCGTCCGCTGCGGCGATGGCACTGACGGACGCCTCCGGCGCGATACCGCCGGGTGCGGCGACGGCTCTGCGGGCGCTGGAGGCGGTGGCGGCCGGCGGTCTCGCGCTCGTCGCGCTCGCGGCGGTGCTGTTCGCGCTGGCCCGCGGCATGCTCGCGCGGCGGTCCGTACGCACGGGACCGACCTGGGATTGCGGTTATCTGCGCCCAACGCCGCGCATGCAATACACGGCAACCTCGTTTGCGCAGCCGCTGCTGGACGCCTTCCATCTCGGGCCGCTCGCGCGGCGGGAGGCTGCGCCCCCGCGCGCCTTCCACGCGGAAGCGACCGAACGCGATGCGCACCGCATTTCGCCGTTCCGGACCCGGTGGAACTCGGCGCTGGCGGAGGCCGGCCGGCGGCTCGACACGCTACGCTGGATGCAGCACGGCAATGTCCATCTCTATGCGCTCTACATGGCGCTGACACTGCTCGCCCTGCTGCTGGGGGTGTTCCGATGATGCCGGCGTGGCTCAACGTCGCCGCGGGTCTGCTCCTCGCGCCGTGGCTCTTCGGCGTGATTGCGCGCGTGAAGGCGCTGTTCGCCGGACGCCGCGGGATGCCGCTGCTGCAGCCGTACTACGACCTGGCAAAGCTGTTGCGCAAGGGCGTCGTGTACAGCACGACCGCCACTACCGTTTTCCGCCTCGGCCCCGCCGTCGGCGCCGCCTGCGCTGCGCTGCCGCTGGCGTTTCTGCCCTTGGGCGGCGCACCCGCTCCCTTCAGTTTCGCGGGTGACGCCGTACTGGTCCTGTATCTGCTGGCTTTGGGCCGCTTCGCCACCATCATCGCGGCGCTCGACGTCGGCTCCTCCTTCGAGGGGATGGGCGCGAGCCGAGAGGCCGCGTTCTCCGCGCTCGCCGAGCCGGCGCTGCTGATCGGGCTGGCCGCGCTGGCGCGGAACGCCGGCGACTGGTCGCTCGCCGCCCTGCTGGACGGACCGGCCGCCGCGCTCTGGACGACCCGACCCGAGATTCCCGCGCTGCTGGCGCTGGCATTCTTCGCGGTCATCCTCGCAGAAAATGCGCGCATCCCGGTGGATGATCCCAACACGCACCTCGAGCTGACCATGATCCACGAGGTCATGGTCCTGGATCACAGCGGGCCCGATTTTGGGCTCATCCAGTACGGCGCCGCATTGAAGCTTTGGGTGACGGGTCTCTTCTTCATTGGACTGCTTCCGATCCGGACCGGCAGCGTGGCGGCGGGTCTCGCCGCGGGCATTGGCGCGCAATTTCTGCTGGCGGCGGCGATCGGGGTGGTCGAGTCCACGCTCGCCCGGCTGCGGCTCAACCGCGTTCCCCAGCTTTTTGTAGGGGCCGGCGCGCTCGCGGCGTTGTCGTTCTTGTTGACCCTCTGGAGACCCGCATGACACCGTGGGCCGACCTGCTGCTGATGGCGCTGATTCTGGCCGGTCTGGCGATGCTCGGTTCGAGCCGCCTCGAAGGCCTGGCCCGGTGGATGTCCGTGCAGGGTCTCATCGTGGCGACGCTGCCGCTGGTTCTCCACCCGGCGGCGGCCGTGAGCGCGGAGGAATGGGGGTTGGCGCTCGTCACCGCGGCAATCAAGGCGGTGGTCTTCCCGGCGCTGGTGCGTAAAGCCCTGTGCAAGACGAGCGCGAAACGCGAGATCGAGCCCTATGTCGGCGCCAACGCCTCCGTGCTGATCGGGATTGTCGTGCTGGGCGTTTTCTTTTGGATTGGAGCGCGCCTGCCCCTGCCGCCGGCGGCGCGCGACGCGCTCGCCGCGCCGGCAGGCCTGTTCACGCTGTGGACCGGCCTGTTCCTGATCTGCGCCCGCTGCAAGGCGATTACGCAAGTCATCGGCTTTGTGACGCTCGAAAACGGCGTGTATGTGCTCGGGGCCGCACTCGTGCGCGGGGCGCCCGGCCTGATCGAATTGGGCATTCTGCTGGATGTCTTCGTCGGGGTTTTCATCATGGCCATCGTTCTGTTCCATATCAGCCGTGAGTTCGGCGATTCGGACGCCTCGCGGCTCGATCAACTGAAGGATATCCCCGCATGACCGCGGCGCTGGTCCTTTGGCCGGTCGCACTGGCGGTGGCGGCATTCGTTGCGCCCGCCGCCCTGTCGCGCGCGATCGTACTGGCGGGGGCGGTTGGGCAGGTTGCGCTGGCGGCCGCCATATGGATCCGGCGCCCCGGTCCCGCGTGGGGCGGCTGGATCGCGGCGGACGAGGCTGCACTGCCGATCGTCGCAGTGACCGCGGCGGTCTTTCTGGGCGCTGCGCTGCGCCA
>CAYLTB010000074.1:0-15263 GCA_964386675.1 uncultured Verrucomicrobiota bacterium
CGAAACGCCGTCAGCGACCTCGCCCCGCGCATTCTGGGTGAGCGCGACGGCGCACGGCATCGTCGTGGCGGTGTTTGCGACGCTTTCACTGGCGCGCGGCTGTGTCCGTCCCTCCATGCCCCGCGAAATTATCACCTATATTGATGTGACATCGGCGCTGCCGCCGCCCGCGCCTTCCCTGTTGCCGCCGCTGCGCGACGTGCCGCCCCCTCCCGACCCGCGGCCGCCGCCGCGGAACATTCCGGAACCGCGGCCAACGCCGCCCGCGCCGCCGCGGCCGCGCGTGGAACCCAGTACGCAGCGGGTCGTTCGTGCGCCGTCCCCGACGCCGTCGCAGCCTCGGCGGCCGGCATTGACGCCGGAGCAGATTCGCGATCAACTGTCACGCGGTCTGCCGACGGCGGCACCGATGGCGGCGCGGGAGGATTTCCCGTTCGGCTGGTACTTTGCGCAGGTGAAGCAGGCGATGTATGAAGCCTGGATTCAACCGAGCGGCGTGAGCGCAGCCGCCGGCCATGTCGTGCAGGTGCTGATCCGCGTCGAGCGGGACGGCACGGTGAGCCACCGCCAGATCGTGAAACCGTCGGGGAATCCGCTGATGGATGATTCGGTTCAGCGCGCGATCGAATCCGTGCGGAAATTGCGTCCGTTGCCGGATCAGTACCGAGGTTTGTACCGCGACATCACCATCGAATTTGAACTGACCGGCGGAGCCGGTTGAACGCACGGTGGGCGCCATGAGTTTTCGGGATGAATCGCTGTTGGTCGTCGTGGATGTGCAGGAGCGGCTCGTGGATGCCATGCAGGATCGCGATCGTCTGCTGGACCGGCTGGTGCGGCTGGTCCGCGGCGCGCGCGTTCTCGGCGTGCCGATGGTCTGCACCGAACAGGTGCCCGCGAAACTCGGCGCCACGGTGCCGGGGCTGCTGGATGCGATGGGGGACGTTGAACGACTGCCCAAAAAAACGTTCAGTGCGTGGCGCGATGCGGCGATCGCCAATCAGATCAAATTTCACCGACGGACCCGCATATGGCTGGCGGGCATCGAAAGTCATGTCTGTGTATATCAGACCGCCGCGGATTTATTGCGGACTGGCTACCGGGTGGAAGCGATTTCCGACGCCATATCGTCCCGCACGCCGAATGACCGCCAAGCGGGCCTGGACCGGATCCGCGCGCTGGGGGCCGGGCTCATGACGGTGGAAATGGCGCTTTTCGAGGCCTTGGAAATTGCCGAGGGAGACGTATTCCGCTCGGTTCACAAGATCGTGAAGTGACTGGTAGATGCTGGGGGACTCGAACCCCCGACCCGCTGATTAAGAGTCAGCTGCTCTACCAACTGAGCTAAGCATCCGTGCGAAGCTTACGACGCTTGCGTTCGCCGTGCAACCCCAAAAACGGTTGAGTCTAATTCCGCTGGATTCGCAATCGCACGCCAACCGGTTCCGATACGCGTCGGCCATGACGGGTCGTCGTATCCGGGTAGGCTTAGATGCGCCTGAAATCGGCTGTTGATAACCTCGAACAACTACCTGTAGGGTCGCCGCAGACTATAATAGCGACATAACATATATTATGCGACATTATATCTCCGAGGATTTGAACGGTTCGAGCTTCCGAAAGTCTTATTTACAGAGCTGCGGAGCGGCGCGTCCGCCCGTAAATCGGAAAGGAGATACGTCTATGAAGTCTTGTCGTTGGGGGCTGATTACGGTGCTAGCATCGTCGTTCATTTGGGGTCACTGTGCATTCTCGCAGGATCGTGCGACGGATGGTCCTCGTATGGTCAGCTTTCTTGGAGTGGCTACCGAGCCGGCGGGTCCGGCGATCGCCGCCCATTTGGACCTCCCGGAAGGCGTTGGATTGGCTATCACGCAGATCGTGCCCGACAGCCCGGCGGCCGAGGTTTTCAAAGTCAACGACATTCTGGTGAAATTGGACGGTCAATGGCTGGCGGATCCCCGGCAGCTTGCGGTACTTGTACGGCTGATGAAGCCCGGCCAGGAGGCCAAGATCGAGTATCTGCGCAAGGGAGTTGCGGCGACGGCAAAGGTCAAACTCGGTCAGCGTGAGTGGACTCCATTGCCCGAAGCCGGTTCACCCGCGGGTTCTCGTCCGGGAAACCCGCTCCTGTTTCCTTTTCCGCAAGGCATGGCGCCCCTGTGGCCGGACCGTACGAGGGTCCTCCCTGACGATGACGGCGACTTCGGTCTGGACATTTCGGTTACGCCCGACCGGAAAGACGGTTCGGACGGCGACACTGTGATCCGGTCCACCATTCGCTCCGTTCGTAAAATTGTCGAAGACGGCAGGGCGATGACGCTGACCGAAACCGACGGCCATCGGGAGTTCAAAGTCGAAGACGCCGATGGAAAGGTCTTGTTCGAAGGGCCCGTCAACACCGACAAGGAGATCGCAGACATACCGAAGGAATATCGAACAGCCTTCGATCGGCTCGCCGGCAGCGGGCGCAGCCGCGGCGGAATCCGGATCGAGCGCCGCCCGTTCCGGGGCCCTGCTCTTTGAGCGGCACCGGGATCATTTCCGATAAGCGCCTTCGGCGATTCGAATGCGGTAAGAGTCCCATTCGGGTTCAGTGGCGAATACTCGACGATAGTAGACGGTTTCGTTGAGGTCGGCCGCCGCCGCTTCATCCACGATATAGACACAGCGGGGGTGCAATTGGAGCGCCGTCGCGGAAATCATCGCGGTGATCGGACCCTCAACGGCGCGCGCGAGGATGGCTGCCTTGCGTGCTCCGGTGACCAGAACGATGCAGCGGCGGCTTTCCAAGATCGTTCCCACGCCCATCGTAATGGCGCGCCGGGGCATCAGCGCCGGGTCGCCGAACAAAGGCCCGTTCTGCTCGATAGTTTTCGGGCTCAGGGCCTTCACGCGTGTGCGCGACATGAGGGCCGATAAGGGCTCATTGAAGCCGATATGGCCATCGTCACCGAGCCCCAGCAGTTGAAGGTCGATGCCCCCGCAATCCCGGATGGTCTGTTCGTACCGGGAGCATTCCGCCTCGAGGTCGGCGGCGCAACCGTTCGGCAGGTGGGTGTTCTGCAGACGAAGATTCACCCGGTGAAAAAGGTGACGATTCATGTAGAAGCGGTAGGACTGTTCATGCGTCGCCGGCAATCCGACATACTCGTCCAAGTTGAATGTCCGCACTCCGGAGAAGTCGAGCCCCGCTTCCCGGTGCATGCGGACCAGACGGGCATAGACCGGTTCCATGGTGCGGCCGGTGGCCAATCCCAGCACCGCGACTGGTTTCTGGCGGATCGCGTCCGCGATCAATTCGGCCGCCAGCCATTCGGCCGCGGCGGCTTCATTTAGTACGATGACTTCCATTCGACCGGTCTCCCGGCGCTCAATCTAACCCGCCCTGCCCTGGCGTAGCAAGTCGGCCTTCGCGCCGCTTCCACCGAGGACTTCCGTGGGATTGCTCGCCGTCGCCGGCTTTGCTACGCTGGCGTCTGTTTTCAACGTCATCGGCAGGGATGCGGCGAAATGGGCTGAAAGCCCCGAAAGGAATGAACATGGCGCGCGAAAATCTCCACGGATTCAGTGAGGACGGGCTCGAATATCATATTCGCGATCCGCAGCCCGGCCATCGCGACTGGTTCAACTTTTTCTGGAACGAACACTATCTGGCCTGCGCGGGCATCAGCCTGAACGGCTGTTCGCTTTACCAGAATGAGGCGGGCGTCGTCACCAACCTTTTCGGCAAGCAGGACATGCGGGAAGACCCCCGCTGGCTGTATCTGCGCGACCGCGCCAACGGCCGCGTCTGGAGCGCCGGCTTTCACCCCTGTTTCACGCCGCATCGCCATTTTCTCTGCCGCCATGGCTTGGGCTATACGATCCTGGAATCCGAAGCCGAGGGCATTCGCACCCGCTTCCGGGTATTTGTGCCGACGGATCACGCCGGCGAAATCTGGACCTTGACGATCACCAATACCGGTCGGACGCCGCGCAGGATTTCGGTGATTCCTGCGGCGAACATCCTGCTGGACGGCGTCAATATGCCGTACGGCTACGTGGGCGGTGTGACGGCCGAATACCTCCCGCGCGATCGGATGATCTTCTTCCGCAACATGACGCGGACGGTCGTCAACGAGCGCTATCGCGCCTTCATGTACAGCGATCGCGCGCCGGTACACACGGATTGCAGCCGGGACCATTTTCTGGGGCGCTATCGTTCCTTCAACCGTCCCCAGCGGGTTGTCGAGGGCCGACTGGGCGACAGCCCCGCCAGCGCCGAGTACATGGTCGGCGCCTTGCAGTTCGACGTGAACCTCCGCCCCGGCGCGTCATGGGAAACGAACGTGGTTCTCGGGGTGGTTTTTGACTTGAAGGAGGCCCGCACGGCCGCGCGGCGTTTTGGGGATTCCCGCGCCGTGGAGCGGGCGTTTGAGCGCACCGTCCGCCATTGCCGGTCCCGCATCGGCGGCCTGCGACTGGATACGCCGGATGCGCACCTGAACCGCCTGATGAATGTCTGGCTGAAACACGAATTGTACCTGATGGCGGATTGGGCGCGCTTCTATTTCAAAGGCTACCGCGACACTTGCCAGGACGCGGCGGGTCTCAGCGTCATAGACCCGGACCGCGCGCGTCTCATGCTCCACAAGGCGCTGCGTAACCAGCGCTCCGACGGTTTCTGTCCGCGCGCCTTCCGGGTCCCCAGCATGGACATCGCGGCGGCGGATAAGCACTACGCCGACTCGCCATCGTGGATCAGTCATGCCACGCACGCGTTGCTTCGGGAGACCGGAGACCTTGGGCTGTTGGACGAGGTCGTCCCCTACTCCGACCAGGGCGAAGGCACGGTGTGGGACCACAACCGGCGCGCGCTGGAGTTCCTCTGGAACGACCGCGGTGCGCACGGTCTGAGCCTCATCCATTACGGCGACTGGAACGATCTGATTGACCATGCCGGTCCGCTGGGCAAGGGCGAAGGCGTGTGGATGAGCATGGCTCTGGCCCGCGTGCTGCTATTGATGGAGGAGATGGCCGGTTGGCGCGGCGAGACCGAACTGGCGCAGCAATGCCGCCGGCGCCACGCCGAACTGGTTGCGAACATCCGGGCCCACGGCTGGGACGTGGACCGCTTTATCTATGCCATCAACGACGCCGGCAAACCGATCGGCGGCCGAAAAGCGCGTGAAGGGCGCATCTTCATCAACCCGCAGTCCTGGGCGTTGCTCGGCGGCGTGGTGGACGCGGCGGAATACACCCGCCTCGCGAAGCGCTTCGAACCGATCGTGGACACGCCGGTGGGGCCGGTCCATTGTTGGCCCCCATTTACCGCCTACGATCCGGATATCGGCCAGCTGACGGGAACACCGGCGGGCTTCTTCACCAACGGCAACGTGTATTGCCATGCCGCCGGCTTCAAGGTGGCCGCCGATTTCGAGGCCGGACGCAACGACAAGGCGTATGACACCCTGCGGCGCATTCTGCCGGCGGCCGAAAAGAGCGAACCCTACGCACAGGCCAACGGATACACCGGTCCGACGGCGTTGCGGACGATCCATCACGTATCCGACGACCCGTGGCGGACCGGCACTGTCGCGTGGCATTTTCTGAACGTCGTAGATCGTCTGCTGGGATTCGAACGCACCTTGGAGGGGTTCCGTTTGAAACCGCGGCTGCCTTCCCTTTGGCGTGGAGCCCGCTACACCCGGCCCTTCCGCGGTCGGACCTATGAGGTCGAAATCGTGCGTGGCGCGGAACCGGGGGTCTGGATCGAGGGGCAACGGCTCGAGGACGGTCTGATTCCGGTGCCCCCGCGAAAGGCGCGGGAACCCCAGCGAACCGTCCGCGTTCGCTGTGTGATCCCTGAATAATGCCCATTCGCCAACCCCCGAACGGAGTCCCGTCATGCCGCATCGTCGCGTCGTTTCACTGAACGGAATCTGGGACCTTGCCTTCGACCCGCGGAATCTCGGCCGCCGGCAGCGCTGGTGGTCGCGATTTCCGGCGCGGACGGAAAAGGCGCCGGTCCCCGGCGTCTGGGAACAGGTGCGGCCCGGTTACGACGGCGTCGGCTGGTATCGAACGAGATTCGCCTCCCCCACCCTGCCGCCCGGAGGCCGGATCTGGGTGAAATTTCACGCTTCGGCTTATTTCACGGAAGTTTGGCTCAACGGAGAGCGGCTGGGGGAGCACGAAGGGCTGGGCGCGCCTTTTGAATTCGAGATTACCGGCCGTCTGCGACCGGAGAACGAGCTCGTGGCGCGCGTGATCAATCCGACCATTAATGCGCCGATCGATGGCTTCCGCGCCGGCGCGCCGCTCAACCAGAGCGATCTGCCGGTCGGCAAGGCCGCGTGGTACTTCAATTACGGAGGTTTGTGGCAGGGGGTGGACCTCCTGGTCACGGGACCAGCGCGCATCGAGCACGTCTTCATCAAGCCCCGGCTGAAATCGCGCAGCGCGGACGTGTCCTTTCGCGTGAATACGGCCGCCTCCGGCGCCTTCATGGAGTGGAGTGTAACACCCCGCGGCCAGCCGGAACGCACGGTGGCGGCCGGCCGCATGGCGCTGCCGCGACGCCGCGGCGTCATCGAAGGCCATTTTACTGTTCGTCTGGGGCGGGACGCCCGGCTCTGGTCACCGGACGCCCCCCATCTGTACGTGTTGCGGCTGAAAGTCAATGGGGTTGCCGGCGGGGATGATCTGGAGACCCGGTTCGGTCTGCGGGAATTCACCATTCGCGGCGGCCGTTTTCTGCTCAATGGCGAACCGATTCGCCTCAAAGGACTGCTTCAGCAGGGTGTCTATCCCCGCACGCTGGCGTTTCCGGAAAGCGCCGCGGAGGCGCGCCGCGAACTGATGCTGCTGAAGCGCAACGGGTTCAATTTCCTGCGGTCGCATCTGCGCGCGCCCGAACCGTCCTACCTCGACCTCGCCGATGAGCTGGGCATTCTCGTCGAGGCCGAGCCTCCGATCGGTTGGATCATCAATTCGGCGAAAACAGAGGAGCGCTGCCGGCATGCCATTGACGCGATGATCGTGCGGGACCGGAACCATCCGTGCATCGTGTTCTGGTGCCTGCTGAACGAGGCCTATCATTTTCTCGGATTCTCGATGCCCCAGGTCAAGGCGCTAACCGAACGGCTGGCGCGTTCCGCGCGGAAACTCGACCCCACGCGCATCCTGATGGACACTTCCGGCGGCAGCGGCAGCGGGGCCGGCGGCGGCTCGGAAGTGTGGCTCCCCTACGCGGATCGGAAGACGCCTTTGATTGACGCGCATGCGTACTGTCCGGTGCCCCCGACGGATGAGGGATTGCGCAGGTATCGCGACCTCGGACGGCCGGGGGTCTTGACGTACATCAGCGAATACGGCGCGCTCGAAATGCCTCCGGACTACGACGCCGTGGAGCGCGGCTATACCGCGCGGGAGCGCGCGCTGGGGCTCGAGGATTACCGTCTGCACGCGGATTTCCATGCCTCGTTGAAAAAGCAATTTCAGCGCGCGGGACTGCGTCGCCACTTCGGCAGCGTCGCCGGATTTATCCGAGAAACGCTGCACGTGCGGGCGCGGAACCTGGCGGACATCACCGCGGCGATCTGGACCAATCCCCGGATCGCGGGCGCGGCCTATTGCCAATTGGCCGATGCCAGCGGCGAACAGTTCGGTGTGACGGACATCTGGCGCCGCCCCAAGCCCGCCTGGGCCGCAATGGTTCGTTCCTGCGCCGATACGATGGCCATGGCGACGGTCGAACCGCGCGTCTTCTTCGCCGACCGGACCGTCGCCGTGAGTTGCCGCGTTCTGAACGAAGGCACGTCCGACGGCAACCTGCGCTGGGAATGCGTCGTTCGTTCGGCCGATGGCCGGGAACGCGTGCTCGGCAGCGGCACGGCCCGCACCGTGCCGCCCACCGGTTACGCACTTCGTCAACGTCGAAAGTTGAATCTGGAGCCGGGCGAATACGAACTGATCGGCCGCGTCCGGCGCGGCGCGACCATTGTACACCAGCAGCCGTTCCTTTTTCGCGTGCTGCCGTCCGCCGGCGATAGGCCGCTGTGCATCGCCGCATGGGACCCCGCAAAATCCATCCGACAGTCGTTGAAGGGGCTTCCGGTCGAAATCACGCCGTTCATCAACAACACCCGTCTGCCGGATCGCCCGATCGTCATGGACGTACGCCAGCCGATCGCGCACCCCTCCCTTCGCTTCGAGGTGATCGGCCAGGCCCGAAAGACGGCCCAGATCGGCGGCGCCCTGGTGCTGCTGGAGCCGGAAATGCTGTTGTTGCGGGATTGTCTCCTGCCGCATCCGCCGGGCATCGTCCCGATGATGCGCTGCACCGCATATGTCCGCCCCCACGACGCAGTCGCCGGACTGCCGTCGAACGTCATCGCCGACTATGAATACGCGGAAATGCTGCCGCGCCGCTGGGATCGCGCGGACGAGGTCACGGATCTCGGCGGGGAAATCGTCATCGGTTCGTTCGGCGCGAACATGTGGACGCGGCCCGCCGCCTATTATTGGGGCGCCGGTTTGTATCGGCTGCCGTTGGGACGCGGCAGCGTGTGGGTGTGCCAACTGCACCTGCTCGATAGCGCGTCCGATGCGCCCCGGCGGCTGCTGTACAGTTTGATCGCGGAAGCGCAGCGCGGAATTCGCGCCGCGGATGCCACGCCGTTGATGTCCCGGTGCATTGACCCGCTGTAAGAGGGTCAGGGCATGCGGCACATGCGATGCAGCGCGCGG
This sequence comes from uncultured Verrucomicrobiota bacterium, assembly GCA_964386675.1. Taxonomy (GTDB): domain Bacteria; phylum Verrucomicrobiota; class Kiritimatiellia; order PWTM01; family PWTM01; genus CALGXT01. The sequence goes on from CAYLTB010000074.1 coordinate 8,734, forward strand.
CGGCGGTCTTCGATCCGGGATCGCGTAAGGCGGCGCAGCCCGTCGAGACTGAAACGTTCGCACACGAAGGAGGCAATCACGCTGCCGTAGGCCATCGCGCGCCGCAGTGCTCGGTCGGTGATCCGTCCGCCGGCCGCCAGGGCTCCCATGAAACCGCCGGCGAAACTGTCGCCGGCGCCGGTGGGGTCGCGCACCGTTTCCAGCGGGAACGCCGGCATCAGGAAGGGGCCCGACGGGCCGAACAGGATGCTCCCGTGCTCGCCTTTCTTGATCAACACGTGGCGCGGACCGCGCCGCTGCAACTCCGCGGCCGCCGCGGGCAGGGAATGCAGGCCCGTCAGGTGTCGGGCCTCGGCGTCGTTGATGGCGAGCGCGTCCACCCGGCGCACGACGTCGAACAGCGCGGAACGAGCGGTTTCGATCCACAGGTCCATCGTGTCCGCCAAGACGAAGCGGGGGCGCCGCATCTGATCGAGCACGCGCAACTGCAGCTCGGGCGCGATGTTGGCCAGAAAAACAAACGGCGCGGCACGGTAATGATCCGGCAATTCCGGCGAGAAGTCCGCAAACACGTTCAGATCGGTCGATCGCGTCCGTCGGCGATTCAAGTCGGTTTCGTACTCGCCCGCCCATCGGAACGTGCGTCCGGTTTCGCGGCGCAGGCCGGCCAGGTCAATACCGAGCCGGCGGAAGAAGTCGGTGTGCCGCCGGGGAAAATCGTCCCCGACAACGCCCACCATGCCTGTGCGTGCAAAAAAGGACGCGCACGCGCAGGCATAACTGACGGAGCCGCCCAACAGATCCCGACCGGAGGCAGTCGGCGTGACGACAGTATCGAGACCGATCGAGCCGACAACAACCAGGTCTGGCGCGCCTTTCTTTCGGTCAACGACGGGCGGGGTCATCGGATGATTGCTCGGCATCCACGCGACCACTCATGCCGGAAACACGGGGTTCCGCATTGAAATCGGGGTAGAAGTCTCCTTTGGCCCCCTCCGACGGCGCTTCACCGACGATACCGCGAACCGTCACGCGGACGCATTCCACCTCGTTGATGCCGATGACGCGCTGCAGGGCTTCCCGTACGCGATCCTGCAGGGCCCGGCTCAATGTGGGAATCGCCGTTCCAGCACGCACTCGGCATTGCAGATCCACCCGGAGTGCGTCGCCGCGCGCCGCGACGACCGGCCGAATCGCCATTACGGCGGGAAAGTCGCTGCCGACGCGGGCCAGCAATTCCGAGATCGCGGCTACGGAGACGCGAACCGCACCGCCGGGCCCGTCCAGCGACACATACGGTTCGCTCCGCCGGAAGACCGATGAGCTCGCCAGCCAGCCGATGCCGACCAGCAGAAAAAGAGCGCCGAGGCGTCCCGCATGGTGCGCGTGGTGCACGGCCACCCAGAGACGATCCGGCATTCGAAGTCGCGTCGGCAGGCGGTGATTCACACGCGCCCACAGCAGTACAGCGCCGGCGCCGATCAACATCGCCATGGCCAGCGCGGTCAAGGTCTTGTGCAGCGTCTTCATGTCGGTGTCCCCTCCCCTTCCGTTTTCCTCTCTGAACCGCCGGCCGGGGCCTGTACGCTCTGCACGACCACGTTGACGGCACGAACGGACTTGCCGGTCATCTGCTCGACGGCCTTGCGCACCTCCTGCTGAATCTGCCATGCCACTTTCGGAATGTGGACGCCGTATTCCAGCACCACGTTCAACTCAATGACAACGCTGTTGTCCACGATTTCGACATGAACCCCGCGGTCGTTGGATTTTTTCCCAACGATGCCGGCCAGTCCGTCCACGAGGCCGCCGACGAAATCCACGACCCCAGGAACCTTGGCTGCCGCGAGGCGCGCGATAACGCCGATCACGCTGTTATGAATGTGAACCGCGCCCAATTCGTTCTCCTCTTCGCGGTCCTCGATGCTGGGCACGAAGGGGGGGCGCGGCACGAAGACCGGTCCATCCGCTCTTCTGTTGGGGTTCATTGCCGATTCTCCCGCTCGGTATCCGGCTGGGTGACCAGGAAACTTTCCTGCATGAAATGTTCCAGAAACGCCGTGTTGTATTGCCCTTTGACGAAACGCGCGTCCGACATCAGCGCCAGCCCCAGGGGCACGGTGGTGTCCACCCCCTCGATCATGAACTCCTGCAGCGCACGGGCGAGGATCGCAATGGCATCGGCGCGGTCTTTGCCGCGGGCGATGATCTTGGCGATCATACTGTCGTAATACGGAGAAACCTCATAGCCGCAGTAGGCGTGCGAATCCACCCGAACACCGCGTCCGCCGGGCAAGTGGAGCCACTCGATACGGCCCGGCGACGGCGTGAAGTTTCGGCGCGGATTCTCGGCGTTGACCCGGAATTCTATCGCATGGCCTTGGGAGGCCGGATCCCGAGGCGTGAACGAGAGCCGCTCCCCGGCCGCTACGCGGATCTGCTCCTTCACCAGGTCCACGCCGGTGACTTCTTCGCTCACCGGGTGCTCAACCTGGATACGCGTGTTCATTTCCATGAAGTAAAACTGGTTCGCGGCGACGTCGTAGAGAAACTCGATGGTGCCGGCGTTGCGATAGCCCACGTACTCCGCGGCATGAACGGCCGCCCGGTGGAGCCGGCGGCGCGTGTCCGCGCTGAGCGCGGGACTCGGCGATTCCTCCAGCAGTTTCTGGTGACGGCGCTGGATGCTGCAATCTCGCTCGCCGAGGTGCGCCACCCGTCGGTGATGATCGGCGATGATCTGGACCTCGATGTGCCGGGCGTTTTCGACGTACTTTTCGATGTACACGGCCGGGTTGCCGAAGGCCTTCTCCGCTTCGGCGCTGGCGGTCATGAAGTTCTGCGCGAGGCTCACGTCGTTGCGCGCCACCCGCATCCCCTTCCCGCCTCCGCCGGCCACCGCTTTGATCAGTACCGGATACCCGATGCTCTTGGCGACCTGGAGCGCCTCATCCTGCGTCTTGACCGGCCCATCGCTGCCGGGCGTAATCGGCACGCGCGCCTTTTTCATGGTTTCGCGGGCCACCGCTTTGTCGCCCATTTTTCGGATGTTTTCCGCGGAAGGGCCGATGAAGGCGATTCGGCAATTCTCGCAGATCTCGGCAAAGTGCGCGTTTTCCGACAGAAAACCGTACCCGGGATGAATGGCATCCACGTCGGCGATTTCAGCGGCGCTGATAATGTTGGCGATCTTCAGATAACTGTCGCGCGCCGGCGCCGGGCCGATGCAGATTGCTTCGTCGGCGAGCTGAACGTGCATCGAACGTTCGTCGGCTTCGGAATAGACGGCGACCGTTCGGATGCCCATTTCGCGGCAGGCCCGGATGACGCGAACGGCAATCTCTCCCCGATTGGCGATTAGAATGCGCTCAAACATGGCGGGCTCAGACGGGCTCGACCAGGAACAGCACCTGGCCGTATTGCACGGCCGTGGCATTCTCCACGCAGATCTTCCGAATCACGCCGCGTACCTCCGCCTTGATCTCGTTCATGACCTTCATGGCCTCGATAATCGCCACCACGGTGTCTTCCTCCACGTTCTGACCGATCGAGACAAAAGGCTCCGCGTCCGGTGCGGAGGCGCGATAGAACGTGCCGACGATGGGCGATTTGATCTCCAGCAAGGCGGGGCCCTTCGCCGCGAGCGCCGCGGCGTCGGGAGCGGCCGCCGACGAAACCGGCACCGCCGGCGCCGGCGCCGCAACCACGACCGGCGGCTCAACCGCGGACCGCCGCTTCATCGCCAATCGAAAGCCTTGATCCTCCATCTCGAATTCGGCGAGGTCGTTTGCCTTCATCAGCTCGACCACTTCCTTGATCTTCTCGATGTTCATGCCCCGCTCCTGCGTTTTTCGATACCGGCACGCGGTGTCCCGGCGGCGCGCAACCGGCGCACTAATCCCTCGAGGGCCAGCCGGTAACTATCAGCGCCGAAGCCGGCCACCCATCCGATACAGACGGCGGCCGTGTAGCTCCGGTGCCGAAATTCTTCCCGGGCGGCGGTGTTGGTCAGGTGGACCTCGACGCACGGCAAGCCGCAGGCCGAAACGGCATCCCGCAACGCGATGCTGGTGTGCGTGTACGCCGCGGGATTGAGGAGGATACCGTCCGCCTCTCCCGCGGCCTGACCTATCCGCCGCACCAACTCCCCTTCCACGTCGCTCTGAAAAAACAGGAGCGATACGCCGAGACGACGGGCGTCCTGACGCAGGTCGGACTCGATGTCCGCAAGCGTGCAACGCCCATAGACTTCGGGCTCCCGGCGCCCCAGCAGGCCCAGATTGGGGCCGTTGACGACCAGAATCTTGAAAGCACCTGCCATATGCGGGACGGTAGCATGCGATCCGCGGCCTGTCCATCACCGAGACCAGGCCAATTCCGGATTGCGCTGGCCTGCGGTGGAGCGGTATCCATATCCCGTGGTCGTTCCCGTCGGCATCGTGGAGGCGCCCCATGAAGATCATCTGCGCGGAAAGTGTGCTATTTGGCCGCGAAGCGTTCTCAAGCCTTGGCGAGGTTCTGGTGCGTCCGGACCGCGAGATCGGCCCGGCGGACGTCCGGGATGCCGATGCGCTGGTGGTTCGTTCCAAGACCCGCGTCAACCGCGACTTGCTGGCGGGCAGTTCGGTGTCGTTCGTCGGCACCGCGACGGCCGGCTACGATCACTTCGACACCGACTGGCTCTCCGCCGAGGGCATCGCCTGGAGCGCGGCCGCGGGCTGCAATGCAAACAGCGTGGCCGAGTATGTGACGGCGGCCCTGCTCTGTCTGGCCCAGCGCCACGCGTTCCGACTGGAAGGGTTGACGCTGGGGGTGATCGGCGTGGGTCAGGTCGGCCGCCGCGTCGTCCGGAAAGCCGCGGCGCTAGGGCTCCGGGTGCTCCAGAACGATCCGCCACGACGGATCGCCGAGGGCGCGCCCGAGCTCATTGCGCTGGAAGAGGTGTTGGCCGGCGCCGACATTCTCACGATGCATGTCCCCCTCACGGATTCCGGACCCTTCGCCACGCGGCGCATGGCGGATGCGCGCCTCATGGAGCGACTCAAGCCCGGCGCCATTTTTATCAACGCTTCCCGCGGCGAGGTGGTGGATGAAGAGGACCTGCGGATGGCCCTGGAGAGCGGACAGATCGCGCACGCCGTTCTCGACGTCTGGGACGACGAGCCCCGGTGGAATGCCGGCCTGATGGCGCTATGCGATCTCGGCACGCCGCACATCGCCGGTTACTCCTATGACGGCAAATTGGAGGGCACTGCGATGATCTACCGCGAGGCCTGCCGTTTTTTCGAGGTCGCGCCGACGTGGGATCCCGCGTCGCGGCGCCCGCCAGCGCCCGTGCCCGAAATCCGACTGGAACCGGGCGGACGCGAAGACGAATCCGTCCTCTGGGACGTGGTCCGGCGCGTGTACGACATCGAGGCGGACGATCGCGCGTTGCGCGAGGGCCCTGCCCGCGAGTCTGAACGCGCCGAACGTTTCGACCGCCTGCGGAAGAACTATCCCGATCGCCGAGAGTTTCCGAATACGACGATTCGCCTCGTCGGCCCCGCCCCCTCGCTACAGCGAAAACTGGAAGGACTGGGCTTCCGGGTGACGCCGGCCGGCTGAGCGTATCAGGCCGGGGCCTCAATCCTCCGGCCGTTCACCCGGGCCGGCCATTTTGACGATCCGGGGATCGAACCGGCCTGCGATTTCGACCAGATCGCCCTGTTCAGCCATGACCCGCGTGATGTCTTTGTACGCCGATGGAGATTCGTCGAGTCCCCCGGACAACAGATTCACGCCTCGATCGTTCAGCAGGGTCCGCAGGTCGTCCCAGTTCAGCGTCTGGCGAGCGCGGCGGCGACTCATGGCGCGGCCGGCCCCGTGCGCCGCGGACCGCAGCGACGCGGGGGCGCCCCTTCCCCGCACCAGAAAGGCCGGCGCGGCCATCGAGCCGGGAATGACGCCGAGCACGCCGTCGGCCGCCGGTATCGCCCCCTTGCGGTGCACCACGACCTCGCGCTCGCGCCCGGCGATACCATGACGCTCGATCCAGGCGAAGTTGTGGTGATTCTCGACTTCGAACAACACCTGTGCCCCCAGATGCCGAGCGATCCGCTCATGAATCAGCGCGTGATTCGCGGCGGCATAGCGGCCCATTAGTCCCATGGCCGCCCAATACTCGCGGCCCTCATCGGAATCCAGGTCCATCCAGGCGAGATGCCGATGGTCGCGGTCAAGCTCCGGATGGCGCCGCTGCGCGAGCCGGCTATAGTGCTCACAGACGGCCGCCCCCGTGCCGCGGCTGCCGCTATGGCTCAGCAACGCCACATAGCGCCGTTGTTCGAGTCCCAGGCCGGCGGCCTTCGGCTCAAAGACGCCAAATTCCACAAAATGATTGCCGCTTCCGCTGGTGCCCAGTTGCGCCGCCGCGCGATCCCGGTTCCCGCGCGTCACGGGTGAGAACGACCAGTCTTCCTCCATCACCGGATGGTCGCGCCGGTTGCGTTCGAAGGTCGCTCCGACGCCGAACCGCGTCTCGGTTTCGA
>CAYLTB010000075.1:0-15224 GCA_964386675.1 uncultured Verrucomicrobiota bacterium
AAGGATGAGTCGTTGCGCGCCGGAGCGACTGGAGAGCTGGTCGATGATCGCCTCGCCCAAGCCTTCGATGTCCATCGCTTGGCGGCCGGCGAAATGCCGCAACCATCGCTTGAGCTGCGCAGGACACTGCAGGTTCTCGCAGCGCACGGCGACCTCGCCCTCGCGCCGGCCCACGGGGCCTCCGCACACCGGGCAGGCGCTCGGCATCTCGAACGGCCTTTCTCGTCCCGTGCGGGCGGCCGCATTCGTCGAAACGATCGCCGGGATGACGTCGCCGGCCTTCTCCACGAGCACGCGGTCGCCGACTCGGATGTCCTTGCGGCGGATTTCGTCGGCATTGTGCAGCGTGGCTCGGGAGACCGTGGAACCGGCGAGCGCGACCGGCTCGAGTTCCGCCACCGGCGTCAGAACGCCGGTGCGCCCGACCTGAACGGTGATCGCGCGCACGGTCGTCTCCGCGCGTTCCGGTTCGTACTTGTAGGCGATGGCCCAGCGGGGGCTCTTGGCCGTTGTCCCCAGCGCTTCGTAGAGCGTCCGGTCGTCGAGTTTGATGACCGCGCCGTCCATCTCGAACGGGAAGGAATGACGCAGCGCCTGCAACTCCGCCAGCGCGCGCTCGACGGCGGCGATGTCCGGGCACCGCCAGTGACGGGGCGGGGTCGGCAGGCCCCAGGCCCGCAGCTGATCGAGCAAGCCGGCGTGCGTAGCCCATTCGATGCCGCGGCATTCCCCGACGCCGTAGAACACCACCGCAAGCGGGCGGCGCGCGACCAGGGCCGGGTCGAGCAACTTCAACGACCCGGCCGCGGCGTTGCGGGGATTGGCGAACGGCTCCTCGCCGGCTTCCTCCCGCTCGCGGTTGAGCTGCGCGAAACCGTCCTTGGGCATATAGACCTCGCCCCGGACGTCGAGCACCTCCGGCGCCGGCCCCTGCAACCGCAGCGGCAGACCGCGGATCGTCCGCAGGTTGGCCGTGATGTTGTCTCCAACGCGACCGTCCCCGCGCGTCGCGCCGAGCCGGAATACGCCGGATTCATAGCGGCACGCCACGGCCAGTCCGTCCACCTTCGGCTCCACGACATAGGCGGGCGCGCGCGGCGCGATGGCGCTGCGGAGACGGCGATCGAAGTCGCGCACTTCGTCGAGGTTGTACGTGTTCGCCAAGCTCAGCATCGGCGCGGTATGGCGGACGCTGGCGAATTCCGCGAGCGGAGAACCTCCAACACGACGGGTGGGCGAATCCGGCGCCGCCAGCTCGGGCCAGGCGGCCTCCAGGTCGGCGAGTTCGCGATACAGCGCATCGTACGCGCGGTCGTCAATTTCCGGCCGCGCCTCGACGTAATAGAGCCGGTTATGGCGCTCGATTTCTGCCGCCAGCTCGGCCATTCGGGCTGCGGCCGCCGCGGCGTCGTTGGCGCGGGACGGCGGGGTCATGGCGTTCCGCACGCGGCACGCGGGCCCAACCGCCGCAAGCCCCGCGAGTGGTTCACGGGGATACCCGGGGCCGAAGCTGGACATCCGAGCCGTCGGCGACCGGCGCCATGCGGGTGCGGATGATGCGACCGTCGGCCGGAATGCCCGAATCCAACTGCATGGCGTCGGTCTCGGCGACGGCGAGCGTGACGAAGATGATGATCTCATCCTGGGTGCGCTCGGTGTGGGTGTGCGAGAACAGATACCGGCCGATCAACGGCAGATCGCCCAGCACGGGGATCTTCTTCACGACCTCGCGATCCTGAGTCTCCGTCAGGCCGCCGATGGCGACGGTCCGGCCGCTGGGCAGACTGAACTGGCTGCTGATTTCGCGGGTCTGGAGAATCGGGAACCGTACGCGGACGTCGCCGGATTCCTGGAAGCCCACAATGCGGCTCAGGGTCGGCTTGATCTTGACGGAGATGCTTTCCATCGTGTTGACGATCGGGGTCACCTCCAAGGAAACGCCGGATTCGATCCACGTGTCCGAGGCTTCATAGGTCGTGAAACCCTCGCCGGACGAATCCCGGTTCGCCTTGATCTTGGGATCCTTGCGGCCCACGTGAATCTTCGCCTGTTCACCGCTGGAAACGATGATCTTCGGGTTGGAGATCACGTCGGCGCCGCCGCTCTGTTGGAGGGCGCTGAGCGTGAACTGGAAATCATCGGCGGAGAGCACCGCGGATTTTACGCTGGAGAACAGGTGGGCATCCACCCGCGAGCGGTCCATGGAATCGCTCGACCCGACGCGCACCGTGTCGCTCTGGGTGGGCGTGATCTTGACCGAGGTGATGATGTTTCCCGAACCCGGTGGCACCTCTTCGTAGGTGGTCTGTTTTTCCTCGTAGGGCTTGCCTTTGACGTCATAGAAACGCGTCGAGGCCTGCTCGTTCTCCCGGAAGTCCCGGGCCGACCGCGTGTTGGTCTGGTTCACGGTATTCTCGTCTTTCATCCCCCACGACAGATTGCCCAGCCGGAACTGAAACGCCTCCAGCGACTGCCAGTTGATGCCGAGGTCCTTGATCGCCTGGTCATTGAGTTCGACGAACTTGGTTTCGATCAAAACCTGCGGGATGCGCAGATCCACTTCTTCGACCAGCTTGCGGGCGTTGCGCAACGCGTCGGCGGTGCCGAGAATCGTCAGCATATTCCCGCCGGAGTGAAGGATCTGGCCGTTCGGCGCGAGGAGCGACTTCACGCCGTCCAGCAACGCTTCGGGGCGCTTGTAGCGCAGCACGAAGTTCTCGATGAAGAGCGGTTCGGGCGCGTCGGGCGGACGCGGGACGATGACATAGACCGGCGACGCGGTGTCGGCGCCCTTTTCCAGCAGGGTGAGGCCGTGCACCTCGAGGATGCTCCGCAGCGCGGAGCGCCACTCGACGTCTTTCAGATTCACGGTCACACGACCGGGCAGGTTGGTGGAGGACGCGATGATATTGGCGCCGGAGATGTCAATGAACATCTGCACCGCCTTGTCCATCGGCACGTCGTTGAACTTGATGGTGATCTGGCCGCCCTCGATCGAACCGGACGACGGTGTTTCGCTGATCGGTACGCGGTCCGGCGGTGTTTCGCCGGCCGGAGTCTGGGCCTCCGCCGTTTGCGCCGCCGCCCGAGCGGCGATCCCCAAGGCCAAGCTCATCGCCAATACGATTTTCGCCTTCATCCGTCTACTCCTCCAGGGAACCGATCCCCGATGCGATGCCGATCTATCCGTCCGAGATCACGGCGCCGCCGGGGGCGACTCCGCGCCCGGCGCCGCGCCGTCCGTTTCTTCCAACCGCCGCAGGGTTACACCCTGCTCGTCCAGTGTATCCACGACCCAGCGAAAAAGAAAGCCTTCGTAAAACAATTCCACCTTATCTCCAACGCTGACCACACGGTCGTTGATGATGGCCATTCGGCGCCCCCCGATGGAGGTAAAGCCCTGCACCTGGACCATGCTGCGCGCTTTCTCCCACGTCTCCGCCGAGGCCGCGGAACGGACGGGTGTCGGCACCGGCGCCGGCGGTTCGGGCGGGCGGACGGACGGCGGGCGGTATCCGATCGGGCGGAACGGGTCGCGCAACCGGCCCGGCGGTGAAATCGGCTCGTCCGCTCCACCGCGCGAAACGGCGAGCAGGACGGCGGCGAGCGTCAGACCGAATATGCCGCTGGAGCATCGCGCCTTCATTCGTCTTCGTAGATGGCTTTGAGCTTCGGTTGCATCGAATCCATCACGCGCGGCCATTCCACCACCAGCCGCACCTGATGTTGCTCCGGCGTCGCCTCCCGCGCAACAATGGAAATGGTCGTCATCGAAACGACCGGATTTTCCGATTCCAGCGAATACGCGAAGGCCTTCAGCCGGTCATAGCTGCCGACCAAATTCACCAGGATGGCATACGGCGCAAAGCGCCGCGGCGGAGGGCGGGGGGCGGGCGGAGCGCCGGCTGCCGTTGCACGCCGGACCTCTTCCTCCTCGTTCCGCGGCTTGACTTCCGGCGGTTTGGCCCAGAAGGGAATGTCGCCCTTGATCTCCGTGACGGATTCCACCGCCACTCCGGTGGCGCGCGCATGGCGATAAATGACTTCCGTGGCCCACAGCAGCGGGTTGGAGGCCGGCGGCGTCCCGCCGATCAGGCGGCGGTCCAGCTGCCGGCGGCGCTCGTCCAGTTGCCGGCGCAGCGCGTCCCCGCCGCGCACCGCGGCGTCGCCCTCGCGCAGTTTGAGGCTCAATTGGTCCCGTTTCTGCTGCAGCGCCCCGACGCGGTCCATCAAGGGAAAAATGCCCAGGTAGAAGAGCCCGACGACGGCGACGGCTGCGAGCAGCACTTTGAGCACAAGGACATCGCGCTGCGCCTTGGTCAGGGTCCTCCAGTTCATGGCGCTTTGGCCCTCGCGGGCGGGGCGGCGTGACGCAAGGGGCGTTCCTCGCCTTCCGCGTTGATTTCGAAGGAGCTGAATCCCGCGCCCGCCTGTGGATCCGACTGCAGCGATACCAACGAGACCGACGGGCAGAACCGGTTCGGAGCGCCGATGTCTTTGAGCGCCAGGAGGAAACGCGCGACGGTATCCTCGCTGCGCTCGCCGGCCGTTCGGCCGTTAATTCGCATACGGAACTGTCGGTACGGGCGCGCGGGCTCCGCCTCCGAGCTCGGGCGCCGGGCGGTGATATCATCGCGTATTTCCAGCCGGACGAACTGCATTTCCGCCGGTACGACCCGCTGAATGTGTTCCAGAACGACATGGCCGGCCTGCCGAACCTCGGCCCAGGCGTCCAGTTCGTTGAGGAAGGCCTGCGCGTCAGCGTTCCGGCCGCGCAGGCGGCGGATGGCCTTGACGAGCGGTTCCATGTCCCGCCACGCAGACTCCTTGGTCTGTATTTCGCTCCGCGCGGTGTGGCTGATGAAGAACAGCCAAGCAGCGCCGAGTATCACCGCGAGGATCAGCGTCAGAACAGTGGTGCGCAGGGCGAACCGGGTACTCACCGGGCCTTGCTGCCGCCGCTCCGAAAAGGCCAGCAGATCAATCCGGATCCTCATGGCGCCTGGATTCCCCCCAACGCCGCACCGATCGCGGCGGCCAGACGGCACTCCTGGCCCCGCAACCGTTCCGGAATCGCGTGGGGTGCGACGGCCAGGCCGTCCATCGGATTCCAGACGGTGGCGGGCAGCCCGGACACCTCCGCGATCGTCTGCGACCAGAACGCGTTCACACAAAGACCGCCGGTCAGATACCAGCGGATCATGCGGCATCGCTCGTGGCGTTCCGCAAATTCGCGCGAAATCGTCAGTTGCTTGAAGAAGGTGGCCAGCGTATCCCGGTAGATTGCGGACAGGTCTATAGCGCCCGTCTGCAGGACATCCGCGGCCATTGCCTCGTCCACGTCGAACTGTTCGCGGATGCGTTCAATGACCGCCGCGCCGCCCGGTTCGATGCGGCGTATCAATACGGGCCGCCCCTGATGCAGAATATACACGTGGCTGGCCGACACTCCCGTATCCACCAAGCCGATGGCGTCCTCCGATGTTCCGCCGCCGGGTCCCGCCTGAAACGCTCCCAGCGCCGCCAGGGTGGACAGTTCCAGCGACCAGGGCGCCGGCGAGCCCACGGCCAGCCGTTGTAGCGCCGCTTGCGCTTCTTCCTCCGGGAGCGCCACGGCCACCGTGCGGAGCGTCCCCTTCATGCCGGGCGGCGTGACCGGAAAATGCCCGAGCCGGAAATCGCCCGCCAGGTTGAATTGCTGTTGAATCTGCTCTTCCGCGGTCACGCCCGCGGCGACCGGCAGATCGAGTAGGCGAATCGCGGGCCGCGCGCCTCCGATGCACACCGCGGCATAACTGGTCAACAACGATGCGGGAAGTCCCAGGCGTTTTCGATCGCCCGCGCCTTCTCGAGGTACGGGAGGCAGGATATCGGCCGCCACCAACTGAATCTTCTCCCGTGCGCGCGTCAACCGCACGGCCTTGAGCCCTGACGCGCCGAAATCCAGACCGACCAGATCGTGGCGCGGCCGCTCCCCTAGAAACCCGGTCATGACGGGCCACTCTCCATGCGCCTATCTTACTTTGACGGCCGCGTTTTGTAAAATCCTCTATCGCCGCCGGACACGACGGCCATCGAACTCCGCGAGCGCGTTGTGTCTGCCGTTGCGCTGTGCTAGAATCTCACCATCCGCGCCAGCGTTTTTCCGGCGCGATGCTTTCATGCAGACGCCACCGGCCATCGAAATCGCGAACCTGTGCGTGAGCTTCCGGGATCGCCGCGGTCCCCAGAGGGAGATCCGTGCGCTGGACGGTATTTCGCTGTGCGTGCCGGCGGGTACGGTCTTCGGATTTCTCGGCCCGAACGGCGCGGGCAAGACCACGACGATCCAGGCGGCGCTGGGGTTCGTGGCGCCGACCGCGGGCTGCGTGCGCCTGCTGGGCCTCGATGCCCAATCGGCCGAAGCGCGGCGCCGCATCGGTTTCCTGCCGGAACCCCCGGCCGCCTATCCCTTCCTTACCGCGCGCGAGTGGGTTGAAGCGTGCGGACGGCTGTCGGGATTGTCTCGCGGAGAATCGAGGTCGCGCGCCGCTCGCTGGCTTGAACGGTTGGGCTTGGCGGACGCGGCGCATCGCCGAATCGCGGGTTTTTCGCGGGGGATGCTCCAACGCCTCGGCCTGGCTCAAGCGCTGGTTCACGATCCCGAGCTGTTGATACTGGACGAACCGACCAGCGGGATGGATCCGCTGGGGCGCCTCGACATCCGGGCGCTGCTGGCCGACCTCCGGGCGTGCGGAAAAACGGTCTTCTTCTCCTCGCATGAGCTGTCGGAGGTTGAGCTGGTCTGCGACCGGGTCGCCATCGTGAATCGCGGTCGAGTGGCGTTCGAGGGTGCGCCGGCCGAACGGTTGCGCGCCGGTGAAAGCCTCGAACAACTGTTCCTGCGGGTCGTGCGGGGTCCGGACGCCGGAGGGACGCCATGAGCGCGTTGATCGTTGCCCGAATTGTCTGGCTGGAAATCCTGCGGCGCAAGGATCTTTACGTGCTGGCCCTGTTGCTGGCGGCGGCGCTCGCGGCCTTGCTGTCGGCCGATGCCTTCGGCACGGGCGGCGCGGCCCGCTACATCGTGGATGCCGGGATCACGCTGGCCTGGGCGATCTCGCTGATCCTCACCCTGGCCGCGGCGGCGCGCCAGTTGCCGGCGGAGCAGTCGAGCGGCACGATCCACACGGTGCTGTCCAAGCCGGTGTCGCGGGCGGCCGTGCTGCTGGGTAAATGGCTGGGGGTGTGGACGGCATGCGCAGTCGCGACGGCGCTCTTCTACGGAGTAACCCTGGCGGCCGCGGCCTTGCGGGGCGGCGGGATGGACGGACGGACGCTGGCCCAGGCGATTCTGCTGCACGCCGCTGGTCTTTCGATGGCGGCGGCCCTGCCGCTGGCGCTGTCCACGCGCTTCTCTCCGGGCGCCGCGTTGACGATCTCCTGGATTGTCGTGCTGGCGTCCTGGTTTTTCGCCGTCCGAATTCCGGAACTGTACGGCGAGGCCGGCGATGTCCGGGGGACCTTGCTGCTGATCGGGTATTTTGCGACGCCGCAATGGCCGGTTTTTGATCTGCGGCTGCGCTTGGCGCACGATTGGGGACCCGCGCCGGCCGGTGCGGTGGCCGCCGCGCTTGCGTACGCCGCCGGATGGACGGCCTTGCTGCTGACCTTGGCGTGGCTCGGTTATCGTCGTCGCTGCTTTCCGCGGGGGACGCCGTGACGATCCGGCCTACCGATCCTGCGCGCGTGGCGGCGCTGCTGGCCGCGCTATTGTGGGTTGCGCTCTTTTCGTTGGCCAGCGCGCGGGGCGCCCGTGCCGACCCGGCGGCGCCCGGCGATGTGCTGGCGCGTGCGTTCGGGTCCCTGCGGCTGCTGGCGGCCCGCCACGCGTACCGTGAGGCGGACCGTTTCTTTCACCGCGGAATCGGGCACTTGCGGACGGCGTCTTTCGATGATCCGTTGCAGCGGCTGCGGCGAACGCTTGCGCCGGCATTGCACGAGCACCTCCCCGATGCGGATGCCGTCGAACTGATGCCGTGGCTGCGTTGGACCGTCGCGGCGGATCCGACGAACGTCGAGGCCTGGCTGGTGGCCGTCTTCTGGTTGAACAGCGTTATTCGACGCCCCGATCTGGCGCGGTTGGCCTGCCGCGAGGCGCTGGCCGCGAATCCCGGAGACTATCGGCCCTACCTGCAATGGGCCCGCTTGTTGTTGCAGGACGGCCTTTGGGGGCCGGCGGCGCGCGTCTGCGATCGGGCGCTTGCGCGATGGCCCGCGCCGCTGGCCGCGGACGATCCGGATGCCCGACTCGACCGGGCGCGGCTGCTGGAATGGCGAGGCTATCTATGGGCGTTCGCCGGCGAGCGCGACCGGGCGGAAAGCGCGCTGGCGGAGGTCGCCGCGCTGCGGCCCGAGCACCAGCTCGTGCGGATCGAATTGCAACGGCTGCAGTCGGGCGCGGCGCCGCCCGGCGAGATCGGCCCCGGCCTGCGTCACTTGCGGCGCGCGCCGGAACCCTACCGACCCATTTGCGAGGACCCTTCCGACGATCACGACCACCCCTGATCCCGTCAGCGCGACCGCATGTATCTCGACCATTTCAGCCTCAAGGAACATCCCTTCAACGTCACGCCCGACCCCCGCTTTCTTTTTTTCACGGCGCGTCACCAGGACGCCATGGACCAGTTGCTCTACGGGATTGCGGAGCGCAAGGGATTCCTCGTACTGACCGGCGAGGTGGGATCGGGCAAGACCACGCTCTGCCGGGCGTTGCTCAACCGGTTGCCCGCCGGCATCCGCACGGCGCTGATCTTGAATCCCAACCTCTCCGACACGCAACTCCTTCGCGCCATTCTGCAGGACCTCGGCGCGCCGCCGGTCGGGCGCGACCGGCTGTCGTTGATGGGGCAGTTGAATGACTTTCTGCTGGCGCAAATGCGCCGCGGCGACAATGTCGCGGTCCTGCTGGATGAGGCGCAGGACTTGACTCCGGCGTCGCTCGAACAGATCCGGTTGCTGTCCAACCTCGAGACGGACCAACGGAAGCTCCTGCAGATTGTGCTGGCCGGCCAGCCGGAACTCGACCGCCGGCTGGGGCGGCCGGAGTTGCGCCAGCTCCGGCAGCGCATCATGATTCGATGCACCCTGCAGCCGCTGGATGCCCAGGAAGTCGGCGCGTACCTGGAGCACCGGCTCCGCGTCGCGGGCGCGCCGGCGGACGTCGGTTTCGAAGAGGCGGCGGTGCGCGTCATTCACGGGGCGTCCAAGGGTATCCCTCGCCTCGTGAACAAGTTGAGCGATCGGGCCATGCTGGCGGCATACGCGGCCGGCCGGCGCGTCGTCTTTAGGGAGGACGCGCGGCGCGCGCATGCGGAATTGGAGGCGTTGTTATGAGCATCATTCAGGAGGCGTTGCGGCGAAAGGCGGAGGAGCAGTCGGGCGCCGCCGGCGACCGGCCGCCGTCCGTGGTCCGCCCGGCGCCCCGCCCTGCGGCGCGACCTACGCCGCGTCGTCGGGACCGCGAGCCGGGTGTTCCATGGCTGGCGCGGGGATTATTTATCCTGCTGGTGCTCGTGGTGTTGTCCGCCGTCGGATACGGCGTCGCATCCTCCCGCTGGCCGCGCCCGGACCCGCGCCAGGACGTAACCGACGAGATGTCCGGCGCCGGCATGTCCGTCCTGCCGGAACCGGCTCCGGAAACCTCGGCATCGTCGCCGGTCGGCGTTCGTCCGTCCGAAGCTCCCGCGACTCGAGCGCCCGAAGAACCGACCGCGGCCCCGCTTGAGCCGGCCGACTCCCCGACGGCCGGGGACGCCGCGGAACCCGAAGAGCCGGCGCCGCTGGAGGTCGTGGCCGCGTCTCCGCCGCCGGCTGACGTTGCAGTCGCTTCGCCGGAAGCGCCGACGGCGCCCTGGCCCGCGCTGGTGGTGCAGGGGATCGTCCTGCGCCGGTCGCCGCAACCCTCGATAGCCCTGATCAACGGCCGGCGCCTCCGCGTCGGCGATGTTGTCGAGGGGGTGCGACTGGTCGCCATCGAAGAGGAGCAGGTGCGGCTGCAATACCGCGGCAGCGAACGCGCCCTCCGCATCGGCGACGTCTGGGAGTAGGATTTGCGGGCGGCGGGGCCGGGCCGGTCAGGCCCATCGCTCCAGCGCATCATCGAAGTTTGCCGGGCGCGTGAGGTAGAAGTGACAGGGAGCGCCCACCCGTCGGCGGACTTGTTCCCGCAGGGAATCGTCGAACGGATTCAGCAAAGCCACCAGTGCCTCGCGTCCGATCATTTCGAAGGGCAGGACGCAGCGCCGCGCCATGAAATCCAGCGGCAACAGGGTCCGGCACGCGCGGGGGGGATCGAAGGCGGCCACGTTGATGACGGGCACCCGCGCCTCGCGGGCCATGTGGGCCAGCAGGCCGTCCAAATTGGGGAAGGCGCGCGCGCTCAACACGTGCAGCAGCGAGATCCGGACGGCGTCGGGCTGCGCCGCCAGCGTGGTCAGGTCATTGGCGACGGCGGCGTAATCCTGCTGCGTCAGCAGTTCGGCTTCATGCAGACGCCAGGCCAGGGAAAGCTCGGCCTCGAGCGCGGACGTCTCTGCGGTCGGCGCGATTTCCGCCGCCGGCGCGAAGGCGGGCCGGCGCCGAGTGCCTTCGAGCTGACGCAGGAGTTCCTCGGCTTCGGCCGAACCCGCGCCCAGCCGGCGCAGGTCTTCGGCCAAGGCCTCCGCCTGCGCCGCGTTGCGCTGGGTCAGGTGCGTGCGGACCAGGCGAACGATGTACTTTCGGGCGCGCTCCGTATCGCCCACCATCTCGCAGGAGCGAACCAGCGCGTCGAGCGTGCTGACGTCGTTCGGCATGATTTCGAGGATCTGCTCGAACGCCGTAATGGCGTTCCAGGCCTCGGACACCGATCGGCTTTCCGCGGATTCCCGCGTTGTATCGGCCATTGGAACTGCTCCCGCGCCGCGTTCGCGGCCTACACTCCCGAGCGCACGGCGGCCCGCCGGCTCAACAACCAGTTGATTTCCTCGGCGATTCGCGGCGCCTTTCGCAGGGCCTCGGAGTTGTCGGCGTCCGTTCGCAGAGCGGCGACCATGTGACAGGACGGCATCATCAGCACCAGCAGAGGCGGCGTCGTTTCCGGGAGATAAACGGCATTTACTCCCGACCCGGCCAGTTGCTTGAGGTAGCGGCGGGTGCGTCGGAAGAGCTTCGGGGCGATGGCGGAGTACCGCTCGGCGTCCGCGAAACCCTCGGATGCGGCCAGCACGATTCCGTCTTCGCCGGCGATCACGCAGCCTGACGCGCCCAGCGTTTCGGCGGCGCGCGCCGCGATGCGCGCCAGCGGCGGCCGTTCGTCCCGCGGCAGTCCCAGCAACTCATTGAGCTTCGCATGCCGGTCGCCGCGCCGTCGTAGGCCCGGCTCCAGACCCGTCGCGCGGCGAAAGACCTTGCGCCCGATTCCGGGCACGGCCAGCAGTTCATAAATCCCGCGGAAAGGCCCGAACTGTTGACGGAACGCCAGGATCAGCCGGGCGCGCCCGCCGCGTAGTCCTGGAACCGATGACAGCTCGGCGTAGTCGGCTTGGTTGATGTCCACCACGGCCGCACCCGCGTCGGCGGCGCGGTCCACGCCGTCCCACCCGTCGGGAGCCGTGAGCCGCACTTCGCGACGGACCAGCGGCCGGACGACCGCGGGCGCCGGGACGCGGGGTCCGGCCGGCGGCGGAACATCGGCCGAGGGTTTTCCCGGGGCTGGGGTTGGCGCGGCCGGCGCGGCTTCGGCCGCTTCCGGCGCGCGGGGCGGGCCGAAAAAGTCCTTCATCTGCGCCACTTCGATCATCTCTTCATCCAGTTGCGAAGAGGATTGCAGAAGATCGGAAGGGAGCGCGCTCACCAGTTCGGCCAGGTTGAGTTCGACGTGCGCCTCCGGATCGGATTTTACCCACCCGCGCGGCAGGCCGATGGCCAGGTCGTTCAGGGGGTACACCACACGCCCTTTCTGCAGTTGCTGCAGCAGCGGCTGGCGTTCCAATTCGATGGCGACATCCGGGAACGCGTCCCCTCTCCAAAGCGGCCCGCGCAGATCTTCCGGCAGGCTGCCCAACAGGATGCGGGAGGGTAGCTTAATGATGTCTTCGCCATCCCCCAGCACCTCCTGAATGGAGCGAAACATTTCGATAGCATCTTCGATGGTTTCAGCGGACGCCGGAGGGGCGGCGGTCGGCGCGCCGGGCGGGACTGCTTCCGCCGCTGTGCGTGCCGATGGTGACGCCGCGGAGGGCGCCGGAGGCGTCGCCGCGGTTCGCTCCGGAGTTCGGCGGAAGAATTTAAAAAGCGACATGGGACCGATCCCTTTCTGCGCAAGACAGACGCGCTGTATTCAACCTGAACTATGTCGAGCGGCCGACATTCGGCGACAATATCCTTTGGCGGGCCGCCACGCAAGTGCGACCGATGCGCCCGTCGCCGAGGGGCTAAAAGCAGGTTGCATGCCAGCGAACCTCGGCATGAACATCGCGGCCGTTCTCTTCGCCGAACTCCCAACTTGGGAGGCGGCCCGCCTTCGGGCCATTCGACTCGATCGTGCGGCCGGCGGCTTTACTTAGGACCGGCACCTCGTTATGATGGCCGCATCGGATCGGGCGGCTCTTGCCGTCCCCATTCTGAAAAAGGCCATGCTAGCGATTCGCAAGAAGGACGCCGCGCCCGTTGCGCCACCGCCGCAAGCAGATTTGTTTCACGGCTTGTTGCAGGGACTCTATGATGCCGTGCTGATCTGTGACCGCGAGTGCCGGGTTCTGGAGGCGAACGCCCGCGCAGAAAAACTGCTGCGCGCCAATGCGGCGGCGCTCAAAGGTCGCTCGTTATCGAATTTGATTCTGAATTTCGATCCGGCGATGATGGTCCGGATCGAGCGTCGTCTGCAACGCGGACGGTTCACGGTGCTGGAAGCCTTCTGTGCCCGAGACGACAGCACTACCTTTCCGGCGGAAGTGGCCATCAGCCGCATCAACCTCACCAGCGCCGGAGAGTTTGTCTTCTCCATCCGCAACATCGAGTGGCGCAAGAAGACCGAGGAGGCGATCCGCCGCGAGGCCGAGGCACAGATGGCCCGCGCCCGGGCCGAGGACGACTTCTCGGGGTACTTGAATATTATTTCCATCGCCGATGTGCTGCAGTTGATTGAAGCGTCCAAGAAGAGCGGTACGCTGGCGGTCACCAATGCGGACGGCGTGGAGACGGGGAGCGTGGACGTGTTGGAGGGCGCCATCGTCGCGGCCCGCTGCGGCGACCGTTCTGGAGACGCCGCCGTGTACGAAATAATGAAACAGGGTGGCGCGGCCTTTTACTTCCGGCAGGGCCGGCCGGAGCGGAAGGACGGACAAATCACCAAGTCTACCATGGGGCTGCTGCTCGAGGGCAGCCGACTGATGGACGAGGGGCAGGCCCCGGGATGAAGGTTCGGCGGTCGTGGCACGTCAACTGCTCGCAACAAGCCGGGCGCATGGTCCGTCGGCCGGGTCGGCGGGCGGTGTCGGCTTGTATGCACGCCCGCCGCGGTTTATGTTGACGGGCACGCCGGAGCCGAGGGCCCGGCCTAGTGCGGGAGCGCCGATATGTCGTTCGTGAATTTTGCAATCCGTGAAGTGCAGTTGAAGATCGTCTACTACGGCCCTGGCCTGGGCGGAAAGACGGCGAACCTGCAGTACATCCATCAGGCGATCGCGCCGACGGCTCGTGGCGCGCTGACCTCCGTGGCGACCTCCAAGGACCGCACGCTGTTTTTCGACTTCATGCCGCTGGTCGCGAACGCCATCGAGAATTTCACGACGCGGTTCCAGATGTACACCGTGCCCGGCCAGGTCATGTACAACACCACCCGCCGACTGGTGCTGCGCGGCGCCGACGGCGTGGTTTTCGTTGCCGACAGCCAGTGGAGCCGCATGGCCGACAACGTGGAGAGTTTCACCAACCTGGAGGAAAACCTCCGGCTCCAGGGCGACTCCCTCGACCAGATTCCTTACGTGTTGCAGTTCAACAAGCGGGATTTGCCCAACATCGCCCCCTTGAACTACATGGAATTCCTGTTGAACAACCGGGGCGTCCGCCGTCCCAGTTTTGGCGGCGTGGCGCCCCAAGGCATCGGCGTATTTGAGACCCTGAACATGATCGCGCGGATGGTCTTGAACCGGTTTGTGAAGACCCATGCGCGGCGCGAGGCGAAGGAAAGCGATCTGGTGCTGGTATAGCGTATAAACAGCCGGCGGTTGCCGGAGAAAGAGCGGAATCTTATGGCGTTTTCTCTTACGGAAAAAGACGTGCTGCGGATGCGCCGCATCCTGCTGGATCTACTGGACCGTTCCGAGGCGGACGGTTGCGTGGTATGCGATTCGGGCGGGTATGTGCTGGCGCAGGAGGGCCGGGGGACCTCCGACCCTCTATTGCTTTCGGCGCTCGGCGCCGGTGTCTTCGCGGCCAGCCGCGAACTGGCCCGCATCCTGGGCGAGGATGAGTTCAGCGCGGTCTTTCACCAGGGGGAGAAGCGCAGTATCTTCATTCGGGCCGTGAACCGCGAAGTCCTGCTGGTCATCATCTTTTCCAACACCGCCAACGTGGGGCTGGTTCGGCTGTATGCCGGTCCGGCCGCCGGCGAGATGCGCGCACTGTTCGACGAGGTGGCGGCGGCGGGCGGCGCCGTGGATCACCCGGAGCGCACGTTCGTGCTGACTGAAGGGGGAGACCTCTTCGGCGCGGCTCAGGCCCCGTAGGCTCCATGCCCGAAGGCGTTACACTGGCCGATCTGCTGCTGCAGCGCGGCGCCATCACGCCCAGTGCGCTCGAGGAGGCTCGCGCCCAGGCCGCCGCCTCCAAAGCCCGACTGGAGGACACCCTCGTGGCCGGGCATTTTGTGTCGGGCGACGACATGGTGCTCGCGCTCAGCGAATACCTGGAAATGCCGCCGATCGGACTGAGCCATTTCGCCCCCAATGACAGCTTGATGTCGCTGGTGCCCGGCCAGTGGCTGACGCTCTACCAGGTCGTGCCGATCGAGCGCGCCGGAAACGTGCTGACCCTGGCGATGGCCGATCCTTTCAATTTGACGGCGATCGAGACGCTGCACACCATGACCGGCCTGGAGATTATACCGCTGGTCGCGCCACCCCGGGAGGTCGCTGCAATCCTGCAGCGCACCGTGCAGTCCCAGACGGCCGATCTGGAGTCCATTCTCCGCGACGTGCGCG
>CAYLTB010000076.1:0-14826 GCA_964386675.1 uncultured Verrucomicrobiota bacterium
GGGAACCGACGGTTTCGGCCGCAGTGACGGGCGGGACGCGCTGCGCCGGTTCTTCGAAGTTGACGCGGCGCACATTGTCGCCGCCACGCTGTCCGCGCTGGCCCGCGATGGCGCGATGGACGCCGACCGGGTCCGCCGCGCGCTGGCAGAATTGGATGTGGACCCCGAAAAGATCAACCCCCTGTACGCGTAGGACGCCCCCATGCCACGTGAATTGAAGCTTCCAACGCTGGGTGAAAACATCGAAGGCGGCGACGTCGTCAAGATTCTCGTCCGGCCGGGCGACGTTATCGCGACCGACCAGCCGATCCTGGAGCTCGAAACCGGCAAGGCCACGGTGGAAGTCCCCTCGCCGGACGCGGGCCGCGTGGCTGCGCTGCTGGTCAAGGCCGGGGATGCCGTAAAAATCGGCCAGTCGATCCTGACGCTCGAAGAGACGGACGCCGCACCAGCGGCCGTGAAACCGCCACCGGCCGCGCCAGCGGCCGCTGCGCCCACGCCGCCGGCGGCCGTGCCGGCGCCGGCGGCTGTACCTCCGACCGCTCCCGGTGCGGCGCCCCGCCCGCCCGTGCTGGAGCGCCCGACACCGGCGGAAAACGCCGCGCCGGCGGCCGCGCGCGTGCCGGTGGCCGCCGCCCCTTCCGTGCGCAAATTCGCCCGGGAGATCGGCGTCGTCCTGGAAGAGGTGGTCTCCCGCTCCGCCGGCGGCCGGATAACAATCGAGGACGTCAAGCGCCACGCTCGGCAAGCCAGCACCGGCCGCAAGGTCGCCGGCCATTGCGCGCTCGAAGCGATTCCCCTGCCCGACTTCTCCCGCTGGGGACTCATCCAGAAAGAGACGATGAACCGGGTTCGGGTCACGGCCGCCGAACACCTGAGCCGCGCGTGGGCCACGATTCCCCACGTCACGCAGCACGATCTGGCGGACTTGACCAAGCTGGAGGCCCTTCGCGAACGTTTCGCCGACCGCGTCAAGGCCGCCGGCGGCAAGCTGACGGTAACCGCGATCCTGTTGAAAATCGTAGCCGCCGCCTTGAAGGTCTTCCCGAAGTTCAACGCCAGCGTGGACATGGCCGGCCGTGAGGTCGTCTTCAAGAAGTACTACAACCTCGGCGTTGCCGTGGACACGGAACGCGGACTGATCGTCCCAGTGCTGCGGGATGCCGACAAGAAGAACATTGTTCAAATCGCGATCGAGCTCGGCGAGATCGCCAAGAAGGCGCGCGAGGGCCGCGTGTCGCCGGACGATCTGCAGGGGGGAACGTTCACGGTCACCAACATCGGCGGGATCGGCGGTTTATTTTTCACGCCGATCATCAATGCCCCGGAAGTGGCTATTCTGGGCGTGGGGCGTTCGCAGCTCCAGCCGGCCTGTGGAAAGAAGGACGAGATGTGCCGCCCGCGCCCCATGCTCCCGCTTTCGCTATCCTACGACCACCGTCTCATTGACGGCGCGGACGGCGCGCGTTTCATGCGCTGGCTGGTGGAGGCGATCGAGGAGCCGATGCTGATTTCGCTGGAGGGGTGAAATCGGCATCCGCCGGACGCCGCTGGGCATCGGGGGCGTGCGCGCGCCGCGCCGCGGGAATGAACAGCGTCACCGTCGTGCCGTTGCCATCCGTTTCCAGCGTCAGGCGTCCCCCGTGCGATTCAGCCACACTCCGCGCAATCGGCAATCCCAGGCCCATGCCGTGCACCTTGGTAGTCACGAAAGGCGATAGCACGCGGTCGCGTATTTCCAACGGGATGCCGGGGCCATTATCCCGAATCGTGAAACCGACCTCGTCATTTCCGTCGGGGCCGAGACAGCCGCGGGCGGCGACCTGCAGTCGGCCGTCCGGACGGTCGCCGAGCGCTTCCCGTGCGTTATCCATCAGCCCCCCGATCGCCTCCGAGAGCGCCTCCAGGTCGCCCATCACCTCCACATCGAGCGCGTCCGCTACCTGCAGCCGGGGGTCCTTTGCGGGCCACCGCGCTTGATAGCGCAAGAGCGCGCCGGAGATGATCTGGTGCGGCGTCAGGCGCCGGTGCGTGGTCGCGGGCGGATAGGCGAAACGGTTGATCTGGTCCACGATCACCTCGAGGCGGGCGATTTCGCGAGTCACCAGCACGGAGAATTCATTGCGGAATTCCGCATCGCCGAATCGTTGGGGCAGCAGCTGGGCGAACGTCTTGATGGCCACCAGCGGATTCCGGATTTCGTGCGACAGGCCGGCGGCCAGGTCCACCCAAAAGGTCTCGCGCGCCAGCCGCTCCTCCTTCTCGGCCAGGCGGCGTCGCGCCGTGACATCTTCCAGAAAGAGCACCGCGCCCAAGACGCCGTCCCGACCCGACAAGCGACGCACCGTGGCGGAAATCGCGCGGCGGGTGCCCATCTCGAACCACTCGACCGGAGCCGGAGCCTCTTCGCCGGACAGGGCCGCATGCAGACGATCATAGGCGCGGCTCCCCACGCTGTCGGCCGGACGACCGATGACGGTCTCTGGCGCCAATCCCAGCAGGTCGCCAGCGGCGCGATTGAACCAGCGCACCACGCCGTCGGCGTCCGTCGCGATGACTCCGGTCGGCATGGCGGCGAAAACAGTGCCCGCGAGCGAACTCTGAAGGGCCGTATCGCGCAGCACGGACGCCGTCTCCAGCGCCAGGGCGATATGCCCGGCCATGGCGGCCAAGTCCTCCAGATCGTCCTCGCAAAGAGGCAGTCCGGTGGTACGGCGCCCGGTGAACAGCCAGCCCAGAAGCCGTCCGCGAGCGCGCAACGGCAGCACCACTTCGGCGCCGAGTGCCGAGAGGACCTCCCGCAGGAATAGTTGTTCCGCGGGTTCTCCCACGCGGTCCAGTCCGGCGCGTGCAACCAGTTGGCCGTGCCGCTCCAGCCAGCGCACGACCGGATCGCCCGGCCCGAAGGACAACCCGCGGACGTCGTGCGTGCAGCCCGTATCGGCCTGCAGTCGGAACGTTCCGGCCGGATCGGCCGCGAAAATGCCCGCGCTCGCGACGCCAGTGGCCAGCACGACGCTGTCCGTGGCCTGGCGCAGGACGGCGTCCACACTCTCGGCCGGCCGCATGGCGCGGATAAAGCGGCGCACCGCGCTTTCCGTCGCCGCCGACGGCGGAGCAATCCGCGGCGGCGACACGGCGGTCTGCGGGATCCGCATCAGGGAACGCCGCAACGCCCGCCGATCCAGCGCGTGGGCGACGGTCTGACGAAAAGCCCGGAGCTCAAAGTCGAGCGGCTCCACGGCATATACGCCGGCGTCCATCGCCTCCCGAACGCGCGCCCCGCGGGGATCCCCCAGCGCAACAGCGACGCAAAGCGGCCGCTGGCGCGGCGCGGCCGTCAGCCACGCCAGCCCGCCGTCGGCGCACAGATCCACGATGACCACAGCGTCGCCGTCCAGCGCGTCCAGTGCCTTTTCGAAGGACGCCCGGTCGAGGCTGACGCGCACGGCCGCCAGACCGTCAAGGGCCCCACTGACGTGCTGCGCCACCTGCGCGTCGCCGGCAAGAAGCAACACCGTCCCGGTTCCCGTCATGTCTGCGACTCCTCCGGAGCCAATGGCAGTAAAATCCTAAAAACCGCGCCGAAACTCGGCCGATCTTCGAGGGCAATTCGCCCGCCATGCAACTCAATGGTCCGGTGCGCCACCGCCAGCCCCAAACCGGTGCCGAAAGGTTTGCGCGAAAAGAACGGATCGAACACATGGGGCCGATCTTCCACGGGAATGCCCGGTCCGGTGTCCATAATCCGGATTTCGATGCAGGTTCGGGCACGGCCTCTGTCCATACCGTCTGACACCCGGTCCGCAACCCTAACATTGTCGGTGGTGAGCATCACGCGGCCCTGGGGCATGGCTTCCACCGCATTCGCGAAAAAATGCTCGAAGGTGCGTCCCAGCAATTCGGCGTTACCCAGAATGACATCTCTCGACGCCGACCATCGGTTCTCGAATTGGACCTCGACGCCGGCATATCGGCTCCGCGCCACGGCCAGCGAATGATCCAGCACCCCGTGCAGGCTCAGCCGCGTCATGGACACGGCGTCCTGACGCGCCAGATGCAACAGATCGTTAACGATTCGGTCAATCCGTCCCACTTCCTCGCCCACCAGCGGGGCGAACCGGGTGCGGAAGTCCGTGTCATCAAAGCGAGAAGGCAACAGTTGGGAGAACGTCTTCAGCGTGACCAACGGATTCTTGATTTCGTGCGCCAGGCCTGCCGCCAGCGTGCCGATTTTTGCCAGCGCCTCCTTCTGTTTGACCTCGTCTTCCAACTGCCGCACACGGGT
The DNA here is from genome assembly GCA_964386675.1 of uncultured Verrucomicrobiota bacterium. GTDB lineage: Bacteria > Verrucomicrobiota > Kiritimatiellia > PWTM01 > PWTM01 > CALGXT01. The sequence goes on from CAYLTB010000076.1 coordinate 4,289, forward strand.
GAGATCGTGAACCACGAGCACGGCGCCGCCCCCCCGTTTTCCGCCGGCGGGAACGGGCGCCGCGCTCCAACGAACCGGCCGCCGCACCCCGTCATCGCCAACCAGAAACCCGTCACGCTCGTCAATCGTCTGACCGCTACAGAGCACCTTGCGCAGGGGTTCCCCCAACTCGGCCGGCAAGGCATCAAGACCGCCGGTGTTGACGACGCGGCCGGACCGGCCGCTGATCCGCTCCGCCTCGCGGTTGAATACGGCAATCCGCCCGTCATGTTCAACCGCGATCACGCCGCTGGGCAGAAGCTCCAGAAGGGTCTCGATGCGACGGCGGCCAGCCTCGACTTCGGTGTACAAACGGGCGTTTTCGATGGAGATCGCCAGCGAGCCGCATAATTCGACCAGCGTTTCCAACTCGAAGCGGTGATAAATCAGGCCGGACGGGCGTGGCCCCATCGTAAGGATCGCCTCGAGGTCGTCTTTACCGTAGATTCCGATGGCGAGAACACCGCCCATCTCCTTCAACTGATGGACCGCCCCCTTCACGAGCGGATGCGGCGGGTGTCGCTCCAGCGTCTCGATCTGCAGCGGCAGCCGGCGTTGCCGCAGCAGGGTGGGCAGCGGGGACTCGCCCACCATCTCTGCCTTGGGGCCTTCGCCGGCGGCCCCTGTCCGCGCGAAGCCCGCGCCGGCCTTCGTCAGGACGACCACGGATTCGGCGCCGAACATTCGGGTGATCCCTTTGGATATCCGCGCCAGCAAGGCGTCCAGCGTCGTCACCGTCTGCACGGCGCGCGCCGTCTCTTCCAACAGCTCCTGCGCTTCGGACCGGTTGACGGCCGCCAGCAATCGGGATGCGACACGATTGACCACGCTGCGCGCCGGCAGCGCCGCAAATACGACCACCAGGGTGGCCAGCGCATGGGCGCCCCAGCGCCCATCTTGGACGATCTGATGTAAGGCCCAGATTCCGAACCACCAGACCGCCAGGTAGAGGGAGAGCAGATAGAGGGACAATAGCAGAAGCGCCAACAGCCGCCGCATCACATCTGCAACGGCCATGATGCGTTCGCTCACGATGCCGTAGGCGATGCAGACATTCAAGGCAATGGCGCTGATCGGGGCATAGGCGCTGCTGGTGGAGGTCCCGCGGATCAGCGGCAGCACAACGGACAGGGTCGCGCCAAACACGAGTCCGGAAATCGTGCCCAGCAGGACATAGCTCAACTCCGAGCGCCGGAGTCCGCGGACTTTCCGCAAGTCCCGCAGGAAAAGCGCGATCAGCACGGACGTGAAACCTAGAAAATAAATGGAAAACACGTAATAGGGCCAACCATAGAACGCGTCCAGGACCGAGCCGGGTGAGTCCGGGTCCGGCATGCGGACGCCGCGCACCAGAGGGCCGAAGAACCACAGTGGACAAAGAATGGCATACAGCAGGATCGGCCCCGCGGACCGCCGCAAGGTCTGGCGCCAGCCGGCGCCTTGGATGACGATGGAAAGCCTCAGCAGATTGACCGCGACGGGAATACCGCCAGAGAAGGCGAAGGCCCAGCGAAGATACCATATGGCCGCCGCCGGAGTTTCGGCCCCCATCACCCCGCTCACAAAGGCAAGCCACCCCGTGACCATCAGGGCAAAGAGGAGGTAGTGCTGGTTCACCACCCGGCGCGGATGGGTGAAATACACCAGTCCCCCCAGCGATACGCTGATCGTCGCTGTGATCAGCAACAGCAGAAACGACAGGGTCATTCCGCGATTTCCAGCGCCAGTGTGCTGCTGACGTTACCGAGGCCGTGCACATTGACTAGCACGCGCCGCGCCTCGTGCGCGCGGCTTCGCCCGGGCACATAGTCCAGGTCGCACCCCGCGCCGGGCGTCGCCAGGTTCGCAGTGGGCGGTACGCGTCTCTCGGCCATGGCCCGGGCCGCGGCAACGACCGAGAGCGGACCGGCCGCGGCCAGCGGATTGCCTGTGCATCCCTTGATGGACGTCACCGGAATGGCGTGGGCCCGGGGACCGAAGACCGTTTTTATCGCCTCGGTCTCCAAGAGATCCAGCAACGGATCGCTCGGTCCATGAGCGCAGATCCAATCCACCGAAAACGGCGAAAACCCCGCATCCTGCATCGCCATCCGCATGCTGGCCTCGAACCCCGCCCGTTTCTGGTCGCCGTTCACACCACTGGTGCCGAATCCGGCGACGCGGACGATCGGGCGAAGGCCGCGCGCCAAGGCATGCTCCCGGCGTTCCAGAACCACGACTCCCGCTCCCTCGGCCAGCACTCCCCCGTCGCGGTCCGCATCAAAAGGCCGGCTGGCGCCCGCCGGATCGTCATTCCGCCGGGACAACAGGTTCGATCGGCAGAAACTGGCCATGGCCATCGGCGTCAGGGGCGCGTCGCATCCGCCGGCGATTCCAATATCAGCCTCGCCGCCGGCGATTCGACGGGCCAGGTCGCCGATGGCATCCAGCCCCGCCGCGCATCCGGTGGAAAGGGTTATGGACATGCCGCGAATGCCGAACAGCTCGATGATACAAGCATTCACCATATTGGGCATGGAAGCCGGCAGCGCGGTCGGCAGGACCCGGCGCACACCGCCCTGGACCTTGCGGTGAAAGGTTTCTTCGATGACGTCTATCGCGCTGGTGGCCACCCCCATGGCCACGGGCACCCGATCGAAACACGGCAATTCCTCCCTTGAAATGGCGGCATCTCGCAAGGCCATGGCCGCGGCCGCCAACGCCAGTTGCGTATGCCGCGCCTGCCGGCGAACCGGCGCGCCGTCCGGCAAATAGTCGGCCGCATGAAAGTGCTTCACCTCGCCGCCGATCCGGACCGGCAGGTCGGAGGCATCAAAATGCCGAAGGGGTGCGATACCGCTTTCGGCCGCAAGCAGGGAGCGCCAGAACTTCTCAACGCCGATTCCATTGGCCGCCAGAACGCCCATCCCCGTGATGACGACTTCGCAACGCATGGACCCGCTTTCGCCCTGTCCGCCCACGGCTCTCAAACCGGAGCGTGGACGACTATAGTCAAGGCCTAGAGCACTTGACAAATAAATCGCGGCGCTTTCCCGCTTGCGGTTCACGCAACTGGCTGTTAGATAAGGCGCACAATGGCTGATGCAAAAGAGCCGTCCCCCCCCTCCGACGGAGCGGCGGCGGACTCGCTGGCGCGGCACGAACGCGCGATGTGGGCCCATGTCGCGCCGTTTGTCCTCTGGCTCTTTCTGATGCAGATGCTGCCCGACCCGCCCAGCCACGGGTATGCCTGGCGGTCATTGATCTGCCTGGCGCTGTTGATCGGATTCCGCCCCTGGCGGTTCGGCTATGCCCCGCTGCAGATCCGGAATCTGTCCCTCGCCTTTGCGATAGGCATGGCCGTCTTCGCGGTCTGGGTGTTTCCGGAGAGCGCGTGGCTGCGCGCGCGCGCGCCGGCCTTGCACGCGTTTTACGATCGCTGGTTGGTCGGGCTCTGGCCGCCGGGCAAGGCTTCCCCGCCACTCACGGAGTTTCCCTATGCGCCCGAGACGGCGGGGTGGTTCCTCGCGCTGGTCCGACTGGCCGGCTCGGCCTTCGTCATCGCCGTCATTGAAGAGTTCTTCTTCCGGGGGTTCATCTATCGTTGGCTTCAGGCACGCCAATGGCTGATGTGCGACCCCGGCCGCTTCGACCGTACAGCGTTCTGGTTGACCGTTCTGGTTTTCGCCGTCGAGCACGAACAATGGTTCGCTGGGGCTCTGGCCGGCGTGGCGTATGGATGGCTGTACCTTCGCACCCGCGATATCTGGGCGGCGGCCTTCGCCCATATGGTGACGAATTACGTGCTGGGCTGGTATGTGCTGGCCACTCAATCCTACCAATTCTGGTGAACGCGTGAATGTACCGAGCCAGTCGCCGCAACCCACGCGGGTCGCCATCATCGGGATGGGCGGCTTTGCACAGATACATCACCGGGCGGTCCATGCCCTCGAAAAGGAGGGACGCTGCCGGTTGGTCGCCACCTGCGATCCCGCACCCGAAAAGTTCCACGACTTGACGGTCCAGCACGAGTTCGCGGCGCGCGGCGTGGCCGTCCACGGGCATTATCTCGAACTCTTGAATGCGCATGCGGCGGAACTGGACCTGGTCACCATCCCCACCCCTATCCCGCTGCACGCCGAGATGCACCGGGCCTGTGTCGAGCGCGGACACATCGCTTACCTCGAGAAACCGCCTTCTCTCGATCTGGATGAATTCGCCCGGATGCTCGACATCGAGCGCTCCGCCCCGCGCCCGACCATTGTCGGGTTCCAGATGATGTCCGATCCGGTCCGCAGGAGCATCAAGCGGCGTCTGGCCGCCGGCGAGTTCGGCCGCGTGCGGCGGGTTTCCTTTCTCGGCCTGTGGCCCCGTACCGACGTGTATTACCGGCGCAACGGATGGGCCGGCCGGCTGCTGCTCGACGGCCGGCTCGTGCTCGACTCCTGCTTCGGCAACGCCATGGCCCATTACCTCAACAATTGCTGCCACTGGGCGGCGGACCAGGCCGCCGACGCCTGGCAACCGGTCGAAGCCCTGGAGGCGGAGCTTTACCGCGCTCACCCCATCGAAGGCGCCGACACGGTCTTCGCCCGAGGCCGCTTCGCGGGCGACGCCGAACTCCGCCTGGCAATGAGCCATGCCTGCGCGGGCACGCCGCGCCAGCGCGAAGTCGTGGAATGCGAGCGCGCCACGATCGAGTATATCCGCCCAGACGAGGTCCGACTGATTCGGCCCGGCGCCACGCCGGAAGCCCTGGGCGGCCCTGCGCCGGAGCTCTGGCGATGCTCGTTCAGCGATGCCATCGACTACGTATCAGGCCGGTCCCCGCGACCGGGCCAGCAACTCGCGGAGACCGCGCCGTTCGTCCGTCTCAATGCGCTGATCTACGTTGCGGCCGGTCGGATTCATTCCCTCCGACCGCCCTACGTTGCCGCTGGCCAGGGGGCCAAGGGTGAGACGATGGTCGCCCTGGCCGGCCTTTCGGAGGCGGCGGAATGCCTGATTCGGGACGGCAAATTCCCGTCGGAGCAGGGCGTGGCGTGGGCCGCGCGCGACGACGAACGATCGGGGCATCCGGTTCGCGAATCCGATCTGGTGCAGCTTCGTCGAGTCGTTGAAGCCATGGCGGCCGAGCGCGCCGCTGAAACCGACGCCTTCCGGGCCTATTGATCCGGCCCCGGAATTCATGGCCGCTCGGCTTGGCCCACTCCCTTTCCGGCCCGCCGGGGCACCCCACGCGAGCGCAACCGCTCCTCGCCGCGACCTACGCACGGTCATGGACCGGCGTGATCATTTCCAGATTGCAGATTCGGATCTCGGGACGCCCGGACTCATCCCGAATGAGCCGGTGATCCGGATCGAGCGATAACAACAGGTGGTCCGGTCTTAGACCGGGGTCCTCGAATCCCGCCGACCGCAGGCGTTCGCGCTCCCATTCCAGCAATTCTTCCGCCTGCTCGGCGGTCACCACGTGCTCGCGGACCGCCCGCTCAAGGTCCACGCCGATGCAATATGTCGCATCCCGGGCGGCCAGCAATTCATCCCGTCCGTTCCAGAAACCCCAGATTGCCACGTAAATACGGTCCGGCCGCAGCACCGGTTCGCCCGCGGCCGTACGGTATTCTTGAAGCCGTTCATACCGTCGGGGATCCTGGACATAGTCAGGGCGATCCGACTGCAATCCCGACATGTAGATCGCACGCGGATACACGGTCGGCACGCCGGCCTCCGCCAGCCGCAAAGCAAAAGCGAATTCCTCGAACGGGCTATTGAATCCCTGAAAGGCCTTCGGCTCGCCGGCCGTCTCGGAGGCATCGCCTTCCGGACGCTCGCCGACCCGGGAGACGCGCCAGACGACATGGATATCATCTTTCGTCTTCGTCCGGTAAACCTCGTTGACCGTTGAGAGGCGAGTACGCGGAGTTCGGCGCCAGCGCTCCGGTTGGAAGTAATCGAAGAGCCCCGGATCGCGACCGACGACCCAAAGCGCGCCGCCCGTGCTTTCCGTCGCGCCGTGGACGTAATCCACCCCCAGAATGCGCGCCGGACTCAAGTGGGCGGGAAAGGCGGATTCGGGCTCGACCCCGAAACGGTCGCGCTGTTTCTTCAGATACACCCCGCGGCGGCGGCGGGCGACCTCGATCTCGTGTTCGGGTGTGCGCTCCAGCAGCTCAAAATCCACCAACGCATAGGCAATGCGGCCATCCCGCTCGCGCAGCAGCCCCCCTTCGGCGCCGGACCGAGGGCGAACGATGATATGCGCGGGTTTCATGTCCAGCACCCGGAACCCGCGGCGCTCTAGATCCGCCATGGCCCGCCGCGTCAGATCCTCCGCTAGGCGCACGCGTTCCGGCTCATCCAGCGACAATCGTTCGGCCGCCTCGATGATGGATACGCCCTTGATCCACTCATAGATCAGAATGTACTGGCGGAAAATATCGAGTTCGACGTCGCGATGCTTCGCCTTTTTTCGGGCGATGCGCGATTCATGTCGGCCGGTCTGCCACAGGTCCAGGCGTTTCGCCGGCACATAGATGGCCAGGGGACGATGGGTGCGCACCGGTTCGGGAATTCGCGACGCGCGCAATTCCTCCACCAGCGCGAACTCTTCGTACGGGCTGTTGAACTCGGCCTCGGCAAAACGGTTTAACGTAAAGGTGTCCATCGGCACCTGTTCGCCGACCCGCGACCATTTGACGACGAGGTCGGCCCGGCGGCCATTGACGGTGCGGGTGGTCACGCGATAGACCGTGCTGCTGCCCACCAATCGCTCACGATTCTCCCGAAACCAGACGGTCTCATACCAATTGATGGGCAACAGCAGATCGAGCAGCGAAGCGCCATGCCGCGTCACGTAAAGGTCGCCGCTGTCCGAGGTTCGCCGGTGCAGGTACGGGACGCCGAGAATCTCGACCTGCGCATCCCGGTGCGCTTCCATTACGGATGGCGCAACTCGCTTCGGCTCACCAGTGTTCGTCATGCCGAATGTCGCGCAGCTCTTTACGGATCTTCGGCCGGCCCGCGTCGTCGGGGAAACCGAGCGGAGTCAGGGCCAGCAACTCGATGCCGAGCGGAAGGCCCAGCGCCTCACGGGCGGGCTGTGGATCGAAGGCGCCGATCCAGCAGGCGCCCAATCCCAGATCGGCGGCACACAGGATCAGATGGTCCATCGCGATGGCGCCGTCCACCTCGGCGGAACAATACCCGTCCTGTCGCCGCCGCCAGGCTTTCGCCGGCTCGACACAAACAGCGATAATCACCGGCGCCTGCGTGAACCATTCCATCGGATACGCGCGCCCGAGGGCCGCGCGCCGCGCCGGATCGCGCACCACGATGAAGTGCCACGGCTGCAGATTCTTCGCCGACGGGGCCAGCCGCGCCGCCTCCAACACCTGATCCAGCAGCCCGTCCGGCACCGGATCCGGACGAAATCGTCGCACGCTGACCCGCCGGCGAGCCAATTCGAGAAAGCTGGAATTCATACCCCCCTCCCCTGCGACGAACCCCGCCCGCGACGGCGGTATTGAAGATACCACTCCACAAACCGCGGAATCCCGGTAGCGATGGGTGTCCGGGGTTCGTACCCCAGTTTGGTCCGAGCCCGATCGATGTCGGCCAACGACGCCTTGACATCCCCCAGTTGCATCGGCTGCAGATCCAATTGCGGTTCGCGGCCCAACGCCTCGCCGAGCAGGCGAATCAGGTGGAGCAACTCTTCCGAACGGTGATTGCCGAGGTTGAAGACCTCGTAGGGGCTCAAGCCCGACTTCAGCAGGCTGGCGAGCACGCCGGCGACGATGTCGTCAATATACGTGAAGTCGCGACGCATATCGCCCCGGTTGAAGACCGGGATGGGCCGACCCTCCAGAATGGCCTCGGTGAACAACCATAGGGCCATATCGGGCCGTCCCCAGGGACCGTACACCGTAAAGAAGCGCAATCCCACCGTTTGAAGACCGAACAAGTGGGTATAGCAGTGGGCCATCAATTCGTTGGCCTTCTTGGTCGCCGCGTACAGACTGACGGGATGGTCCACCGGATCGGATTCGCTGAACGGCAGTTTCGTGTTTCCGCCGTACACGCTGGAGCTTGACGCATAGACCAGGCGCGGCGTCTGCGCGTGACGGCACATTTCGAGAATATTGAGAAAACCCATCAGGTTGGACTGACCGTAGGCATGCGGGTTCTCAAGGGAATAACGGACGCCCGCCTGCGCCGCCAGATGGCAGACCGCATCAAAGCAATGTTCCTTGAAAACGGAGCGCAGCGCGCCCTCGTTCGCGATATCCGCCTCCACGCCGCAATACCCCGGCCGATCGGCGAGCATCCGATGGCGATCCCGCTTCAGACGCACATCGTAGTAATCATTGAAATTATCCAGACCCACGACATCGTGGCCGCTGTCCAGCAGCGCGTTCGCGACGTGGAAACCGATGAAGCCGGCGGCGCCGGTAACGAAGACTTTCATGCGCGCAGGATGGCACGCGGAACGGGTGCCGTCAATCCGCCGGCGCGCCGCGTCGCCAGCTCACCGTGAGAACGAGCGCCGGTGTTCCGGGTCGCTGGCGTATTCCGTCTCGATGCCCATTTCGATTCGGTCCGCGCCGGCGAGCTGGCGGTGCAGGCGATCGCGCGCGTCGGACAGAAACTTTTCAAATTGGGACCGCTGAACGCTGGATCGCACTACGAAGTCCACCGAAAAATCGAAATGGTCTGCGCTCCCGGTGACCCGCAGATCGTGGTACGCAACCAATTCCGGATGGTCGAAAACGAAATCGTGGAGCGCTTTTTCGACTCGCGAATAGGCTGGATGGCTGCGATCCACCGGGTCCACATGCACCACCGCCTTGGCTGAAGCGTTCTGCGCGATGCGTTCCTCCACCCGTTCAGCCATCCGGTGCGTCTCCATGACGGTCAGATCGGCGTCCACCTCGATGTGGAGCGAGATCAGCCGGACATCCCCGTATTCATGGATAATAATGTCATGCACGGCGCACACCCCGGGTTCGGCAAGCGCGATGGCGCGGATCCGATCCAATTCCTCGGCTGTCGGCGCCCGGCCGAGCAGCTCGTTCACGGCATCCCGGGCATACCGAAAGCCGGTGTAGCCGATGCACAGTGCCACGCCGAGCGCAGAGATTCCGTCAATCCGCGGATGCCCCAGTCGCGCCGAAACCAAAGCCAGTATCACCAGCAGGGAGGAGGCGATATCGAACGTGTGATTCCAGGAATCGGCCTCCAGGACCTTGGAACCTGTGTATTTCGCCAGCGTTCGTGCAAATATCGCCAGCCACATCTTAAGCACGATGGTCGCGGCAATCGTCGCCAGCAGCCAACCGGGCGCCTCGATGGGCGCCGGCTCGATCAGGCGGCGCACACCGCCGCGCGCGATCTCCGCGCCGACCCCTATGAGAAACAGGGCCAGCACCAACGTGGCCACCGCTTCGATGCGTCCGTGTCCGAAGGGATGCTCCCGGTCTCGCGGACGACGCGACCACCGAAACCCCAATGCGATCAGCAGGCTGCTGCCGACGTCCGCCAAGTTGTTGACGGAGTCCGCAATCAGCGAAACGCTCCCCGAAACGGCGCCCAGGATGGCTTTGCTCGCCGCCAGCAGCACGCTGGCGCCGGTACTGATATAACCTTCCCATTCGCCCAGAACCGTCCGGACGTCGGTGCCGCGCGGATCGCCTCCGGCCGGCGAAGCGCGGCGCACGATCCACCCGGTCAGGCCGCGCAACCGGACCGGCGATGATTCCGAGATATTCACTCTGCACCCGGAGAGGCGTCTCACAAAGCAACAAGGCGGTCCTCCATGTTAGGGGAAGCCCGCCCTGAAGCTGATCGCGAACCGCTATCAGATTTTCTTGATCGTGGCGATCATCTTTTCGATCTCGCCGACACGGGCGACCAGTCGTTGCTGCCAGGTTTCCACTTCCTTCTGGGCCGCCGCCAGACGGGCTCGAATGGCATCCAGCGAAAGCATGGCGGCGGTTTGCGCTTTACGGACTTTCCGACCAGCCTTCTGGACGGGCATAGGCTTCATCGCCGCCCTCTTTGCCTTGCGCGCTTTCACTAATCCGAGTTTGCGCTTCAGGGCGTTGATCTGATAGTCCTTTGCGCCGGTTTCCTTCGCGATCGCCGACACGGGCGTCTTCGCTTTGAGCATCTCTTCGATCTTCGCAAGCTGCTCCGGCGTCAATGTCGTTTTTCTGGCCATAGCTCTCTCCTGTGAGGGTTATCCATTTGCCGGTATTGAGAACGGCAATTCAGAGTATACATCGACGGTCTATTAGCGCAATAACGAAAAACAAATAATCAGCCGCTGCAATCCGTCAACGCTCCCTGGGCCGCGGACCCCACCAGTCGGGCGTACTTTGCCAGAACCCCGCGCTCATACCGTGGGGGCGGCGCCATCCACCGCGCGCGGCGTCGCTTTGCTTCCGCCGGCGTCACTTGCCACTGGAGCGTGCGGGACGGGGCATCGATGACAATTCGGTCGCCATCCCGGACCAGGG
>CAYLTB010000077.1:0-14751 GCA_964386675.1 uncultured Verrucomicrobiota bacterium
TGTTCCAGTCCGGTCAAATCCGCGCCGCGCGTCTCGAGCATCTTGTTGATGCCGACGGCCTCACCCTGACGAATCAGGCCGTCGCGGTCCGGCGCGGGTTCCCAGACCGCGGGACCGGCCAGCCGCTCCGGGGCGTGGCCCGACTGGGCGCAGGCTTCTTCGTAGATATGTCGAGCATGGTCGCGAACTTCGGCGGCGCGCCGCAGCAGGGTCTCCAGTCGGACCGGGTCGAAGTTTACATTCGTGACCGTCGTGAAGAGCGCTTCGGTCACGAAAACATCCGCGTCCCGGCAAACGGCGCCCAACAAGCGAGCGCGATGCGCGTATTGGGAAACTCCCTGTGCTGCGTGAACGAGCAGATCCTGCAACGCGGCGGTGTCAGGGTCCTTCCCACAGACGCCGAACGCGTCGCAACCGGTGCCCTTGGCGGCTTGCTCACACTGATAACAGAACATGGACATGGCCCACCTTTCTTTCTGATTTTGTTTCGTTCGTTGCCGATACGGCGCAACCACCATACCCGATGGCGCCGGCCGGCGGCTTGACGCGGATCAAGCCTCCGCCTCCGCGCGCGCAGGGTCGGCGGTTGGACGTCGGCGTCGTTCAAATGTTCCGAGGCTAACACATCGCTAATCCATTCCTAACGATATCTTTGACGCCGTGACCTTGTATTTGAGGGCCGGCCGCGACATACTGAATCCGTCAGGCCCATGGCGTATTCGGAGACCCCATCATGGCATTGCAACACTTCAACCGAGATATCGAAGCTCTGAAAAAGCAGTTTCTTCTGATGTTCGCGATGGTCGAGGAATCCCTGCAGAAAAGCATGCAGTCCTTTCTCGACCGGGACGTCCTGGCGGCCGAACAGGTGGCGGTGGACGACAAGCGCGTGGATGTCGCCGAAGTCGGCGTCGAAGAGGAATGTCTGAAGATCCTGGCGCTGCATCAGCCGATCGCACAGGATCTGCGGTATGTCGTCAGCGTCTTGAAGATCAACCGGGATCTCGAACGGATCGGGGATCAGGCGGCGGCAATCGCCCGGATCACAATGGCGGTGAGCGACCGCACCACGCCGGATCTTCCCGAGCTGCGTCCGCTGATGGATCATGTGATGGGCATGTTGAAGCGCGCTTTCGATTCCGTGATCAACCTCGACGTTGAACAGGCCCGCCAGGTCTGGAACGAGGATGACCGGGCCGACGAACTGGCCCAGTCGGCGATCCGGCGGATCGAAACGCTGCTGGTCCGACAACCCTCCGCGGGCGCCGCGCTGCTTCCGGTCTACTCGCTGGTGTTCGTCCTGGAACGCATCGGCGACCACGCCGCGAACATCGCGAAGGACGTGCTGTACACGGTGCTCGGTGAAATCGTCCGGCACCGCGGCCGGGATTTCAAGCGTCCGGCCGCGCCGCCCGCGGTCTGAACGCGGGGCGCATCACGCGCCGCCGTCCAGAGAGCCGGCCGGGAGTTCCTCCAGCATTTCACGGAGTCGCAGCAAGGCCGCGTTCTGAATCTGGCGCACCCGCTCGCGCGTGATGTTGAAACGCCGGCCGACGTCCTCCAGCGTTTCGATCGGAGCGCCGCCCAGACCATACCGGTATTTCAGGATCTCGCGCTCCCGGCGGTCGAGCCGGTCCAAGAGCCGCTCAACCTCCTCAAGCAACTGGCGATCGTTGATCTCGTCGAACGGCGTCTTGGCGCGCTCGTCGCCGATAATGTCGCTGAAGGTTCCCCCGTCATCGTCGCCGATGGGCGCGTCGAGTGACGTCGGCTTCACCGACACGCTGTTCCAGTGCGCGATGACAGCCGCGTCCACGCCGAGATCGCGGGCCAGTTCCTCCTCCGTCGGGTCGCGGCCCAGTTGCTCGGTCAGCTTTCGCTCGCTGCGCCGCATCCGCGCGATCTTGTCCACCAAGTGCGCCGGCAAGCGGATCGTCTTGCTCTGGTTGGCCAACGCGCGTTTGATGGATTGTTTGATCCACCAGGCGGCATAGGTGCTGAGCTTGCCGCCCTTTTTGGGGTCGAATCGCTGAACAGCCTTGATGAGGCCGATGTTGCCTTCGGAAATTAGGTCGAGCAGCGGCAGCCCGTACCGGGCATAATCCTGCGCGATCTTGACCACCAACCGCAGATTAGCCCGGATCATTTGTTTCCGGGCTTCTTCGTCGCCCTTCTTGATCCGGGCGGCAAGACGGATTTCATCCTGCGGGGTCAGCAGTTCGACCTGGCCGATTTCCCGCAAGTAGATGCGTATCGTCTTGTCGTCGTGTTCCATTGCGCGGCACTCCGGACCGCTCCCGACCGCCGGAGTGGGCTGACAGATTAGCAGACCCCGCCGAATTGGCAATCCGCCATTCAACGCCCACAATGGCTCGACGCTTGAGCCTTCGGACGGAAAAGGGAATGATCCCTTCGGCGTTTCCGCGCAGTCGGCGGAGCCGCCGCTGAATGAACGAACGATCCGATCGCGAAGGGATCGTCGCGCGACCCCGGCGGCCGCTGTTGGGTCTGGCGGCGTCGTTTGTCTTGGGCATGGCGGCCGCGCCCGTCCTTCCGGATGCCCATTGGCCTGTCCTAGCCGGTGTGGCGGCCGTGCTGCTGGCCGCGGCCGCACCGCTGCGCCGTCGTCTCATTGGGCTTCTGCCGCTTTTCGGCGCGGCGCTGGTCTGCGGCACACTCCACGGCGCCCTGGCCCGACCGGGCGTGGCGCCCTGCAATCTGCTGAACGCCATGGAGCGCGACGCGGAATATCTGCGGCTCGCGGGCCGCATTGTCGACGCGCCGGTCCGCACGGCTGCGCTTCGCGGCGGCGAAGAGTGGCGGTTCACGATGGACGCCGATGCTCTCAATCGGACGGGCGAAGACTGGCGCCGGACGCGGGGGCGGCTCCGCGTGCGTATCGCTGCGACACCCGGTCTTCCTGAACCGCGCTATGGCGACCGTATCGCGCTGGCCGGCAGCGTGCGCCGCGCGGCCGGTCCGGACGGCGCGCTGCGCATGACGGCGGTGCCGGCGTCGTTCCAGCGCCGCTCTCCCGGCGGCACAGCCGTTCGGCATACCGCGCTGGCGTTCCGGTCGCAGGCAGCGCGGTCGCTGGGAATGGGCATCGAGGAGCACTATCCGCGGGAAACTGCGATCGTGCGCGCGCTGACGCTGGGGATGCGCGAGCATATTCCCGAGGATACCCGCGAAAACTTTCTCCTGACGGGGACGATGCATATCTTCGCCATCTCGGGACTACACGTCGGCATTGTCGCGGCCTTCGGTCTGGCGTTGCTGCGGGCGCTGGGGGTTCCGCGGCGCTGGCAGGCCGCGGGGCTCGCGCCGCTGCTTGTCCTGTACGTCGCCGCGACCGGTCTGGCCTCCAGCGCGGTGCGAGCGGCCGTGATGGCCTTGGCGTACACGGCCGCGCCGATGTTCGGCCGCCGGCCCGACATCCGCTCCGCGTTCGCGCTCGCCGCGATCGCCATCCTGGTCGCCGACGCCGGCCAGATCCGAGATGTGGGCTTTCTGTATTCCTTCGTCGTCGTCGGCGGACTGCTGGGTTACGGTCCCGCGCTGACCGCACCGATCCGCCGTGGTTTGGCCGCCGATCATTGGGCGCCGGCCCCTCCGCCGCGCCTCGTGCGCTGGACCCGTTCGGCGGCGGGCGCAGTCGCACTCCTGGCGGCGGCCTCGTTGGCGGCCTGGCTGGCGTCGGCGCCGCTTCAGGCGCATTTCGCCAACCGTGTCGCCCCCTCGGCGCTGCTCGGCAATCTACTCGCCGTGCCGTCCGCGTTTCTGATCGTGCTGACGGGCGGGCTGTCGCTCGTCCTGAACGCCATCAGCGCTTCGGCGGCGGAGGTACTGAACCACGCGAATCGCGTCTTTGCGAGCGAACTGGCGGACCTCATGGCGGGGATCGCCGCGCTGCCCGGCGCCCACTGGAACGTGACCGCACCATCCGGGCCGCTCCTGCTGTTGCTCTACGCCGCGCCGGCGGGACTCTTTGCGCTGCGGGGACGTCCGCGACGCGTGCTGGCGGCCGCGACGGCGACGGTGGTCCTCGCCGCGGCCGTGCAGTACCGGCTGGACCGCCGCATCCGGGTCCATGCGCTGTCGGAGGATTTCGGATCGGCGGTATTGATCGAGGGGCCGAGCGTGGCAACGGTGCTCGCGGATGCCGGTCCGCGGCATCGGATTTCGATGCTGATCAGCTATCTTCGAGCGCGGGGAATCAATCGGATCGAAGCGCTGATTTTGACGCGGGCGGACGCCGACGCCGTCGGCGGTGCGACCGAGATCGCGCGCCGTTTCGCCGTGACCCGGGTGTACATTCCGGCCGCCACAAGCGCGCGCTCCTCCGTATTCACGGCGGTGGCCGGAGAGTTGCGCGCACGGGGCATTCCGATCGAACCGCTTGGACGCGGCGACCGGCGGATGCTGCCCGACGGGGCCGAAATCGAAGCGTTTCACCCCGACCCCGCAGTCCGCTATTCGCGGGCGGCCGAAGCGGCCATCGCGGCGCGTTGGGGACGGGGCGGCGCCGCGGTGCTGTTCGGTCTGGCGGGTTCGGCCGCAGCACCGCTCGCAGCGCTGGAATCGGCGGACGCCGATCCGGTGGCGCCGCTGGCGATCGTCGGTCTACGGGGAGCCTCGGCGGAGGGTGCCGTCGCGACGCCCCGCTGGCGGATCGAATCCGAGGATCGGCTCCGCGGCGCCGCTCGTCCGTGGGGCATCATCTTCCAAGGCCCGCGCGCGGACACGCGCGAAGCGGCGCGAGCGCGTGACGCGCGTGTGCGGCGCTTCGATGCCAACGAAGGGACTGCGGTGCGCGCCGTGCTGGGGGGACCGCCGGGAACGGAATCTAATCCTCCCGGGATCAGCGCGGCCGTTTGGGCAGGCCCTGAATGAGGTCCTGAAAATCAGGGCGCGGACGGATCCGGTCGAACTCCGTGCGCGATAGCCAGACCAGCGCCCGCCCCGGGTCCAGTTGAGTCACCCCTTCTTTCAATGCGGCCATGGCCTCATCACCCTGTCCGAGGGCGGCCAGCGCTTGTGCGAGCCGGAAGCGAATCGGCGGAATGTCCGGCCAGCGTCGAACGCAATCCTGAAGCAGGGCCGCCGCCTCCGTCCAGCGTTCGGTGCGGATCAGCGCAACGGCCAGCATGTGCGTCGCATCGAAATCGTCCGGCTCGCGCGACAGAAATTCGCGAAACTGCTGCGCTGCGGCAGCCATATCGCCGGTACGGTACTTCAATAAAGCGTAGTTTCGTGCGGCCGCCAGATGGCCGGGATTGAGTTCAAGCGCCCGGCGAAAGGCGGCCTCCGCCTCGTCCGCCCGTCCCTGTCCCATCAGCGCGGCGCCGAGATTGTTGTGATGCCCGGCCTCGTTCGGTTGCCGTTCGATGGCGCGCCGGAAACTCGATTCGGCCTCGGCATACTGCATTTGCCGCATCAGGCACAATCCCAACCGAGCCTCCGCGTCCTCGATTTCGGGAAGAATGCGCAGCGCCTGACGATAGGCCGTCGCCGCTTGCGACCAAGCGCCACGCCGGTACGATAGATCGGCCTGGCGAAGCTGATAGGCCGCCTGTTGCAGCCAGTATATGGTCAGTGGCGGGCGCGACTTGGGGGGCACGTCCGCGACCACGGTCGTGATCAGGTCGTCCAGAACCGCCTGCGCCGCCGGATCCATACCGGCGCCCGGCGGGGGCGGCGCCACGGGCAGTGCGGGCTCCGCAGGGGGTTCCGGGAGGACGCCGGAACTCTGCAGCCGCTCCCGTTGCTGCTGTATCAACTGCTGTTGGAAAAAAATGATCGCCCCCATGACCAGCACAAAGATCAACGACGCCAAGGCGACGGCCACGGTCCAAGCCCGGAACCGCGGCGGAGGAAACAATCCACGCTGCCCCGCGCCCGTCGAATCCGTTCCGATGTTGATCCGGCGCTCGCGCTCGCGTGTGCGATAGATATCCTGTGCCATGGGCAACAACTTTCTGGCGCCATCGGATGGCGATACGGATACCAACCGACAGCGAGTACCGCGCCTATATACGACCATCCGCGTTTGACGGCAAGCCCGGCTGCATACCGCCGGCGACGCTCCACCCGCGCGGCGCGATTGCCTTCGGTTCTGCCGCGATTGACGACCGCTCCGTCCCAACGCATAGTGCCGCCATGAGCAAGCGAAAAGCAAAGGACGCCGACGAAAACGCACCGGCCGTCGCCCCCTCGCGCGCCGCCGCCGCGCGCGCCATTGTCACGGTGGCCCGCCAGGTGCGCGACGATATCGTCCGCCGGGGTCAAAAGCCCGCGCTCCGCTTCCCGGTTCGATCGCTCGCGAACGTACGCTACGACCCGAAATGCGGGTGGTTTGAATTGACCGGAAGGACCGCCACCCGCACGCTGGCTTTCAACACCGTGAAAACCTTTGCGCAGTCGATGCGGCTGCTGGCGACGACGAAGAATGATTTGCTCGACCGTAACGACATCGCCGGCAAGCGCGAGATCTACTACAACAGCAAGAGTTGGGGCGAATGTCGTTTTGACGAGCAACCAGAAAGCGACGCGCTATTGGACGACATCGAGGCCATGCTCGGGGTCAACCGAGAACAGCTCGGCTACATTCCGGAGGAGCGTGGCGGCGAGGTATGCGGCCCGCTGGTCGTCATAGACCGCGATCCCGGGGACGGTCGCCCCATCCGCATTGACTGCGCCCGGCTGGGCTCCGGCGCCTGGAGCATTCCGTCCCGCGTTGAACACCTGGCCTTCGAGACGCGGGCGAAACTGATCCTGGTCGTCGAAACCGCCTCGCTCTTCCAACGCCTGGTGCACCACCGCTACTTCGAGAAGGCCAAGTGCATTCTCGTCTCGATGAGCGGAGTTCCGACGCGCGCCTGCCGACGGTTTGTCCGGCGGTTGGCCGATGATGCGCATCTGCCGGTCGTCGCCTTTACCGATGGAGACCCTTACGGTTACTGCAACATCTACCGCACGCTCAAGGTCGGCTCCGGCCAGTCCGCCCACATCAATCGCTTCTTCTGCGTACCGCAGGCCCGTTACCTCGGCGTCACACCTTGGGATATCGCCGACTACGGACTGGAAGACGCCACGCACCCGCTGGAGGGGGCCGACGTCAAGCGCGCGAAGGACGCGCTGAAGAACGATCCTTTCATCCGCCATCATAAAGAATGGCAGCAGGCCTTGGAACTGATGTTGAAACTGGGCGTCCGTATCGAGCAGCAGGCCTTCGCGAAGCACGGGCTCAATTTCGTCATGGATCACTACCTGCCGGAGAAGCTCAAGAAAGGACGATTCCTGCCATGAACCCGGAATGCGATGCCGGTCGGGGCGCGATATGGGCGCCGTGGCGGATGGACTATATTCGGGGTCCGAAGGACGGCGAGTGTTTCCTGTGCGCGGCGGCGCGGTCGAACGACGACCGCGCCGGCTATGTGGTGCGTCGCGGAACGGCCTGTTTCGGTCTCCTGAACCGATATCCCTACAATAACGGCCACCTGATGGTGGCGCCGTACCGGCACATCCGCGGGTTGGCGGAGATGAACGAAACCGAGCGGCTCGAAATGATGGGGCTGGCGTCCGATCTTGTCGAACGACTGCGCGCGGTGATCCGCCCCGAAGGTTTCAACCTGGGCCTCAACCTGGGCAAAGTGGCCGGCGCCGGACTGGAATCCCACCTGCACCTGCACATCGTCCCCCGCTGGAGCGGCGACACGAATTTCATGCCCGTCCTGGCCGACACCAAAGTCATCCCGCAGGCGCTCGATGAACTGTGGACGGCGTTGCGAGATACGTGAGCGGGTCGTTCCGGCCGCGCGAGACGAGCGGCGGGCGCTCCCGACGAAGGGTCGCGCCTGCCCGTTATAGCGGCGCCGAGAGCTATCCAAGGCGTACCGGGGCTTGACCCGGATCCGGGCCGGGCCTACGATAGCCATTTGAATCTGCTGGGGGAGCTCGCGACAGCGGGCTGAGAGTTCGGCGGGTGCCGAAGACCCCTTGAACCTGTCCGGGTAATGCCGGCGAAGGGAAGCATGCGATGATGAGTCCGTTATCGGCTTTTGCGATTCTCGCGGCCACGGTCCTTCTATTCACCCTGCTGGGCATCGGGCACGTCCGCCGTCGGGGATTGTCGCTGGACGATCACCTTGTTTGCCGCAACCAAACGGGCACGGGCGTTGGTTTGGCCACAGTGACGGCCTCCGCGATCGGCGCATGGGTGCTGTTCAGCCCGGCCGAGACGGCGACCTGGGCAGGCATGGCCGGCATTGCCGGGTATGCGCTCGGTCAGGCCGCCCCGCTGTTTCTGCTGGCCTGGCTCGGTCCCCGGCTCCGCGAGCGAATGCCGGACGGCTGCGCACTCCACGAGTATGCCCAGCACCGTTACGGCCCCCGGCTGCGCCGGTTCACGCTCGCCCTCGTTCTCTTCTACCTATTTGTGTTCCTCGCGGCAGAAATCACGGCCATCGCGCTGGCGGTTCGGTTGCTGGCCGACGTGCCGTTGGCGTGGACCGCCATCGTTGTGACCGCGGGAACGGTCGCTTATACCGGCTACGGCGGCCTGCGCGCCTCCATCTTCACCGACCGTATTCAGTTTGCGATGATATTGCCGCTGCTCGCGGCGGTCTTTCTGGGCGCCCTCGCACGGCTCGGCGGCCCCGCGGCCGCTTTCCACCGCGCCGCCGCCGCATCGCCGCAACTCTTCTCGTGGCGTCATGCCGCCGGCATCGAATTTGGTTTCACGCTCATCATCGCCATCACGGCCGCGAATCTCTTTCATCAGGGCTTCTGGCAGCGTGTCTACGCCGGACGCGACACCCCGACCGTTCGCCGAACGTATGCCTACAGCGGGCTGATCGTCATTCCCATCGTCTTTGCGGCCGGTCTCTTCGGCTTCATGGCGCTGGATCAGCCGCTGGCATCGGGCCAGTCGTCCGTCGCCTTCTTCGCGCTTGCGGCCCGCACGTTTCCGCCTGCGCTGACCGTAACGGTGCTGGTGCTGGCGCTCGCACTGGTCATGAGCAGCGCCGACACGCTGCTCAACGGCATGTCCAGCGCGATCGTCAGCGAGCTGGCGATCCGCCGGCCGGGATCGGACACCGCCCTCAGCCTGCGACGGGCTCGCCTTTGGACCGTCCTGCTGGCCCTGCCCGCCGTTGCGATTGCCGCCCGCGGATACAGCGTGCTGTACCTATTTCTCATCGCGGACCTGGTCTGCGCTGGAGCGGCGTTTCCCGTGTTCTACGGTCTTTTCGCGCCCCGCCACACCGCGCGACGCGCGATGACCGCGGCGCTGTTCGGGATCGCCGCCGGCGTGCCCTTCTTCCCGAAGCCGGACTTCACACCGTGGCTTCCTTTGCCCGGCGCCGGGCGCTTCCTGGTCAGCTTCGCCGCCGCGCTGCTGGTCTCCGCCGGCATATCGCTCTGGCCGCGTCGGGCACCCCGTCCGTAACCCCCAAGGCGCGGTCACCGGCGGGGGCGGCGATAATGGGCGATGCGGGTCCGCACGGCCGTCTTCCCGCGCAGTTCCAGACCGGGCCGCTGTCCGAATCGGATTCCGTCATCGCGTGCAGATCCGGACTGGCAACTGACGTCATTTTAGTCTAGTTTCAGACAACCGGTGTGAACATTCCGCGTTCAGAGGAGAGCCTATGAGCCAGAAGCCATTCCTTGTCATCGGCGAAAAAATTCACTGCACCCGTATCTTCAAGACCGACGGCAACCGTGTGACGAAAACGGCCGACAACGGTTTCGCCCTCACGTATTCCCGCGGCGGCAATCCGAAGAAGCTGATGCCGGTGCCGGCGGAGGTCGTGGCCGGCCGCGACTGGGCCGGCGGCAAGGTAAAACATTGCGCCGTAGCGATCCGCCAGGCGTTGCACGGCGCCGGCGAGGCCCGCGCCGCCGGCGTGGATTACCTGCAAGCGCTGGCGGAAGAACAGCAACAACAGGGCGCCCATTACCTCGACGTCAACGTGGACGAATATTCTTCCGACCCCGCGGAGCGGGTGGAAACCATCCGCTGGCTGGTCGGAATCCTTCAGCAGGCCAGCCGGCTGCCGTTGAGCATTGACTCCTCCCAGACCGAGGTCCTGCGCGCCGGTCTCGCCGCCTGCGATCGTTCGCGCGGGCGCCCAATGCTCAATTCGGCTTCCCTGGAGCGAGCGGCGGCGATTCCGTTGACCGCGGAGTTCGACACGGACGTCATCGCATCGGCGGCCGGCGAAAAGAGCATGCCGCGCAGCATCGAGGAGCGGCTGACGAACTTGCGCCTGCTGGTCGGCAAACTCAAGGCGTTGGGGCGACCCGATGAATCGCTGTTCATTGATCCGCTGGTGTTCCCGGTCGCGACCGACGGGCGCAACAGCCTTTCTTTCATCCAATCCGTGGAGGCCATCCGTAAGGAGTTCGGCCCCCGAGTTCACATCACCGGCGGTTTCAGCAATGTGTCCTTCGGCCTGCCGAACCGCAAACTCATCAATGAGGTTTTTGCGTGGTTGTCCCGTGAAGCCGGGGCGGACAGCGGCATCGTGGATCCGGGCCAGATCAATGGGGAGATCCTCGATGCGCTGGATCCGACGTCGGAAGGCTTTCAACTCGCCCGCGCGCTGCTGATGAACGAGGACGAATTCGGAGCCGAATTCATTGCCGCCGCCCGCGAAGGACGCATCTAGCCCACGCGTCGCCCCGGAGCCCGAAATCCATGAAGCTCGATCCCACCCGGATGAAAGATTGGCAGATTGCCGAAGCGGCGGAGCAAACGGCCCTTCCGATCGCCCGCATTGCCGAACGCGCCGGCCTACGCCCGGAGGAAATCCTGCCCATGGGTCGCGGCGTTGCGAAAGTGGACTTCCTGCGGGTGTTGGAACGACTGCAAGTGCGGCCGGCGGCGAAATACGTGGATGTGACTGCCATTACCCCCACCCCGCTGGGCGAAGGGAAGACCACGACCACCCTCGGCCTGATCCAGGGACTCGCCCGAATTGGCCGCCACCCAATCGGGGCGATCCGTCAGCCGTCGGGCGGGCCGACGTTCAACATCAAGGGTTCCGCGGCCGGCGGCGGCCTTTCCCAATGCATACCGCTGGCGACCTTCTCCATCCGGCTGACCGGCGACATTGACGCGATCACCAATGCCCACAACTTGGCCATGGTAGCGCTGACCGCGCGGATGCAGCACGAACGCAACTACGACGACGCCCGGCTGGCGAAGAGCGGGTTGCGTCGGCTCGACATAGACCCGAAGCGCGTCCAGTGGAAGTGGGCGATGGATTTCTGCGCCCAGGCATTGCGCAACATCATCATCGGCTGCGGCGGGCCGCAAGACGGCGTGGAAATGGAGTCCGGCTTCCAGATCAGCGTCTCCAGCGAAATCATGGCCATCCTCTCCGTCGCACGGGATTTGCGCGACTTGCGCGCGCGGATGAACCGCGTAGTTCTGGCTCAGGATCGGCAAGGCCGCGACGTGACGGCGGGCGATCTCGAAGTAGCGGGAGCCATGACGGCGTGGTTGGTGGACGCCATCAACCCGAACCTACTGCAGACGATCGAAGGCCAGCCGGTGCTGGTCCACGCCGGCCCCTTTGCGAATATCGCGATCGGCCAAAGCTCCATTCTGGCCGATCTGGTCGGCATCCGTCTTGGGGACTACCTGGTCACGGAGAGCGGGTTTGGAGCGGACATTGGCTTCGAAAAGTTCTGGAACCTGAAGTGCCGTTACTCCGGGCTCAAGCCCGATGCCGTCGTTGTCGTGGCGACAATCCGGGCGCTGAAGATGCACGGCGGCGGGCCTGCCGTGAAGCCGGGCCGTCCGCTGGATGAGGCCTATAGCCGCGAGAATTTGAGCCTGTTGGAAAAGGGCTGCGAGAACCTCCTGGCGCACTTGGATATTGTGCGCAAGAGCGGTATGCAGCCGATAGTGGCATTGAACAACTTCCCCACGGATACGCCCGAGGAAATCTCGCTGCTGCGACGGGTATCCGAAGGCGCGGGCGCGTTGTTTGCCGTCTCGAAGCACTGGCTTTTGGGCGGCGAGGGCGCGCGCGAGCTGGCCGAGGCCGTCGAGGCCGTCGCGGCAAAACCGCAACCCTTCCACTTCCTGTACGAAACGGACCTGCCGCTCCGCGAACGTATCGAGCGCGTTGCGCGAGAGGTCTATGGAGCGGACGGGGTTGACTACAGCCCGCCCGCGCTGGAGAAGGCGAAGCGGCTCGAGGCCGACCCGGCTGCGGCGCAGATGGGCGTATGCATGGTCAAGACCCACCTCAGCATCTCGCACGACCCGGATCGCAAGGGTCGCCCGCGCGGCTTCACGCTGCCCGTGCGCGACATCCTCGTCTATCGCGGCGCCGGTTTCATCGCGCCGGTCGCCGGCGACATCAAGTTGATGCCCGGCACCGCCTCCAATCCCGCATTCCGTCAGATTGACGTGGACGTCGAGACGGGGCGGGTTCGCGGGCTGTTCTAATGCAGACCGTCTGCGTTTTGTCCACGGAGTCCGCTCCTGGATGATACGGCGGGGATCCTCATGAAGCTGCGAGCGCAATGCACCACCGAATCATTCCCGGTCGGCGAGCCGTGTTGCGTGTGCATCGCCTTGACCGCAGACCGGGATCTGCGCCCCCGCGACTGCATACAGTTCCAGTTTCCCAACAGCTGGCTGCTGGTTTCAGGTCCCAGCCATACCCGGGAATTGCAATGCACCCAGCCGGCGCAGCCGCACTTTATCTCTGTCAAAGCGCCGGGGGCCGAAAAGGCCTGTTTTTCGATTATGATTCAACCGCGGCATCTGAACCACCCGACGGGACAAGTCCGGCACGGCCGCTGCGTTTACGCCGAACTGGTCAGCGGTCTTGTTCCGGCGGGAACGCCCGTACACATCCGGTACGAGAACACCTTCGCGCCCTATGTGGCGGAGACGGAGACCTTGTGGCTTCGCGTGAATGAAGTGGCGCCGGAGGTAGCGCCGGTCCTTCGAGTGAAGCCCGGCGTCCATGATCGCTTCCGCGTCCTGGCTCCGTCGCACGTCTCCCCGGGCGATCCGTTCGAGGTGCTCCTCGTGTCCCTGGACCGGTTTGAGAACGCCTCGCGCACAACGTTCGAGCACGAACGCCTCACGCTGACGGACGGAACGGTGATCGCAGAGTCGCTTAGCCTTTCGGGTACCCTGCGGGTCCGTGTCCGATTGGCGAAATCCGGGGTGTTCCGGTTCCGTCTCAGGAACGCCGTGTCGAACGCCGTCAAGGTTGGAAACGCGACGCGGAGACTCTACTGGGGCGATATTCATATTCATACGAAACTCTCGCACGATGGCCAGGGCACAGACCCTTATGGGTATGCGCGAGAGGTCAGCGGACTCGATTTTGCCGGGGTCTGCGATCATTGGGAATCGCTCGGTCCGGAGGGTTACCGCCAGTTGATGGAGTGGGCCGAGGCGGCCAACCGTCCCGGCGCCTTTGTCACCATCCCCGGGGATGAGCGGAATCCGGCCGAGATGACGGGGCACCACAACATTTATTTCCGGGATTGTGAAGCGATGGTACGCCATGCGGCCATCCGGAATACCGGCGAGGCGGCGCCTGCCAACAGTCTGCGTGCACTGCGGAATGCCGACCCCTCCCGCGTCCTGCTGATCCCCCATCACACCGGCATCACCTTCGGCGATCTGCCGCAGACCGGAACGGGTTGCGCTGTGGACTGGAATGCGGTTGACGATCGGGGACTGCGCCCCGTGACGGAGATTTACTCCCATCACGGGCAGAGCGAGCGCTACGACCCGCAGCACGTCCTCGCCTATGAATTCAATCGCATGCGCAATCCGGAACGCCGGGCAAACACATCCATGCCGGGCCCTTATTACGCCCAGAATTACTGGATGGCCGGCCGGCGCATCGGCGTGATCGCCTCCTCCGACGAGCACAGCGGGCAAGGCGGAAGGCGCCATGGGGGCCTGGCAGCGGTCTATGCGGAACGCCTGACCCGAGACGGCATCTTCGACGCCCTGCGCCAGCGGCGCTGCTATGCAACCACCGGCGAACGCATTCTCCTGGAGTTTACCGTGGATGGCCTCGAGATGGGGTCGGCCGGGAAAAGAAAACACGGCGACCGGTTGAACATCACCTTGAACGTCTGGGGCACGGACACGCTCCTTCGGGTGGACCTCCTGAGATACCGGTTTGGCGTGGACGCGGCTTTCCTGCCGGTTATCTCCAGCGCTCCGCGTCCCGAAAGCATGGAGGCAGCGATCGCGATCAGCGATGTCGTGGAGGCTTCCTGCCTGTACTACGCGCGCGTGGTGCAGGCCCCCCTCGCGTGGCCGGCGATGGCATGGACCAGTCCCATCTGGATCGAAGCGGACACTCCGGGAGACCCGGCGAACCGGGCCCCGCCGGCCACCCCGTGAAGACCATCGGATAGCTCGCGCCAGCGGGCGTTCTTGACCCGCTCCCTGTGCACCCTTATCCTGACAGCACCATGAGCGCTGAACTGCTGGACGGCAAGCGAATCGCCGCGGAAATCCGCGCGGAACTGGCGGCGGAAGTCAAACGGCTGACCGCGCTGGGCGTCGTGCCCGGCCTGGGGGTGGCCCTCGTCGGCGACGATCCCGCCTCCCATTCCTACGTCACCGCCAAGGAGCAGGCCTGCCGCGAGCTGGGCATGCACTCCGACGACAATCGCCTGCCCGCCGCGACGTCCCAGGCGCAGTTGCTCGAACTGGTCCGCGAGGAGGCGGGACACAGCCTGATGTTCGTC
>CAYLTB010000078.1:0-14700 GCA_964386675.1 uncultured Verrucomicrobiota bacterium
GGACAACGCCGAGTTCGGCCTGGGCTTCCGGCTGACGGTGGACAAACACCGCCAGTTCGCCTGCGAGCTGCTCGAAGGACTGCGCTCCGAGCTGGGCGACGCGTTTGTTTCGGAATTGATTCACGCGCCGCAAATCACCGAGAGCGATCTGGCCGCGCAGCGGGCGCGCGTGGCTGAATTGAAGAAGAGATTGGCGGGATTGACCTCCTGGCAGGCGAAGCACCTGGCGGCCATCGCCGACATGCTGGTCAAAAAGAGCATCTGGATCCTCGGCGGCGACGGCTGGGCCTATGACATCGGATATGGCGGCCTTGACCACGTCCTCGCCAGCGGCCGCAATGTAAACGCGCTGGTCCTTGATACCGAGGTCTATTCCAACACCGGTGGCCAGGCCTCAAAGTCCACGCCGCGCGGCGCGGTCGCGAAGTTTGCGGCCAGTGGAAAACCGGCCGGCAAAAAAGACCTCGGCATGATGGCGATGTGCTATGGGAATGTCTACGTTGCGCGGATATCGCTCGGCGCGAATCCGCGGCAGGCGCTGAAGGCGTTCCTCGAGGCCGAGGCCTATGAAGGCCCGTCGCTCATCATCGCCTACGCCCACTGCATCGCACACGGGATCAATATGCAGAAGGGATTCGATCAGCAGAAACTCGCGGTCAACAGCGGCCACTGGATCTTGTACCGCTATAATCCCGCGCTGGCCGAGCAGGGAATCCATCCGCTTTCGATCGATTCCAAGCCGCCGTCCGTGCCGCTGAAGGACTACGTGTACAACGAGACGCGCTTCAAGATGCTGACGTTGAGCAAGCCCGACGAGGCCGCCCGCCTGCTGCGCCTGGCGCAAGCCGACGTGGACAAGCGGTGGAAGCTCTACCAGCAATGGCTGAACACGGACGTGGCGGCAACGCCGCCGGCGGCTTCGGAGTGAGGCCGGTGCCGCCCCCAGTATGCATCGCAGCAGAGAAAGGTAAACGACCATGGACTTGAGCACCCGCTATCTCGGTCTGAAGTTGGATAGCCCGTTTGTCGCCTCCTCGTCGCCGCTATCGCAGCGCCTTGAAGATATCCGCAAAATCGAGGATGCCGGCGCGGGCGCCGTCGTGATGTTCTCGATCTTCGAGGAACAGATCCGCCATGACGCCGAAGCGCTGGACCACCTGCTCACCGCCGGCACCGAGAGTTTCGCCGAGGCTTTGAGCTATTTCCCCGATGTCGGCGATTACGCCGTCGGCACCGAGAAATACCTCGAGCTGCTGCGGGCTGCCGTACAGGCGGTGAAAATACCCGTCATCGGCAGCATCAACGGCATTTCGCCGGAAGGTTGGACCGATTATGCGCGGCAAATCGAGGCGGCCGGGGCCGCCGCCATCGAATTGAATGCCTACTATATCGCCACGGATCCCGAATTCAGCGGGGCGGCGGTCGAGGAGATGTACGTGGAGGTCGTGCGGACCGTCAAGGCGGCCGTCCGAATTCCGATCGCCATGAAACTGTCGCCGTTCTTCAGCTCGACCGCCCACATGGCGAAGCGACTGGCGGAGGCCGGTGCGGATGGCTTGGTGCTCTTCAACCGGTTCTACCAGCCGGACTTCGATCTGGACGAAATGGAGGTCCGCAGCGACCTCAACTTGAGCACCTCGGCGGAAATGCGGTTGCCGCTGCGCTGGATCGCCTTGCTGCACGGTCGGATCCCCTGTTCGTTGGCGGCGACCACCGGAGTCCACAGCGGTCGCGATGCCGCCAAGTACCTGCTGGCCGGGGCGGACGCGGTGATGACCTGCTCGGCCTTGTTGAAAAACGGCATCGGCCACCTGCGGGTGATGCGGGACGAGCTGGAGGCGTGGATGGCGTCGAAGGATTATGAATCCGTGACGGAAATGAAGGGCGCGATGAGCCAGCGCGCGGTGGCAAATCCCGCGGCGTTTGAGCGCGCCAACTACATCAAGATACTGGAAGAGTACAAGAGCAAGTACGTCCTGGCCTGACGCGCGCGGGCGCGGGACTTTACGTTAACCCAACAGGAGCGAACGAGCATGAAGGCGAAAGTGGATGCGGATGCCTGCACGGGCTGCGAGCTGTGCGTGGACACCTGTCCGGACGTGTTCGAGATGAAGGACGGCGTGGCGGTCGCGAAAGTTGCGGCGGTCCCGGCGGGCGCTGAAGATGCTTGTCGTGACGCAGCGAGCAATTGTCCGGTCGAGGCGATCAAGATCGAGGAATAGGACTGATTTCATTTGGAAGGCCGCCTCGGACGCGAGTCCCGGGCGGCCTTCTTTTTTCGGCCGTTCCGCGCAAGCGGATTCGGCACCAATTTGCCGGTCCGGAGAATTACCGCTATATTGTCCCGCGACGTTCGGCCAAAGCCGTCATCCCGGAGTATTGCCCGATGAAAGTGGCGCTGATCCTGTTCCTCGGAATCGTGTTGCTGGTCGGCGTGGCGCTTTGGTATCGGACCTCTCCGTCCGACCGCGCGCTTCCGACATCGGCCGTACGGCTCGGGGACGCGAACCCCCTCGCGGAGGCGCGGAATAGGTCCGCGTCAGTGGACGGGCGCGTGCTTTCGCTGGTCGAGCACGGCGATCTCAAAGATGCGCTACCATCGCACATTGCGGGATTTCGTCGCATCGACGTTTCCTCGGAGTATGCCCGGGTGATCAACGAGAACGTTTCCCGCGCCGTCGCCAACTACGCGGGCGAATCCAATGCGCTGTTACGGATCGAAATCACGGATTTCGGCGCCTTTGGCGGACTGGCGACCAAAGCCTATGCCGAATGGATCAACGACGATGTCCAACGGGAAACGGAGCACGGCTTCGAGCGCTCTTCGATGTACAAGGGTTATCGGGCGTTGGAGGTGGCCGACAACTGTTGCGGCGACTTCAAAAAATTCATCTGGGTGGCTGACCGCTTTCTCGTTGCCGCCGAGGGTGACGAGATGACGTTGGATACCCTCCGCGCCGCCGTGGAAATGATTGACGTTGACCGATTGGCAAAGGCAAAGCCCGCCCCGCCGCCTTGAGGGGTTCTAGCCTTCCGCGGCGCGCGATCCGTTCAGACCGACGGTTTTCGCGTCCAAGGCCATGGAGCGTTCGGACGTGGTCGCGCCGCGGACAGCGGTCAGATCGGGAGTCGGCGCCGTATTCCCCCATGCTCGGGATGACGGCGCAGGAGCTCAAGTCAGGGCTTGTGGGGGTCGGTTCGCGCGCCGTCAACGACGGCCCACGCCGCTCCTCGACCGGCCCCGTCCATGCGCCGAACTCGTCCTGCGTTCGCTCCGCGCCCGATGCAGCGCCGTCAATGACCGCCTTGAACATCCGCCCCGAATAATGGGGTTGTGTCTGACTGGTCGGGTCGCGCGCTTGCGGCGGGGGTCGGCCTCGGTTAGATTTCACGTCCGACAACCTCGGAGGCGATCATGAAGGAAGCGGCGCAGAAACCGCGAGAACACTGGAGCGGATCGCTGGGCTTTGTACTGGCGGCGGCGGGATCGGCCATCGGTCTGGGCAATATCTGGAAATTTCCCTACATCACCGGCGAAAACGGCGGTGGCGCCTTCGTGCTGGTGTACCTGCTCTGCATCATGGTCATCGGGTTGCCGGTGATGATCTGCGAAATCGCGATGGGCCGCCGCACGCAGCGCAATCCGGTCGGCGCCTTCCGGGAACTCAGTCCGCCGACGTCGGTATTGGCTCATGGCATCGGCCTGTCCACGTTGATGACCGGTATCGCCTTGTTTTTTTTCCGCACGTGGGGTTGGGCGGCCGTGCTGATCCTGCTGGGACTGGCCATCTTCCGTTACGGCTGGCGGCTGGCCGGCGTGATGGGGGTCGTGGCTGGTTTCGTGATCCTGTCCTTCTACAGCGTCGTTGCGGGATGGACCCTCGGTTACGTGCTGGATGCCGTGCTGGGACGATTGTCCTTTCAGACGGTTCCGGAGGCCAAGGAGTTCTTTGGCCGTTTCGTGACAAGCCCGGCCTGGGCCGTCGGCTGTCATCTCGTCTTCATGGCGCTGTGCATCCTGATCGTACACCGGGGCGTCCAGAAGGGCATTGAACGCTGGTCGAAGATCCTGATGCCGTTGTTGTTCGGTTTGCTTGTGGTGTTGATCATTCGCGCCGTCACGCTGCCGGGCGCGATTCAGGGTATCCGGTTCTATCTCCAGCCCGACTTTAGCCGCATCAACGCCAACAGCGTATTGATCGCGCTGGGGCATGCGTTCTTCTCGTTGAGCCTGGGCATGGGCGCGATGATCACGTACGGGAGCTACTTGGGGCGCGACCAGAACATATTCGGTGCGTCGCTGACGATCGTCGTACTCGATACGCTGATCGCGCTGATGGCCGGGCTGGCGATCTTCCCGGCCGTGTTCGCGTACGGCTTCGGTCCTGATGCCGGTCCCGGCCTCGTTTTTCAGGTGCTGCCCGCCGTCTTTCACCGGATGCCGCTGGGGATCGTCTGGGCGACCCTCTTCTTCTTGCTGCTGGTCGTGGCTGCGCTGACCTCGGGAATCAGCCTGTTGGAGGTCGTGACGGCGTATTTCGTAGATGAGCGTAAATGGCCTCGCTCCAGGGCCACCTTCATCAACGGCGCGATTATCACTGGCCTCGGCGTACTGTGTGCGGTCAGCGTGACCGATTGGAGCCGGCTACAGCCTCTGCACCAAGTGTTCGTATGGGCATTTGGCAGTGCGAAGGGTTCCTTTTTTGACTTAGCGGATAATCTGGCCTCGAACTGGTTTCTTCCACTGGGCGGCCTGCTGACTAGCCTCTTCGTCGGATGGATCTGGGGCACAAAGCGCGCCGTGGACGAAATTCGGCATGGATCGAGCAATTTCGCCGATGTCCATTTGGTGAGCCTGATGGCGGGCCTGAAGGACGATCCGTCTCACAACGCGCAGCCGCACGTGCTCACCCTGGCCTCGCTGTGGGGTATTTTTATACGGTTCGTCAGCCCCGTAGCGGTACTGATCGCATTTCTGCACACGATTGGATGGCTGGACCTGAAGAAGAGTCCCGCGGCGTCCCCGCCTGCGGCGGAGAGACCGGCGGATCCGGGCGACGCGGGGCAATGACCGCGAGAACGCTGTGCCGTGCTGGAGGCGTCTCGGTCGGGACTGAAGCGGGCGGATCATGGCTTTGGGGCCAGACTTCGAAGTCGTCGGAAAACGGATCCCCCGCACGCTTCGCGGGTCATGGTCCCGAAGTGTTCGATGCCATGCGACGCGCTTCTTCCGAGATGTGACGGCAGGTCGGATCACCAAGGCGTTGCGAATGACATGGGGTGGATGACGGGGCTCGAACCCGCGACACCCAGGGCCACAACCTGGCGCTCTGCCAACTGAGCTACATCCACCGTAATGACCGGATCGCGCGGCGTCGCCGCGCAAAACGGCCTGCAGTATGCGCCCGCGCCCGACGAAAATCAATTTCGATTCATGGCGCCGCCGGAGGAAGGTCGGTGGACGGCGCCAGCAGGGAGCGCAGCCGCTCGATGAAGCTTGGAGGATGAAACGGTTTCTGGACGATCTCGTTGACGCCCATGGTTCGAGCTTCGACTTCCATCGCCTCGCTGGCATAGGCCGTGAGCAGCACGATGGGAAAGCGGCAGCCCGCCCGGCGCAGGCTGCGGCACAGTTGCAGTCCATCCAACTCCGGCATCCGGAGATCGCAGATGACCAGACGGATCGCATCCGCGTCGCCGAGCAGCATACGCAGCGCGGCGGTCGAATCGGTGAAAGATTTAGTCGGGATCTCGAACGATCGGGCGATTAGGATCTCCAACAATCGAGTGATCGCCGGTTCATCATCAATAATGGCGATGTAATCTTCGCCACGCATAACGCCATGCCGGGGCGAACGGCTGCGCCCTTCGTTCAAATGAATAAGGTTGTCCGCGATCGGTCGCTGTCGCCGAGAAACGCGCCGACGCCGCCGAACTCTATTCCATCCAGCAGTTCCTCCGGCCGTAGTCCCATCACGTCCATGGACATCGTGCAGGCGATGATGCGCGCGCCGCCGCGGCGCGCCGTCTCGATCATGTCCGGAAGCGATGCAATGTTTTTGCGGCGCATGATGCCGCGCATCATGGCCGTGCCGGCGCCCATCAGATGCATTTGCGAAAGTTTCAGCCGGGAAGCGCCGCGCGGCAGCATCCATCCGAACATCCGCGAGATGAAGTCCTTGGCCACGGGCGGTGGCGACGGCTTGCGCAGCGCGTTCAAGCCCCAGAAGGTGAAGAACATGGAAACCTCTCCGCCCATGGCCAGGGTGCCGTTTGCGATGACGAACGCCGCCAGCACCCGGTCGAGGTCGCCGGAGAAGACAACGAACGTTCGCCGCTTCGAAGAATCCGCCGCAGGCGCGGCGGCGGAAGCCGCTGGCCGCGCCTTGCGGATGCGCGCTTCAATCACAGATCCCGATCGGTCCAGTGCCAGCAGGAGGTTTCCAGCGCTGGCGCACCACGCCCGGACGTCGGCCGGGAAGCCCGGATCGCTCGCCCGCATCAGCAACTCGTCCCCCGGCGACAGGCGGTCCATTTCCTGCTTGAGCCGCAAAATCGGACCGGGACATTGCAGGCCGGTGCAGTCGGCCTCGACCACTTTTCCGACGACCGCCGGCGGGTTGGCGGCGGCCTCCATCTGTTCCTCTGCGTAGGACAGCGTCGCGGGTTGCGGCACCTTGGGCGCCGCGATTTCCCGATGCCACGCGCGAAACGTCGTCACGCCGCCGGCGAGCGTTGCCACATCGGGGAAGCCGCGTTGCTGCAGCAATCGCTGCGCCAGGTAGCTGCGGAAGCCCACTTTGCAGTAGACGCGAATTGGGCGATCCTTGGGCAGCTGTGCGAGCCGCGCGCGGAGCGTGCCCAGAGGAATATTCTGCGCGCCGGGCAGGTGCCAGGCTTCGTATTCGGCGGGGCTTCGGACGTCCAGGAGGAAAGCCGATTCCGCGGTCTTCGGCCAGTCTTCCGCGTACCACAGCCGCAAGTCGCCGCGTATAACGTTGGCCGCCACAAAGCCGGCCATATTCACGGGATCTTTTGCGGAGCCATAGGGCGGGGCGTAGGCCAGCTCCAATTTTTCCAGGTCGAATACGGTCATGCCCGCGCGCAGGGCCGTTGCGAAGACGTCGAGTCGCTTGTCCACACCGTCATAACCGACGGCTTGAGCACCGAGAATCCGGCCGGAGTCGGGCGCAAAGAGCAGTTTGATGTGCATCGGCGCTGTTCCGGGGTAATAGCCCGCGTGCCCGGATGGATGGAGGTAGGCTTTGAGATACGGGATTTGGGCGCGCTGCAACATCTTTTCGCTGGCGCCGGTGCTTCCGGCGGTCAGGTCAAAGACTTTGACAATCGCCGTGCCCTGTGTGGATTCATACGTCGTATTTCGTCCGCAGATATTTTCGGCCGCAACCCGCGCCTGTCGGTTGGCCGGGCCCGCCAGCGGAATCACCCAGCTGCCCGGCAATATGGTGTGAAACACCTCGACGGCGTCGCCCACGGCATAAATGCACGGATCGGAAGTCCGCATATGAGCGTCCACGCGAATGCCGCCACGCGGGCCGAGGTCGAGACCGGCCGAACGGGCCAGACTGACTTCGGGCCGAACACCGACGGACAGGATCACCAGGTCCGCCTCGATCGTACGGCCGTTGCGCAGTTCGACGGCCGCGCGGCCCCCCGCGTCGCGCACGGCCGCCGCCGCGGTGCCCAGATGCAAGACCACGCCATGCTCGACGAGGTGATCCTCCAGGGACGCGACCATCTCACGGTCCATAGGCGGCAGGATCTGGGATTCCAGTTCCAC
Source organism: uncultured Verrucomicrobiota bacterium (assembly GCA_964386675.1). Taxonomy (GTDB): domain Bacteria; phylum Verrucomicrobiota; class Kiritimatiellia; order PWTM01; family PWTM01; genus CALGXT01. Next base: position 7,802 of record CAYLTB010000078.1, read on the forward strand.
CAGGTCCACCTGCCAACCGCGTTCGCGAAGGTTCTCGGCCATCTCGACGCCGATATAGCCGGCGCCAATGACCGCGGCGGACTGTGCGGAGGCATCCACGCGCCGTTTGATTTCGTCCATGTCCTCGATGTTGCGCAAGACGCGGACGGCCGGATGGTCGAGACCGGGCAGCGGCGGGCGAACGGGCGATGCGCCGGGGCAAAGCGCCAGATAGTCATACGCCTCGTCATACTCCCGTCCCGTGGACAGCTCCCGTACCCGCACCCTTTTCGCGGCGCGATCAATCGTGACGGCCTCGTGACCGGTCCGTACATCCAGGTTGAGCGAATCCCGCAGGCTTTGAGGCGTTTGCAGCAGCAAGTTCTGACGATCCCGAATCACGCCGCCGATATGGTAGGGCAGGCCGCAGTTCGCGAAGGAAACGTATGAGGAACGCTCCAGCACCACAATCTCGGCGGATTCGTCCAACCGCCGCGCGCGTGCCGCTACCGACGCGCCTCCAGCCACGCCGCCAATGACTACCAGTTTCATGTTTATGGCCCTTTGGGAGGCCGAATCTACACCGCGGTCTACCGGTTTTCAACCACGCTGCCTGTCCCCATAGCCCGTGTAATGACGCCGGGTACCGTGCGCGTCCAGCGCCCGGCTTGGGGGCGCGGGCTTTGGGGCGGCGATTCGGGGCGGCGCGTGAGCGCCGGAGTAAATGCGTTTCCAACCCGGGCCGCGCATGCGCCGCGCTCCACCGGTAACGCCTCGGCCGGCGACACGGAGGGCCATCCGATATTTCAGGACACGGGTGCGTCGCGGTCGGCACGGGTGCGAGTCGCGGGCTTCGCCGCCGCGAACAGCGAGACGAAGCCGGAGACGCGGGAACAGGGCCGTTGGTCGGCTCCACGCCGATGCCCGTATTCGTCGCGCGGTGAGAAGGCGGCGTCCACAGGGCCCGTGGAGAGCCAACGCGCGGGGATTTCGGCGAGATCCATGCATCGGTTTCTCGACGGCCGCCTCACCTGCGCGGAAGACCGAGCGGGATTTTCGGGACAGGCGCTCGCCCATTATTGAAATGACGCAGGCGCCGGGACCTATTATGGTTCGCACAAGCCGGTGAGGATAATTCCATGAACATGACAGCCGTCGAGAAATTGACCCGCCAGCTGCTGATCGAACTGGGCGAGGATCCGGACCGCGAGGGCTTGCGAAAGACCCCGCGCCGCGTCGCGGAATCCTGGCAGTTTTTGACGAAGGGGTATGCGCAGGATCCCCTGGAGATCATCAATGGTGCGATGTTCGAGACGGACGCTAACCACATGGTGATCGTTAAAGATATCGAGATCTACAGCCTGTGCGAACACCACCTGCTGCCGTTCTTCGGGCGCTGCCACATCGGTTATATTCCGCGCGGCAAGGTTATCGGGGTCAGCAAGCTGGCGCGCCTCGCCGACATCTTCGGCCGACGCCTGCAGATACAGGAGCGGCTGACGCATGAGATTGCGCGCATCCTGATGGATCATCTGGATGCAGAAGGCGTCGGCGTCGTCATCGAGGCCAAACACCTCTGCATGATGATGCGCGGCGTGGAGAAGCAGAATTCCTGCATGGTGACTTCCGCGATGCTCGGGAGCTTCCATAACTCCGCCGCGACTCGGGAGGAGTTCCTGACCCTGATCGGGCGGCGCGAAATGAATTAGCGCCCCCGCCGTATTCCCTTCGACTTCGCAAAACAGCCTGCCGACCGGTTTGCGCAGGAGACCTTGGGGCGTACTCCCTTGCCGTTGAAGCCGCACTCGTCCGACAACGACGAAAACCGCGGTCGGTCAGGCGGACGCGTCACTGCGCCGCCGCTCAATTTCCACACCGACACTTCGGGCGAAACGCAGGGCGTTGGGCTTGTCCACCGAGACTCGCGCGGAGACGACCTTGTGGTCAGCCAGACAGATGCCCGCAATGCGCTCCGCCATCGTTTCGATCAGCTGAAATTCACTGGCTTCAGCCATCTTCAGGATCGCGCGCTTGATCTTCTTGTAGTCCACCGCATCGCGGATGTCGTCCGACCGGGCGGCCGGCCGGCAGTCGCATTCCAGCGTGACATTGATCAAGATGTCCTGCTTCTCACGGCGTTCTTCCGGAAAGATGCCGATGATGCACCGCACGGCCAGCTCCCGAATGTGGATACGGTCCATGGTCAGATCCGGGTCCCCGAAGGGATGACCGCCTTCTTGGGAATCACGATGACTCCGTCGCGCACGGTGTAGTTCGGGGTTACGGTGCCGTCCGGAATGCCGTCGGGTGTAATGTAGCAGCCGTCTCCGATACGCGCATTCTTGTCGATGATTGCGTTACGGATAAAACAGTCGCGGCCGATGCCCATCGGGGGCACGTTGCCGGGCGGCGGTGGTCGCTCCCCCTCGTAGTAGTCGGCGCCCATGACCACGGAGTGCTCGATCACCGAACCGTCGCCCACAACCGCGCGGATACCGATGATCGAGTGAAGAATCCGGTGGCCGGTGATAATGCAGCCTTCGCACAAGAGCGTGCGGTTCAGGTCGCAGCAGTTGATTTTCGACGGGGGCAGGTACCGCATATGGGTATAGATGGGCGCCTTCGCGTCATAGAAGGTGAACGGAGGGTTGACGTCGGTCAGTTCCAGATTCGCCTGCCAGAAGGAGCCCACAGTGCCAATGTCGCGCCAGTAGCCGTCGAAGATGTAACTGAAGACCTGATGCCGCTGAATGGCTTCGGGAATGATGTCGCGTCCGAAATCGGAATGGGGCAGCGACTCGAGCAGGTTTTGCAGAACTTTGCAGTTGAAGACATAGATCCCCATGCTGGCCAGATAGCGTTCTTCGCGGGGGCCGGGATATCGCAATTCATCCAGCTCCGGGCCCGTCCCGGGTTTTTCGACGAAGCGCGCAATGCGTTTCTGCTTGTCCACTTGCATGATGCCGAGCGCTCCGGCTTCGTTGCGGGGCACCGGCTTGGTGGCGATTGTGACATCGGCCTGCGTCTCGATGTGCTGCGCGATGACGTCCTCGAAATTGAGCCGATAAAGCTGGTCGCCCGACAGAATGACGATCAAGTCCGGCTGCTCGTCCAGAAAGTAGCGAAACGACTTGCGGACGGCGTCGGCCGTGCCCTCGAACCAGCCGACGGAATTGGGCGTCTGCTGCGCGGCGAGCAGGCGAACGTAACCGCGATGAAACTGGTCAAACTGAAAACTATGCGCGACATGCTGGTGCAGTGAAACGCTGTTGAACTGCGTGAGCAGATACATCCGACGGATGTGGCTGTTGATGCAATTGCTGATCGGAATGTCCACCAGACGGTACTTGCCGGCGATCGGCACTGCCGGTTTGGCCCGGTCGCGCGTGAGCGGCTGCAGTCGCGTTCCCGCTCCACCGCCCATGATGACCCCGACAACGTTCATGGTCCGCCTCCCCGCAATAAAATTGTGTTGGCGTTCCGCCTACCGAAAGCTTGCGGTCGGCGCACGACCGTGTCAATTTTGAATTTGTCTTCATGAACGCTTTTCCAGTCCATTCTCGATCGGTAGCGGAGCCGACATGAGAATCCGACGCCGGCCGGTGTCCTTCGGGGAATTGCGCCGCCGAGCCGAGGAGGTGACAGAGGCGCTCTATCTGGAGTTGCCCGATGAGCTGCGCGCGGCCGCCCGCGCGTTGCCGTTGGTCATCGAGGGCACGCCGAGCGCCGATCTTGTGCGTTCCGGCGTGGCCCCGGAGACCCTGGGGTTGTTCGTCGGCAGTCCCTTCGCCGAGGAAGCGGCGGGCGCTCCGCTCCCCTCCGAAATCCTGCTGTTCGTGGAAAACCTGTGGGCCGCCGCCGGCGGCGACGACGCGGCGTTTTGCGAGGAAGTCCGCCGCACGCTTTTGCATGAACTCGGGCATTACATGGGCTTGGATGAGGGAGACCTGACAAAGCGCAATCTCGATTAGTTTTCGGCCGCGCCGCGGCAGTATTGAGGTTGTGCCCTTCCGGTGATACTAACGCACCGGTGAAAGTGAGGAAACGGTATGAACGGTTGGAATGCGCGCTGGATCGGTTCATTTCCCAAAATCGGCATTCGACCGACCATAGACGGGCGGCGGCGCGGCGTGCGAGAGGCGCTGGAGGGGCAGGTGATGGCGATGGCGCGCTCGGCGAGCGACCTGCTCTCGCGCGAATTGCGCTATCCGGACGGCTCGCCGGTGGTGTGCGTCGTGTCCGACACCTGCATCGGCGGTGTGGCCGAGGCAGCCCGCTGTGCCGAGAAGTTCGAACGAGCGGGCGTCGGTGTGTCGCTGACGGTGACCCCCTGCTGGTGTTACGGCAGCGAAACCATGGACATGACGCCCTGGATTCCGAAAGCCGTCTGGGGCTTCAACGGGACGGAGCGGCCGGGCGCGGTCTATCTCGCAGCGGTGCTGGCCGGTCATAACCAGAAAGGTCTGCCCGCATTCGGCATCTATGGTCGCGATGTGCAGGACGCGGGCGACACGAGCATCCCGGCCGACGTTCGCGTCAAACTGTTGCGTTTCGCGCGCGCCGGTCTCGCGTTCGCCATGATGCGGGGCAAGTCCTACCTGTCGATCGGCGGCGTCTCGATGGGCATCGCCGGCTCCATTGTAGATCAACCCTTCTTCGAGCGGTACCTGGGCATGCGGGTTGAGACCGTGGACATGACCGAGCTAGTCCGGCGCATGAACGAGGGTATTTTCGATCCGGAGGAGTTTCGTCGGGCTTTGGCCTGGACGCGGAAATGGTGCGAGGAAGGTCCTGACGAAAATCCGCCGAAAGCGCGCAAGTCGGTGGCGGCTCGGGCCGCCGACTGGGAGACGGTCGTCAAAATGACCATGATCGCACGCGACCTAATGGTCGGCAACCCGCGTCTGGCGGAACTGGGCTTCGGCGAGGAGGCGTTGGGCCACAATGCGATTGCCGGCGGTTTCCAAGGCCAGCGGCAGTGGACCGACCACTTTCCGAACGGGGATTTCACCGAGGCCATTCTGAATTCCTCCTTCGATTGGAACGGCGTCCGCGCGCCCTATATCTTCGCCACGGAGAATGACTCGTTGAACGGCGCCGGCATGCTGTTCGGGTATCTGCTCACACATACCGCGCAGATTTTCGCCGACGTTCGCACCTATTGGAGTCCGGAGGCGGTCCGACGAGTGACGGGCCGGAGACTCGCAGGTCCGAGCGCGGGCGGTATCATCCACCTGATCAATTCCGGCGCCGCAACCCTGGATGGCACCGGCGAGCAGCGGCGGGAGGGCAAGCCGGCGCTGAAGCCCTTCTGGGCGATCACGGAGGCGGAAGTGAAACGCTGCTTGAAGGCGACGTCCTGGCCCCCGGCCATCGCCGAGTATTTCCGCGGTGGTGGCTTCTCCTCCTGCTACCTTTCGCGCGGTGGCATGCCGCTGACCATGTCGCGTCTGAGCCTGGTCGGGGGGCAGGGGCCGGTCCTGCAGATCGCCGAGGGCTGGTCCGTGGAGATTCCCAAGGACGTTCATGCCGCGCTCAATCGGCGCACGAACTCGACGTGGCCGACCACTTGGTTTGTGCCGCGGCTCACAGGGATGGGGCCCTTCCGGGACGTGTACAGCGTGATGGCCAATTGGAGCGCGAACCACGGCTCCGTCAGTTACGGCCACATCGGCGCAGATTTGATAACCCTAGCGGCCATCGCTCGAATTCCGGTTGCCCTGCACAATGTGGACGAGACGGAAATTTTCCGCCCGTCCGCGTGGGGCCTCTTCGGCGCGCAGGATCCCGTCGGGGCGGATTTCCGCGCGTGCGCCAACTACGGGCCGGTGTACCGTTAATCCGCGCCGGATGAATTGAAGACACCATGAGCCAGTGGTTCGAAACGTCCTATGCGCGGCTGCTGATTGACAATCACATTACCGAGCACGACCCCTCGTTCATGCGCCGCTTCGATCCCGCGGAATACGTCCGGCGCATACGGCAGGCCGGAGTGGATGCCGCGATGGTCTACGCCTGCTGCCACAACGGGAATTGTTATTACCCGACCAAAGTCGGGCACATGCACGCCAACCTCGACGGCCGGGACATCTTCGGCGAAGTGGTGGACGGCCTGAACCGGGCAGGCATCGTGCCGATCGCCTATTACACCGCCATTTACCACAACCAGTCCGCGAAGGATCATCCGGCCTGGCGGCTGGTCAATCCGAGGGGATCGCAGCACAGCCGCCGGTACTGGTTCAGTTGTCCGAACAACGACGACTACCGCGCGTTCGTGAAGAACCAGATTGCCGAGGTGGTCGCCTATCCCGTGCGTGGCATCTTCATTGACATGACCTTCTGGCCGGACCTGTGCCTCTGCGCCGCCTGCCGCGGCAAATTCCGGGCCCGGTGCGGAGGGGAGATTCCTGAGGCGGTGGATTGGCGCGATCCGCGCTGGGTCGGCTTCCAGCGCTTCCGCGAAGAGTCGCTGGCGGAATACGCGGCGGAACTGACCGCCGCCGCGCGCGACGCGAATCCCGAGATCACCGTCACGCACCAGTCCTCGCCGTTCATCACCGGCTGGCGGTACGGACAGCGCGGCGTCCACCGGGCGTGCGACTATCTGTCAGGCGACTTCTACGGCGGCCGTCTGGAACACCGGTTCGGCGTTCGCGCGCTGGCGGGCGGCTCGCGCGGCGCGCCGGTCGAGTTCATGACCTCGCGCTGTTACCATCTGCGCGACCATACCTCGTCGAAGTCGGAGGAGCGGATGCGCGCCGAAGCCGCCACGACCCTGGCCGCCGGCGGCGCCTGTTTCTTCATTGATGCCATCAACCCGGACGGCACGCTGGAACCGCGGGTGTACGAGACTTTCGGCCGCATCAACGCCGCGCTGGCGCCGTTTACCGCGGCGCTGCGCCGGTTGCGGCCGGCCCTTT
>CAYLTB010000079.1:0-14661 GCA_964386675.1 uncultured Verrucomicrobiota bacterium
GCGCTTCGTCGACCACAAGTCCTGGCCCGACGCTTCGGCGCCCGGCCGGCGCGCCGGAGGGCGGAGGCGCGGCGATCCCCGTGTGGCTGACGGTGCGCGTGCCGGCGGGGACGACGCCCGGCCGCTACGACGGCCGGCTGACGATCCGCGCCGACGGCTGGAAAGCGCTGGAGGCGCCCGTCGAGCTGTGGGTGGCGGACTACACGCTGCCGGACGCGCAGAACTACCGCACCTGGGTGGAACTGATTCAGGTCCCGGACGTCACGTCGGTGGAATATGGCGCGCCGCTGTGGTCGGACCGCCACTTCGAGCTCATCGCCCGCTCATTCCGGCTGATCCGCGACACCGGCACACGCATCGTGTACATCCCGGCCATCGCGCACACGAACCTCGGCAATGCGGAGTCCATGATCCGGTGGATTCCGAAGGGCGACGGCTACACGTGGGACTTCTCAGCGATGGAGCGTTACCTCGATTTGGCGACGAAGGAGCTGGGTACGCCGAAGGTCGTCGTGTTGCAAGTCTGGGACATCTACATGGCGACGCGCGACAGCATCGGAAAGCGGTTCGGACCGGAGATGGAACAACGCCATGCAGCCATCGGGGGCAATGTGCCGCTGGTGACGCTGTTGGACCCGGCGACGAAACAGACGCGAAATGAGACGGCGCCGGCGCTGAACGACCCGCGCAGCAAGGCGATCTGGGGCGAACTGCTGCGGCAGGTGCAGGAACGTCTGAAGGCGCGGGGGCTGGCAAACGCGCTAATGTTCGGGATGTTCACCGACGCGGTGCCGCCGAAGGAACACATCGCCTTCTTCCACTCGCTCGCGCCGAACGTACCGTGGGTGCAACAGGGCCACCACCTGCATCAGGACAAGCTCTACGGCATCGCAACCTTCGGCTACCAAGCATCCGTATGGGGCGGCTACCGATTCGGCGACGGACTAAAACAGACCAACCAGCTTACCCCGCCGATTGTCGCCAGCCTGAAGGGCTGGAAGCGACCGACGTTGGATGCCGTTTTCGAGCGGAACATGGGGTTGACCAGTTATCCGCCCACGCGCTGGTACTTCTTCCCGGAGACCTGCGTGACCAGCGAGTTGCGCGGTCTGGGCCGCATCGGCGCGGACTACTGGCAGGTGGTGAAGGACAACCGCGGCCGCCGGATCAGTTGGGCGCACGACCGGTTTCCCGAGGGCATGTGGGGTGGCAGCACTATCGGCCTGCTGCTGTGCTTGACGACGCTGGCGCCGGGCGAGGACGGACCAATGGCAACGACGCATCTGGAGGCGCTCATCCGGGGCGTGCAGGCGGCGGAAGCGCGCATTTTCATCGAACGCGCGCTCGACGACAGCGCGATGAAATCGCGTCTGGGCCCGGAGCTCGCGGGGCGGTGCCAAGCGGCGCTGGACCGGCGGCTGAACGACATGTGGCGGGCGCTGAGCAATTTTGCCCTGGGGCTGCACTGGGGCGGAGCGACGATGTGGCGCTGGGTTCCGGCCGCCGCGGGACACCGATGGTATCTGGGGTACGACTACGCGCGTGCCGAGGCCGATCTATTCGCCCTCGCCGGCGAGGTGCAGAAACGGCTGCCGCCGGGGACCCGGTAGGACGCGGACTCCGTTCCGCGCCGCGAATCCATGGGCCGATCGCGGCGGCGAGGGACTCGCCGCCCTACCGTCGTTCGGCTGACCACGCTGCCGAGCGAGTGGTAGGGCGCGCAGTCCCTTGCGCGCCGGCTGCATTCACGCTTTTCGGCTTTCTCCGCGTTATGTTATCATTAACGACCATCGCCGCGTCCGGCGGCGGAGGGGTGTGGAACTGTTCGTGATTCAACGCCGTGAAGCATCTTGGAGATCAACGGCCGGTCCCGGAGCAGCCCAACGACGACGTCCGGCTGGTGGCGGCGGCGCGCGGTGGCGACCGGGGCGCTTTCGACGAATTGGTGCGGCGGCATCACAGCCGCATCTATACGATGGTCTATCACATGCTCGGCCACAAGGAGGACGCCGAGGATGTCGTCCAGGCCGCTTTCCTGAAGGCCTACCGCGCCTTGTCGAATTTCCGCGGCACGGCCGCCTTCTCCTCCTGGCTCTATCGTATTGCCGTCAATACGGCGTTCAACTACATCAAGCAACGCCGCCGTCGCGCCGCCGTCAGTCTTCACGAGATCGAACCGGCGGCCGGGCTGGATCCGGCGTTCCAAGAACTGGTCACCCGGTCCGGACCGGACCGGGACGCCCAGATTTCAGAACTGCAGCAAAAATTGAACGAAGCGCTTCAGGCGCTGTCTGAAAAGCATCGGACGGTCGTGGTACTGCACGACATCCAGGGCATGCCGCATGAAGAGATTGCCCGAATCATGGGCTGTTCGGAAGGCACGGTGCGCTCGCGCCTGTTCTATGCGCGGCAACTGTTGCAGGGGCTATTAGCGGAGTACGTCGCATGAACTGTTGGAAAGCGCGGCGCCGCGCGGCGATGTCCGCGCCGGGCGCCGTCCCGGAAAGCGCCGCGCAGCATCTCGAGACCTGCGGCGCATGCCGTCAATGGCTGGCCGCCGATGCGCGGGTGAGCGCGCTGTTGCGATGGAAACGGCACGAGCAGCCGGATCCGTTTCTGGCGGCCCGGTTGAGCGCTCGGGTCCGCGCGGCTATCGTCGAAATGGAAAGCCGCCGCGGATTCCGGTGGGCAGAGTTTTTCCCCACGCTATCCCTTCCGGTCGCCCGGTACGGGCTGGCGGCTGTTTTCATCGGCATGGTGACTTTCCAGTTTCTGGCCGAGCCGCAGCGGTCGGCGCGCCGGCCGGCGGCCGACGCGCCGGCGCCGTTTACGCTCGGCGGCATCGGGCCCGCAGCGCCCCTGCCGGTCCGCCGCTGGGACGACCACCGTTCGATGGCCCACGCCGATCGTCCGCCCTGGTTGCAATACGCGCCCGTCTCCGCGACCAATCTGGCTTCGGCCGGCATCCAGCCCGGGTTCGGATTCCGGCGTTTCGACGACGAGTGACCGCGCGCACGCGCAAGCGGCGGATGTGTTTTTCGTTCGCCCCCTTTTTTCCCCTTGCATCGGTCGGCGCGCTCCTGTATAAACCCGCATTGTTGGTCACCGGAAGGCAAGGGTCGCGAGCCGTCCGGTGAAGAACGGTATAGCACGCGACGTGAGTAGGAAATGGAACGGTAGGAAATGAACATATTCGTCGGAAATCTGTCGTATCAGGCCACGGACGAGGACCTCAAAGCGGCCTTCGAAGCGTATGGCCAGGTGTCGTCCGCCAGCGTGATCATCGACAAGTTCACCGGCAAGTCCCGCGGGTTCGGCTTCGTCGAGATGCCGAACGCCGAAGAGGGGCAGCGCGCCATTCAGGCGCTGAACGACAGCGAGCTCAAGGGCCGCCCTGTCAAGGTGAATGAAGCGCGTCCCCGCGAGGATCGTCCTCCGCGTCGCGATTTCGGCGGTGGTGGCGGCGGCGGCGGTTTCCGCGACCGCGGAGATCGCGGCGACCGCGGTCCCCGGCGCGGCGGCTATTGAGCCGACCCCCGCATTGAATCAATAGACGTATTGAAAAACCGCCATTCGTCAGAATGGCGGTTTTTCTTGCGTTTTCGTCTCGCGCTTTTCCGCCGGCTCCGCCCGCGCCTCAAAGCGAGGGCAGGTGTCCGTCGCTTCCGTCTCCCGGCGGTGCCATCCGCACCATTGCCGGAACGGATTCACCGTGTAGTGCCGGCAATAGCGGCAGAGCCGTCCGCGCTCGTCGCCGGCAAACGGATCGACGACGCGCGTCCGATCGGCCTCCGTGAAGACATTGGGCCGTGTGGGCGCGCCGCCGGCCGGCCGTTCCGCCGCGCTGAAAACGTGTCCACAGGCCGAGCAGGTCACGGATTCCCCGATCTTGCGGAAGCCCTCATAGACGGGCTTGCGGAGCAGCAATACCTCCCGGCCGCACGCCGGGCAGCGGCCCTCCGCCGGCGGCGCCGCGCGATTATCCGTCATACAGTTCGTCGCCCCCCGTCGCGTCGGCTTCGCCGCCGGCATTCCCCATCCGTTCCTCGATCTTGTCCGGGTCTTCGCCGGATTCGAGGCGCCGCACCACCTCGTTCATTTCCTCGTCGAGCGGCTCGCCGGTCTGCTCGGCCAGCTTCCGCAGGGCGTGTCCCATCGAACGCGGATCGTTCTCGTCCACGCTGTCGAGCAGCGACTCCATGCCCGACAGATCCGGCTCCGGGCCGGCCTCGCCGCCCGTCGGCGCGGTCGGGCTTCCAAGACCGGCGTCGTCGGCCTCGGCATCGGCCGCGTCCTTTCGCGATCCGCCGACCGCCGCGAAACGGGAAATCGCCCGCCGCATCGCGGCGGCGCCGCAGTGCGGACACTTCGGCGTTTGATGGGCGCTCGTGTTGCGCACCAGAAAGCTCGAGACCTTCCGGCATTTTTCGCACGCATACTCGTAGATCGGCATACGCTTCCCCCGTTCACCTGCGCTATTTTATCCAAAACGTCGCCGCTGACCAGTCCACGGCTCGCCCCTGCGCGCCGACGCATCCTTGTTTGGCGGAAGAGCACCGGCTATAAAAGCAGTGCGCCGTGCCCGTCCACCCGTCAGCCCCGTGCCGCGAAAAAGGGAGCGCCTCGCCCTCGCGCGGGTGCGGCCGCGTCCGTCACCGCCCGCCCCTTCTTTCGCCCGCGGAGCGTCCAAGGATTGGAAACGGCTTCCGCCGATTTTCCAAGGGTTGGAAAATCGCGGCGCTGGGGCTCGCGGCGGCGGGCGCGGCCGCCGGCGAACCGGTCGCCGTGACGATCGAGTCCGCCGTCGCGCGCGCGCTGCGGGAAAATCGCGAGCTCATCCGCCTTGCCGCCGCCCACGAGGCTGCGCTCATCGAGCGCAGCACGGCCGACGCCGAATTCGATCTGCGTCTGCGGCCCGACGGCGCGATCGCGTCCTCCGGCGGCGCGCAGACCCGGCAACTCGGCCTCGCCCTGCTCCGGAAGACGGCGTGGGGCGCCCAGCTCGAATTCGGCGCGCGCGCTATCCAGACGGACGGCGACGCCGGCGATTCCGACCGCCGCGCCCTGCGCGCCGTCGTCAGCCAACCGCTGTTCCGCTATGCCGGACGCGAAGTCAACCGCGAGGCGGTCGCGCGCGCCGAGAGCCGAGTTCGGGCCGCGCTCCGCCAGCTCGAGCTGGCCAAGAGCGACCTGGCGCTGCGCGTGGCGCAGGCCTACTACGACATTGTCCGCATCGAGGAACTGGCGCGGATCGAGCAGTCCGCGCTCGACCGGCTCGCCGCGCTGCGCCGCCTGTCGGATATTCGCGTCCGGCAAGGCCGCGCTGCCGCGGTAGACGCGCTGCGCATCGCGGCGCAGGAGGGCGAGGCGGCGGCGCGCGTTCGCGGCGCCCTCGAGCAGGCAGCGGCGCGGCGGCTCGAACTGGCAGAACTGTTGGGACTGGCCCCCGATACGCCGCTGGAACTGGCGCCGCCGCCGCTGGAGGTCGCCCCCGCGGCCGCGCTCGCGGACGCGCTCGCCGCGGCCCGCGCGAATCGGCTCGACCTGGCCCAGCTTGAGGACGACCTCGCCGAGGTCCGCCGCGGTCTGCGCATCGCGCGCCGCCGGACACAGCCCGACCTGCGACTGGTCGCCTCGATCGAACAATCCGGCGGCGGTCCCGGTCCGCTCGACGGCGGGCTGGACGAGACAACCTGGACGATCGGGCTGCAATCCGATGGCGATTGGGGCGGTCGTCGCGAGCGGCTCGCAGTCCGCCGCGCGGAACTCGACGAGGCCACGGCGCTCGACGATCTGATCCGCGCGCGGTGGACGGCCGAACGCCAGGTGCGCGAGCGGCATTTGGCGCTCGAACGCGCGCTGGCCGAGACGGCGCCTGCGCGCCGCAACCGGGACATTGCCGAGCACCGGCTCCGGCTGGCGCGCCGCCTGTTCGAGATGGGGCGCGGCGATCCGTTCGCGGTCTCGGATGCCGAGCAACAGTTTCAACAGGCGGAAGCCGCCTGGCTATCCGCGCGCACGGAAGCGGTGCTGGCCGACTTTCGGCTCCGCCGGGCCGCCGGAGTGCTCATCGAGACCCCGGACGACCTGAAGCCGCGGGGAGATCGTTCGCCGTGAATCCGCGCCCACGCCGGTTCGCGGCGGGCCTCGCCCTAGCCATCGTCGCCGCAGCTCCGGCCGGCGGCTGCGGGAAGCGGGCGGCCGCGCCCGCGATCGCAACGGTTCCGGCGACCCCCGGCCCGCTCCGCGTCTGGTCGGATTACGCGGGTCGGATCGAGTCGCGCCGCGTACACACGCTGCGGTCCCAACTCGGCGGCCAGGCCACGCTGGTCGAACTGGCGCCCGACGGGACCCGGGTCCGGGCCGGCGACATCGTGGCCCGATTCGATGCCACGCGCATCGAGCGGGAGATTGTGCGGCTGGAGGCCGCGCACGCCGCGCTGCGATCGGAGTACGAAATCCTCCGCAGCGCCGACTGGCCGCTCAAAATCGCGGAACTGGAGCGGCAGCAGGCGGAAGCGCTCGCGCGCGCCGGCGAGGAAGAGCGGCTTCTCGCCGACAGCCGCGAACTCCAAACCGAAGGTCTGATCCCCGATTACGAGGTTCGCCGGCAGGAAGCCCGGGTGGAACAGGCACGGGCGCGCGCGAACCAGCTCGAACAGCAACTGCGGCTGACGCGGGAATTCCTGCAGCCGCTGGGCATCGAGCAGGCCCGCGCGCGGCTCGCGGCCGCCGAACGCGAGCTGGACATGGCGCGCCAGGAATTGCGGGCGTGCGCCCTCGCCGCGCCGGCCGACGGCATTCTCGGGCACCTCCCGACGCACATCGGGGGCGAGTACCGCGCCGCCCGGGTCGGCGATACGCTGTACCTGAACCAGCCGTTCCTGATCATCCCCGACCTGGCCCAGCTCGTGGCGCAGATCGCCGTGCCGGAGGCCGAACTGGGCCGCGTGGCGGTCGGCGCGACGGCTCGCGTGATCCCGGTCGCCTTCCCGGAGCTGGCGCTGGAGGCGACGGTGGAGTCCGTGGGCGCGACCGCTCAGGCGATCGCCGGTCGGCCGGCCTGGCAGCGCTACTTCCAGGTCGTCTGCGCGCTGCGCGAAAACGACCCGCGCCTGCGCGCCGGCTTGAGCGCAACGGTCCGGGTGCTGAGCTACGAGAACGAACACGCGCTGATCGTGCCCCGCGCCGCCGTCCGCTGGAACGACGGCCGACCGAGCGTCCGGCTCCGGCGCCCCGGCGGTGTCGTCGAGACCCGGGCCCTAACGCTGGGCGCCGCCGACGACCAGCACTTCGAGGCGCTCGCGGGCATCGCGCCGGGCGACGAAATCATCGTCGAGTGACCGTGGAACCGCCGCGCGCCATCGGACCGGAAAACCCCGCACCGCTCCTCTCGCTGCGCGGCGTGTCCCATCGCTTCCCCGCGCCGGGCGGCGCGGTCGAGGCGCTGCGCGACATCTCCTTCGAACTCGGTCGCGGCGAGTTCTGCGCGGTGACCGGCCCCTCGGGATCCGGGAAGACGACGCTGCTGCACATCGCCGCGCTGCTGGAGACCCCGACCGCCGGGGAGGTCGTCTTCGAGGGCGAGCGCGTGGCGCGGCTGAGCGATCGCGAGCGGGCGGCGCGGCGGGCGCGCAAGATCGGCATGGTCTTTCAGCGCTTCTGCCTGCTGCCGCATCGGACCGTGCTCGACAATGTCCGCTTCCGTTTTCGCTACGACCCGGACCGGACTGCGGAAGTCGCGCGGGCGCGTGAGGCGCTGGCCGCCGTCGGACTGGCCGCGCGGGCGGACCACCGAGCGCGGCTGCTTTCGGGCGGCGAGATGCAGCGCGTCGCGATCGCCCGGGCAATCGCGCGGCCGCCGCGGCTGCTGGCGGCGGATGAACCGACCGGCAATCTCGATCGCGCGGCCGCCGAGCGGATCCTGGACCTGCTGCGCTCGCTCCAGCGCCGCGGCGTGACCGTGCTGCTGGCGACGCACAATGAGGCGCTGCTGCGCCCCGGCGACCGGCAGTTGCGGCTGGAAGACGGGCGGCTGGCCTCGGATGGTTATCGCTGAAGCGTCCGCCGCGGATTCAGACGAGACCGGGGGCCGCGGCATTCGCCGCGGAGGACGATCGCTCATGCTGGTCGAGCACGATCCAGGCCAGAAAAACCCCCACCGGCACGGGAACCGAGTCCGGCAACTCCGCCGACAGGCCGCTGGAAAACACGCCCAGCGGCCGGATGCGGCCGATGTCGCGATCCCCCTCGCGCAGCGTGTATTCGCGGCTGTACCAGGCTCGCGGGACGAGGTCCCAGGTGGCGGCTCCGCATCGGATGCGCACCCGGTACGACCACCAGTGCACATCCGCCGCCAGGGCCAGCGGGCGGCCGCCCTCGAGGAGCAGATAAGCGCCGCGCAGCCAGCCGCGCCGGCGAAATTCATAACGGCGCGCGCCGACGACGATCTCGCCGGCGCTGCGCAGCCAACCGCGGTGAAGCGCCGCCACGGCCTCCGCCGCGCCCTCCATTTCGACGCGGAAATCCCGCGCGAACGGACGCCGGGGTCGGAGGATCAGGTTCGGCACGGGCGGCCTCCGGAAGGGGCGCGCGTCAGCGCGTCGAGGGCGGGCGCCCGTTTCCGTTGGCCGGCAGCGCGATCGGGCACGGACGCAAGTCCCAGATTTCCGTTGCGTACTCGCGGATGGTGCGGTCGCTCGAAAACCGTCCCATGCGGGCGACGTTCAGAATCGCCCGGCGCGACCACTCCTCCGGGTCGCGGAACACGTGCGCGACTTCGATCTGCTTCTCCACGTAGGGCCGGAAGTCGGCCAGATGGAAATAATAATCGCCCCCGTCGAGCAGCGCGTGGACGAGGTCGGCGAAAAGGTCGGGCTGGTCGGGCTGGAATTCGTTGCGCCGGATCGCCTCGATGACGCCCCGCAGCAGCGGATCGCGGTCGTAGATGTCGCGCGGCCGGTAGCCGCCGCCGTTGCGCAGCCCCAGCAGGTCCTCCGCGCGGTGGCCGAAGATGAAGACATTATCCAAACCCACGGCCTCGGCGATTTCGATGTTGGCGCCGTCCCACGTGCCGATCGTCAGCGCCCCGTTGAGCGCCAGCTTCATGTTGCCGGTGCCGGAGGCCTCCATGCCGGCGGTGGAAATCTGCTCGGAAAGGTCGGCGGCCGGGATGATCGCCTCGGCCAGCGAGACGCGGTAATCGGGCAGGAAGACGACCTTGATGCGGCCGTCCACATCGGGATCGTTGTTCACCTTGCGCGCGATGCTGTTGATGAGCTTGATGATCCGCTTCGCGGCGTGATAGCTCGGGGCGGCCTTGGCGCCGAAAATGAAGACGCGCGGCACGATGTCCAGCGAAGGGTTCGCCTTGAGCTGGTGGAACAACGCGACGATGTGCATCGCATTGAGCAGTTGCCGCTTGTACTCGTGCAGGCGCTTGACCTGCACGTCGAAGAGCGCGCCGGGGTCCACCTTCTCGCCGGTCAGAACGCGGATGCGCACGGCGAGGCGCTCCTTGTTGGCGCGCTTGACGGCGCGGAACTCGGCGCGGAATCCGGCGTCGTCCGCGAGCGGCACGAGGTCCTCCAGGCGGTCAAGGTCGCGCCGGAATGCCGGTCCGATGCGCCGCTCGATCAGCGCGGCGAGGCCCTCGTTGCATTGGAGCAGCCAGCGGCGGTGCGAAATGCCGTTGGTCTTGTTGTTGAACCGTTCCGGCCACAGGGCGACGAAATCCGGCAGCAGCCGCCGCTTCAGCAACTCCGTGTGCAGGGCGCTGACGCCGTTGACCGAATGGCTGCCGATCACCGCGAGATTCGTCATCCGCACCTGCTTGTGCTCGCCCTCCTCGATGATCGAGAGATTCCGCAGTTTTTCGATGTCGCCCGGGAACCGCGCCTCGACTCGCTGGAGCGCGCGCGCGTTGATCTCGTAGATAATCTGGAGGTGCCGGGGCAGCACGCGCTGGAGCAGCTCGACGGGCCAGCGTTCGAGCGCTTCCGGCAGCAGCGTGTGGTTCGTGAAGGCGAAGGTCCGCGTCGCGATGTCCCAAGCGGTCTCGAACGGCAGGTCCGCGTCGTCGAGAAAGACCCGCATCAACTCGGCGACGGCGAGGGCCGGATGGGTGTCGTTGAGGTGGATGGCGTTCTTCTTGGCGAAGGCCGACCATTCCTCGTGGTTCTTCCGGTACCGGCGGAGCAGATCCCGGATCGCGCACGTGACGAGGAAGTATTCCTGGATCAGCCGCAGTTCCTTGCCGGCATAAATGCTGTCCGAGGGGTACAGCACCTTGGTGATCGTCTCCGCCCAGTTCTCGCTCTCGACGGCCTTCACGTACTCGCCGCGGTTGAACACATCCAGCCGGAATCCCTCGGACGCGCGCGACGCCCAGAGCCGCAGCAAGTTCACGGTGTTGCCGTGGTGGCCGACGATGCCGATGTCGTACGGCACACCCTCGATCATCTGCCAGTCCGTCCAGCGCTGCCGCCGGCCGCCGCCGGGGCGCGGTTCTTCGATGACACGCCCGTACAGCAGCACGGGCACCGTGTATTCGGGGCGGACGACCTCCCACGGGTCGCCGAACTTCAACCAGTCGTCCGGCTTCTCGACCTGCCAGCCGTCCTGGAACTCCTGCTGAAACATGCCGTGCTCGTAGCGCAGGCCGTAGCCGTAGGCGGGATATTCCAGCGAGGCGAGCGACTCGAGAAAACAGGCCGCCAGCCGGCCCAGGCCGCCGTTGCCAAGACCGGTGTCCGGCTCGATCTGCAGCAGGTCCTCGAACTGCAGGTCCAGCGAAGCGAGCGCCTCGCGGGCCTCGTCAAGCGCCCCCAACGCCAGCAGGTTCTGGTGGAGGAGCTGGCCGAGCAGGAATTCCATCGAAAGGTAGTACAGGCGCTTGACGTCGCGCTCGAGGTAGGTCCGCTGCGTCGCAATCATGCGCGCCGCCGCAAGATCGCGCGCCACGTGGGCCAGGCTGACGAACTTGTCGAAGTCCGTCGCCGTGCGCCAGTCCTTGTAACAGGTGTATTTGATGTGTCCGAGCAGCCGCTCGCGGATTTCCGACGCGGTCACCGCGCGGGCGCTGTCCACAATATGTACGTCGTTCTTCGAAGTCTTCACGCGATGCTCCGCCGCGTGCCCGGGGTCTCCGGCGCGCCGCGGGCGGGACTCTACCCGCGCTGTCCGCGCCTTTCAACGTCGAATGCCGGATTGACGCGGCGCGCCCGCATGCGTATAAAGGCGCGCATGGGTCAGCAATTGAGAGTCCGCGTAAAGCGCCGGGCGCGCCTTCGCCGCCAGAAGCGACTGAAGGAAATCCGGCGCGCCGCCGCCAAGGCGGCCAAGAAGTGATCAACGCGCCGCACGGCGCAGCGATCGGAATGGGGTAGTGCATGGTTCTAGTCGTGGATGACGACGCGGAACTCGTGGAGCTCTTGCGCGAACTGCTCGCGGGACAGGGTTACGAGGTGGCCACCGCGGGCAATGGGGCCGAGGCGTATCGTCTGCTCCGCGATCCGCGTTGCCGCGCCATGCTGCTCGATCTCCACATGCCCGGCATCAACGGCCCGGAACTGCTGATGCTGATGTCCGCCGAGGACATCCGCGTGCCGGTGCTGCTGATGACGGCGAACCCCGATTTCGATGAGCAGGAAATGAAGCAATTTCCGAACGTGAAGCGGCTCTTCCACAAGCCCTTCTATCCCGAGGACATTCTCGCGGCGGTTCGGCAGTACGATGCCCGCCCCGTCCCCCGCCCCGCGAAGATGTGACGGGCGCCTTTCGGGCGCGACCGGCCAGCGCGGCCCTTTCTGAAACTGAAGCCGTCCGGGCGGCGCGTGCTCCGCGCCGCGGCGACATCCGGTGAACCCGGCTCGTCTTGTCTTCCGCGCGCAGACGCGCAGGCGGGCATCTCCGCGTTGTCCGGCGGTGCGACCTTCGGGCGTGCTCCGCGCGTATCTGCCTCGCCGTCGTCCACCGCCCCCGGCCGTCGCGTCTCTTCATCCGATCCACAGACGCAGGGCGGTGTAAAAGCCGGCGCGGTTTCGCGGGGCCTCATCCGTAGCTCTTGTGGAATCGCGGCGGCGCGTCCGGGGCCGGCGGCTCGCCGGACGCCGGCGGCGTCTCCGGCTTCGCGGCATCGGCCGCCGGTTTTTCTTCCTTGGATTCGCCGCCCTGGGCCGGCGCCTTGGCGGCCTCCGCGGCGGTCTCCACGTAGTTCAGCCGCAGCAGGGTCAGCGTTTCGCGCAACGTCCGCCGCTCCTCATCGGAGAGATTTCCGCGGGTTTTGCGCTCCATCATCTCGATCAGGTCAATCAGCCTCCGGGCCGATTCCAGATCGCGCTCCGTCCGCCCCGTAGCGGGGTTGACGAGTTTGCCGAGGGCTTGCAGCGCCGCCGCGCTCCAGGACGCGATCAGCCGCAGGAAGTCGGCATCGGTGGTGCGTACGTTTTCCGTTTCACTCATGGCAGGATCTCCTGAAAAGGGGAAACCCGGCGCGGCTCAACCGGAAGCCGGAGCGCCGGCGCCCCGGCGGCGACGGGGCCGCGGCGGCACAGCCGGCGGGCGGAACGGCGCAAGAAACGCCGCTTCGAAATCGTAACCGCCGGCGAAATCCTCGATCCGATCGTTTTCCGTACGGCCCAGCACGCCGAGCTCAACGAGTTGAAAAACCATCCGGCCGAAGTCTTCCGTTCGGCGGATGCCCCAGTGCCGGAGCACGCGATACGCCATCACGCCGAACTCCTGCAGCGCGTACTGGCGGATGCCCTCCAGCAATTCCCGGCCGCTGACATGCCGCGCCGGCCCGGCGTTCGGCTTTTCGAAAAGCTTTACCGTAAAATCCAACGCTTCGCGCAGAAATCGGTACGCGTCCGCATGATAATGCGGTTCCCGCTCCGACAGCACGGCGATGGCTTCCTCGAAACTCAACTTCTTCACGAATATAGGATAGCATGTGCCGCGCGATGGTTCAATCTCGGAACGCGCACGGGGGTACCGGGCGGAAGCTGGTGAGGACCGGGGAGCCGTCGCGACCGGGACGAGTGTCGGCCGCCAACCCGCTCGCGCGGCGGAGCGGCGGACGGGCGACGATCGGGAGGTCTATGAGCAGCTTTCTTCGGTTGGGGTTGGCGCTGACGGAACTCGGGTGCGCAGGTCTGGCGGTCGCGCGCGCGGAGACGGCGCCCGGCAACCCTTTGCCGGCGGAGCCCCCGGCCTGGCGGGTCGAAGCCGTGCGATCGCGTGTTGCTGTCATCGAAGAAAAAGACCGGACCCTGCTCCGCGTCACGTGCCCCGCCGGCCTCGGTTCGCTGACCATCGCGCGCGGGGACGGCCGCTGGCCGCGCCGCGTCACGCTTCGGCTCGAATATGGACCGGGCAAGCCTTTCCGCGACCTGGAAGGCTTCACCGTCGAGGCCGGAAAGGAACGCCTCGAGGGACGCTTCACGCCCGGCCGCGCGGAAACCGGCGACGGCACACCGCCGACATCGCCCTTGCGTTTCCGGCGAACGGACGAGGGAGTGGACGTCGAACTGCCGATGGACCGGATTGCGGACTCGAAGGCCGTCACGATCTGGTGGGCGGACTACTGGCGGCAGTGAGTCGCGCCGCCCATATCGCGTCGGCGCCCGGGCGAAATCAGCGGACGGGCGCGCCGCCCGGCGCGACGGGCGCGGGAGCGGCCGGGCCCGGCGCAGGCGCGATTCCGCCCGTCTTCTTCTCCGCGGTGAACGTGCCGCGCCCGGTCTTGCACTTGAACTGGCCTTCGAGGATAGAGGCCCCATCCTCGCTCATCTTTCCGGACCACTCCACCGCCAGTTCCTCCTCTTTGGGCGGCGAGTAGATCGTATCGAATGCCACCCGGCCGCCGGGCGAAGCGGAACTGACCTTTGTTCCGGTGATGGCCCAGCCGAAGACCTGGCCGCTGAACGTTTTTTCGCGGGGGTCGTAGGTCAGCGTAAAGGTGCGTGTGAAGTTCTCCGGCGTTCCTCCGAATTTCCCCGGCTTGGCCCAGGTCCCGACCGTCTTGAACGTCCACTCGCCCGCCAGCGCCTCGTGCTTGTTGCCCTGCGCCAGCGCGGATGCCGCCAATCCCATCAGCATTCCGATCATCCACCACTTCTTCATGATCCACCTCTCAACGGCGGGATCTCCCCGCGAACTGCCCCATTTTACCGCTTGCCGACGGCGAAACAAGACGCGGCGCCGCATCCGACGGCCGCCCCGCGCCCTGCCTCAGTGCGTGAACACCATTTTCCGAACCTCCACGCCCTCGATACGGCGCAGGTCGCGCACCAGCGCGGCCCGGTCGCTCGCGCTCCCGACGACCTCCAGCAGGATGATCCCGCTCGGCGCGCAGTAATCGTCGCTGACCTCGTGCAGCCCGAGACGCGTCTTGATCTGGCAGCCGTGCGCCGTCAGCGCCTGCTGCACTTCCGACGCGTGCCGCACACGGTCCGTGATGTGGATTCCGAGAATGGTGTGATCGGCCCGCCGTTTCGTCTTCATGGTTGCGCCCTCCGCTTCAGCCCGCCTCCGTCAGATCGTATTCAGCCATGATGTACGGATGCTCCGGATCGTACTGCGTCAGCGGCCGCGGATGCTCGACCCAGCCGACCGGACGTCGGTTTCGACCCGGGGCGCCGAGGTCCGGATCGCCCAGGT
>CAYLTB010000080.1:0-14421 GCA_964386675.1 uncultured Verrucomicrobiota bacterium
ATAGTCTAGACATATTTCATGGGTGACCGCGGCTCCATGGCGGGCGAAAAACCCGTTCGTCTACTTGGGCAAAGCGCGCATCGCGCCTCTTTCGGAATCCGGCCCGGCCGTCGGCCGGTCGGCGAGGTTCCGCTTCTTCCTCCCGCACGGCTGAGCAAGGCTACTGCCGGATGCAACCGAAGGCGGACATAATTGCAGAGGTTTGCGCAGCCCTTTCGGCGGACGGACCTCTGGCGGCGGCAAAGGCCTTGCAGGGGAAATATGCGCCCGTGTTTCGGCCACTGTTCCGCCGTCGAGCGGATCAAGCGAGAGCCCTCCGCGTTTTCATGCGTGATGGCTTCATTGACCGCTACACCGGGCAACGGCTCATCTTCCCAGGCGTGCTCCGCGTGCTGTCGCTGCTCTTGCCGCGCGACTTTCCTTTCCACCCCCACTGGCGAACCACGGAGACGCATCCGGCCTTCTGGGAGCTCTCGCCCACACTGGATCACGTAGTGCCGATTGCCTTTGGTGGGGCGGACGATGAGAGCAACCTGGTCACGACATCCATGTTGCGTAACAGCGCCAAAGCCAACTGGACGCTCGAAGAACTGGGGTGGAAGCTGTATCCCGCCGGCCGATACGAGGACTGGGACGGCCTGACTGCCTGGTTCCGTGAGTATGTCGCGGCGCACGAAGACTGCCTGCGCGACCGGGCTATTGCCCGATGGTACAGGCTGGCCCGTCCCTGACGTTCACCCGCATATCGGAGCGCATCCCCGGGGCTACGCATCCGTTCCAGGACCGGAAGACCCGATTCCGCTTCCTTCAGAATTCCGATGATCCGCTCTTCGCTGAATCGCTTCCCTCGCATGCCCGTCCTCCGTGTCCTTTTTTAACCCCGCAGAACTCTCTTTGAAAATGCCCCGGTTTGCAGGGGGAAGGGCAGCAGGCAAAGTTGTGCCGGCGCGGATGTCGGGCCGCGTTATCGAAAATCGCTGGAATGGCGGCGACAGTGCGGTTTTCCGGCGGTTTTGAATGGCGCCCCCGGCAGGACTCGAACCTGCTACCGCCGGATTAGAAATCCGATGCTCTGTCCAGATGAGCTACGGGGGCGGAAATGCGCCGGCGGACAGCCTTGCGGCACGGAGGCCGGCGCGCAAGCGGAAAATCACGCGCCGGGCACGATGCGCACGATGCCGCGCTTGCCTGAGCGGAGGATGCGGGGGCTTCGAATCTCCGTTTCCGCCTTGGGGTCGGCGATCCGTTCGTCGTCCAGCCGCACCGCGCCCTGCTGGATGAGCCGCCGGGCCTCCGTATGGCTGGGCGCCAGTCCCGCCCGCACCAGCAGCGCGGAAACGCGCAGCGGCGCCGCGCATTCCGCGGCGCTCAGCGCCAGTTCCGGCAGTTCGTCCGGCAGTTCTTTCCGCGAAAATACGCGCGCGAACTCCGCCGAGGCCTTCGCTGCGGCTGCGGCATCGTGGAATCGCGCCACGATCCGGCGCGCCAGCTCATCCTTGACATCGCGCGGATGGCGCGTGCCGTCCGCGACGGCCGACTTCAAGACGGCCAGTTCCGCGGGGGCCGCGGCCAGCACCAGTTCGAAGTACTGCCACATCAGGTCGTCGCTGACCGACATGACCTTCCCGAACATCTCCCGCGGCGCCTCCGTGACGCCGATGTAGTTGCCCAGGCTCTTGCTCATCTTGTGGACGCCGTCGAGTCCCTCCAGCAACGGCAGCGTCATTACGATCTGCGGGGCCTGCCTGTGCACTTTCTGAATCTCGCGGCCCAGCAAGAGGTTGAATAACTGGTCCGTGCCGCCGATCTCGACGTCAGCCCGGACCATCACCGAATCGTAGGCCTGGACGAGCGGATACAGGAACTCTACCAGCGAGATCGGATGGTTACCGGCATGGCGCTTCGCAAAGTCGTCGCGGGCCAGCATCTGGGCGACCGTGACGTGGGCGGCCAGGCGGATGACGTCCGCGAAACGCATGGGGGAAAACCACTCCGAGTTGAAGCGGACCTCGGTCCGGGAACGGTCCAGCACCTTGAACACCTGTTCCTGATAGGTGACGGCATTTCGCCGGACCGTCTCTTCGCTCAACGGTTTTCGCGTCTGCGAGCGGCCGGACGGGTCGCCGATCATCGCGGTGAAGTCGCCGATAATGAAGACGACGGTATGGCCGAGGTCTTGAAATTCTCGAAGTTTGTTCAGCCCGACGACATGGCCCAGGTGGAGGTCGGGGGCGGACGGATCCGCGCCGTATTTGACGCGGAGCGGGCGCCCCTCGGCGGCGGCCGACGCGAGCCGCTCCCGCAGTTCTTCGGGCGCGACAAAATCCACCAGCCGCCGCTGCAGCACGGACAGCGCATTCTGTATGACGTCGGCCATGACGATACCGTTAGGGCCATCAGCGGTTCACGGGCGACGCCGGCCGGACCGCGCATGCGCGACCAGCCGGCGGCCCGGGGTCCGGCCGGCTGTACGCCAGGGACTATTTCGCTTCGGACTGTTCGCCTTCCTTCGGAGCGCCCGGACGCCACTCGCGCGGCGTTTCGCCGCTGGCGTTGAAGGCCTCGTCGAAGGCGCCGGCCAGGTCCACCAAGTCCTCGCCGGGCCGCAGTCCCTGCAGCATATCCTCGCTGACGACGAAGTTCTCTTCGGGCAGCTTGGCCGCTTTGATGCTCAAGCCGATCTTGCGTTCGACATTGTCGATCTTGATGACGCGCGCCTCGACTTCTTGGCCCGGTTGGAGCACATCGCGCACCTTCTGGACGCGTTCATCGCTGATCTGGCTGATGTGCACCAGGCCGTCGATGCCGCCGTCGAGCTCAACGAAGGCGCCGAACGAAGCGATCTTGGAGACCTTGCCTTTGACCAGTTGGCCGACGCGATACTTCGCGGCCATGGTGCTCCACGGATCCTCCTGCGCCTGCTTGAGACCGAGACTGATGCGCTGGTTGGCGGGATCCACCTCGAGCACGACGCACTCGACCTCGTCGCCCTTCTTGAGCACCTCCGACGGATGATTGACCTTTCGTGTCCAGGACATGTCGGAGACGTGAATCATGCCATCCACGCCCTCTTCGAGCTCGACGAACGCGCCGTAGCTCGTGAAGTTCCGAACCTTGCCTTTCACGCGCGCGCCGATCGGATAGGTGTCCTGCACCAGCTCCCACGGGTTGGCCTCGGTCTGGCGGATGCCCAGCGAGATCTTCCGCTCTTGCGGATTCACGCCGAGTACGACCGCGTCCACCATGTCGCCGACCTTGAGCACGTCCGAGGCTTTCGCGACACGCTTGGTCCAGGACAGCTCCGAGACGTGCACGAGGCCCTCGACGCCTTCCTCAATCTCGACAAACGCACCGTACGCGGCCAGATTGACGACGCGGCCGCGCACGCGGCTGTTGATCGGATAGCGGTCCTCGACGCCGTCCCAGGGATTCGGCGTGCGCTGCTTCAGGCCCAGGGAGATGCGCTCCTTCTCCTGATCGATATCCAGTACCACCACCTCGATCTCCTGTCCCACGGAGACCATTTCGGAGGGATGGTTCAGCCGGCCCCAGCTCATATCGGTGATGTGGAGGAGGCCGTCAATACCCTTCAGGTCCACGAAAGCGCCGAAATCGGTGATGTTCTTGACCACGCCCTTTCGGATTTCGCCGACCTTGAGATCGGACAGCAGTTGGCGCCGCTGTTCGCGTCGCCGCTCCTCGAGCAGCTCGCGCCGCGACAGCACGACATTTCGGCGTTCCTTGTTGATCTTGATGATCTTGAAATCGAGGCTCTGGCCGATGAGATCGTCCGGATTCCGGACCGGGCTCAGGTCCAACTGGGAGCCGGGCAGGAACGCATCCACGCCGATATCAATGATCAGACCGCCCTTCACGCGGCCTTTCACCTCGCCCGTGACGACACTGCCCTCGCTGCAGTTCTGGACGACGTTCTCCCACTTGCGCTGCTGTTCGGCCCGTGTCTTGCTCAGCACGATCATCCCGTCTTCGTTCTCGAGCCGCTCGAGCAGCACTTCGAAACGGTCGCCGGGCTTGACCGCCTCCGGCCCCTTGAACTCGCTCGCCGGGATGACGCCCTCGGATTTGTAGCCGATATCCACCAGGACTTCATTCGGGTTCACCGCGATGACGCGGCCGACGACGATGGAGCCTTTGTTGAAATCGAGCAGGGTCTGCTCGTACATGCGCGCCTTCGCGACGTGCTCTTCGGTGGCGGACGGATCGGCGGGCGGGGGGGTCTTCTTCTTTTGCATGATCTGGACTTTTGAGTTCCGGGCCGTATCCGAACCGGGTCGCCCGGAAACGGCCCACAGATTCCGGGGACAAAAGATCACCATATATCATTGTGATTCCACAAGGCAAGCGGCAAAATGCGGCGAATGAAGACCGTCGTGTGGATCGGTATCGTGGCGTTCGCCGCCGCGGCGCTCGCGGCCCTGCTGGCTGTCGCGCTGCGCAATCAACTCGGTGATGGCCCGGCGGCTCTGGTCGGCCTGGCGGCGGGCACGGCGGCGGGCGGCGTAATGGCGCGCCGGTTGGGGCGGCAGTTCGAGCGCGTGGCCGATGCCCTGGACCGACTGCCTGAGGCGCCGCCGGACGGCGAGATGCGGGACTGCGGCATTGCGGAGGCCGATCGCATGCTGCGGGCCGGCCGTGCGCTGGTGCGGCGACTGGACGAGGACCGGCGTGCGGTGGAACGACAGCGGCTGGAGACCGACTCGCTGATTGCGGCCATGGCCGAGGGCGTCGTGGTCTTGGACGCCGATGAACGCGTGTGCCGCGTCAACGCGGCCGCGCGGAGGCTGTTGGACCTGGGGTCGGCGCCGGTGGTCGGCCGCCTGGCCTTGGAGGTCCTTCGCAATGCCGAGCTCCACCGCCTGGCCCGGCGGGTTCTGCGCTCTTCGGAACCGGCGGACGCCTTCCTCGATCTGCCCAAGCCGCGGGAGATCAGCCTGCATGCGCGCGGCATACCGTTCGCGTCGGCCGGCTCAACGCGGCCGGGCGCGCTGTTGACGCTGCACGACGTCACCCGCCTGCGAACGCTCGAGCGGGTCCGGCGGGATTTCGCGGCCAATGCCTCCCACGAGCTGCGCACGCCGGTGACGTCGATCCGGGGATACGCCGACAGCCTTTGCGAGATGGATATCCAGCCGCCCGAGGCCGCGCGGTTCGCCGAGATCATTGCCCGAAACGCCGCGCAGTTGCAGGCGCTGATCCAGGACCTGCTGACCCTGGCGGAAATCGAAAGCGATCGCGAGCAGGGCCGCGCGCCGACCAAGGAGGATCTGCCGCTCGCCGTGGTGTTTTCCGCCGTCGAGGACGCCTGCTGTCCAGCGGCGCGGGCGCGGCGCATCACGCTGGAATTCCGGGCGCCCGAGGGTTTCCGGGTATACGCGGCGCCTTCGTTGTTGGAGCGAGCGCTGGTGAATCTGGTGGAGAACGCGATCCGGTACAGCGAGCCGGGCACGTCGGTCCGCGTCGAGGCTGAGCGCGTGGACACGGAGATCGTCATCCGGGTTCGGGATCAGGGGGTCGGCATAGCGCCGGAGCACCTCGAACGCATTTTCGAGCGCTTCTATCGCGTGGACCGCGCCCGGAGTCGGAGGCAGGGGGGGACAGGACTCGGCCTTTCGATCGTGCGGAATGCCATCGAGGCCCAGGGCGGCACGGTACGCGCACAGAGCACCGTTGGCGAAGGCAGCGTTTTCACCATCAAGCTGCCCGCGCTGTGAGGCATCAGCCGCGCGGCGTCCGTTCCTGGGCCGCTTGGAAGAGCATGAGGCCTTTGAGCACGCTGATCGCCCGTTCGAGCTGAAGATCCGCGGGTGCGGCGACGGCGTCGCCCGGCGCCGTCGGCGATGCGGTCTCTTCCGCCGGCTCTTCCGGCGCATTGCGTTGGCGCAGAATTGCCTGCCAGACCTCCGGGGCCAGGGGGACGAGGATGTCCGGCTCGATGCCGTAACCGTGGATCGTGACGCGGTTGGGCGTCTGGTAGCGCGCTGTCGTCAGTCGCAGCGCCGTGCCTTCCTCCATCGGCACTATCGTCTGCACCGATCCCTTTCCAAACGTCTTTTCCCCGACCAACACGGCGCGCCGATGGTCCTTGAGCGCGCCGGCCACGATCTCCGAGGCGCTGGCGCTGCCGCCATTGACGAGCACGGCCATCGGCCAGGTCACCGGGCGGGTCGGATTCCGGGCGACATATACCTGCCGGGCGCTGGCCTCGCGACCCTGCGTGGAAACGACGATCTGGCCCGGCCGGAGGAATTGCTGCGCGACATCAATGGCGGAACGCAGCAGGCCGCCGGGATTGTTGCGCAAGTCCAGGATCAGCGCACGGGGCGGGGCGGGGGCCGCGGCCCAGGCCTTGAGCTGGGCGTCCAGGGCCGCCGCCGTGCGTTCGTTGAACTGGACGATCCGCACGTAGGCAATGCCGTCGTCGAACACGCGGGCATCCTTGACCGTGGCGACGTCAATCACGGCGCGGACCAGCTCGAAGACCTTGACCTCGCGCGTCCGCGCGCGAACTACCTTGATTGTGACTTTGGTTCCCGGTTCCCCGCGCAGCCGCCCCGACGCCGCCTCGACGTCCATCCCTTCGGTCGGCGCACCGTCAATCTCGACAATGCGATCGCTTGCCAGAATGCCGGCGCGGAACGCGGGCGTGTCCTCGATGGGTGCAATGACCGTGAGCGCACCTTCGCGCAGGCCGATGACGATACCGACGCCGCCGAAGCGGCCGACCGTGTCGTCCTGCATTGCAACGAAGTTTCGCTGATCCAGGAATGAGCTGTGCTCATCCAGGGCGCCGAGCATTCCGCGCAGGGCACCCTGCACCAGGTTCGTGTAGGCCGTCTTTTCCTCGTCCACATAGCTGCGGCGGACGATCTCCATCGCGCGGGTCAGCAGCAGCATGGAGCGGTAGGCCTCGTCGCGGGGCGCCGAGGCCGGATCATGGGCGCGCGAAGGTGCGCATTGAAACTGGAACGCCCATCCGACCGCCACCGCTCCCGCGCCCCAACGTCGTAGCCAGTTCTTCATCCCATACTCCCCGCCGTAGGCATCGCCATGCCCAACCGCACTATAGCCGTTGGCCATGCGCCGGGCAACTTCGACCCTCGGCGGACCGCTCCGCCTCGCCGAAGCCGCCGGCGGCGCCGTTGCGCGAAAGGCGGGATTTTCGTTTGCTCCCGGAGTGGCATGTCGCTAGGATGCTCACGGATCTAGCGTTTCAACCCCGGTAATTCGGAGGAGTCAGGACCATGCCAACCTTTATGATGATTCTGTCGCTTGTCGCCGCGATTGCCGCGATCGTGGTCGTTGGCATCTTTTTCTATTTTCTGAAGCTCTGGGTCCGGTCTTTGATGTCCGGGGCCAAGGTTTCGCTGTTCAATCTGCTCGGCATGAAGCTGCGCGGTATTCCGCCGACGCTGATTGTGGATGCGCGCATTCGGGCGGTGAAGGCCGGGCTCGATATTGCCACCGACCCGCTGGAAGCGCATTTTCTGGCCGGCGGCAATGTGATCAATGTCGTTCAGGCGCTGATTGCGGCCGACAAGGCCAATATCGATTTGAGCTTCCAGCGCGCCGCGGCGATTGACCTGGCGGGACGCGATGTCTATGACGCCGTGCGCACGAGCGTCAATCCGAAGGTCATTGATTGCCCGGATCCGAGCAAGGGCACCACCATGCTCGACGCGGTCGCCAAGGACGGCATTCGGCTGCTGGTCAAGGCGCGCGTGACGGTGCGCGCCAACCTGGCGCGGCTGGTCGGCGGCGCAACCGAGGACACGATCATCGCCCGCGTGGGGCAGGGGATCGTCAGCGCGATCGGCTCGTCGCCGTCCTACAAGTCAGTCCTGGAGAATCCGGACCACATTAGCCGCAAAGTGCTCGACAGCGGCCTGGATTCGCAGACGGCTTTCGAAATCGTCTCGATTGATATCGCCGACGTCAGCGTCGCCGGCGTCAGCGGCGCGCGCGAGGTCGCGAACGTGGGCGCCCTGTTGGAGACCGAGCGCGCCGAGGCGGACAAGAAGATGCGTCAGGCGGAAGCGGAAGGTCGCCGCGCCACCGCGATTGCCGCCGAGCAGGAAATGCGCGCGCGCGTTCAGGAAATGCAGGCCAAGGTCATCGCGGCGCAGGCCGAGGTGCCGCTGGCCATCGCGCAGGCGTTCCGTGAGGGCAAGTTGGGCGTCATGGATTTCTACCGCATGCAGAACATCATGGCGGACACCGCCATGCGCGAATCCATCGCGGGCGGCGAGGAGAAAGCCGGCGGAGAGCGGCACACGACCTGACCCGGCCCGGCATCGCCGGATGACCCTGACCTATGAGCGGCTGGATTACGGCGGATAGCGCGATGGAGAATGTCATCTATATCGTGCTGGCGATCGTCTGGGTCATTGTCCAGATCGCGGCTCGGAGCGCCCGAAAGAACAAGCCTGCGAAGCCGCCGGAGCTGCCGCCGTTCCACCGCGATGTCCCGGAATCGGCCGACCGCGGCCGACCGCCGGCCCTGGATCCCGAAGAAGAGCTACGCCGTTTTCTGCGGGAACTGAGCGGCGCGCCGGCCGAACCTAGACCGGCGGCCGCTCCGCCGCCGATTTCGCCGCCGGCGCGGGCGAGACCGCCGATGGCGGCAACCGCGGCGCCGACGACCGGCAGGGGGGGAAAGGCGTGGAGAAAGCGACATCCCGTCGCGCCCGCCGCGGATGCGGTTCCGTTGCCGCCTCCCGATTCGACACCGGCCGCCGTCCCGGCAGAAACTCCTACACAGGTCACCCTTCTGGAGGATCGGACGGCGCCGGCGATGGGGACGGTGTCGATGGCGGCAGTGCCGATGGCGGCAGTGCAGCCGTTCCGATCCGTCACATTTTCGGCCGGCGGACCCTCACGAATGCGGCGTAGGACGGCGCTGCCGCGCGGGCGCGGCGCGTGGAGCCGTGCTGTGATCTATCAAGCAGTGCTGGGTCCGCCGCGCGGACTGCAGCCCTATGGAGAAAAGGAGTTATTGGGGTGAGCCGAAGAGTCGCATTGGTCACGGGTGCGGGGAGGGGAATCGGTCTCGGAATCGCGCGGGCGCTGGCCGCGGACGGGATGGACATTGCCATCCTCGATGTGCTGCCGATGGAGACGGTCGCAGAGAATCTGCGGATGCTGCAGGAATCGGGCGCCGCCGTTCATTATTTCCGGGGCGATGTGACTTCCCGCGAAGACCGCCGTAAAGCGCTGGAGGCCCTCCGGGAGCGGTTTGGCGGGCTGCACGTGCTCGTCAACAATGCCGGCGTCGCGCCCAAGGTGCGCGCGGATATTCTCGACGCCGCCGAGGACAGCTACGAGTGGGTGATGAAAATCAATCTGCAGGGGCCGTATTTTCTGACCCAGGCCGTCGCGCGCTGGATGATCGAGCAGAAGCAGCGGGATGCCGGCTGGCGCGGGTGCATCATCAATATTTCGTCCATCTCGGCCACGGTGGCCTCGACCAGCCGCGGCGAGTATTGCATCTCCAAGGCCGGCGTCAGCATGGCGACCCGGCTGTGGGCCGCGCGACTCGGCGAGTTCGACATCCCCGTTTATGAGATCCGGCCCGGCGTGATCGCCACAGATATGACGGCCGGCGTCAAAGAGAAGTACGACAAGTTGATCGCCGAGGGGCTGTGCATCCAGCGGCGATGGGGTCAACCCGATGATATCGGCCGCGCTGCCGCCGCGCTCGCGCGCGGGGACCTAGCCTATTCCACGGGCCAGGTCGTCATGGTGGATGGCGGGTTGACGATTCCCCGGCTCTAGGATTTCTGATGTTGGAGGTTCAGGCCCGGAATTGCCGACCAGCCCGAACGCTCCGCCGGATGCTCGGAACCCTGTCTGACGAAACCCCAACGAGACTCCCGAAATTGCAATCCGCTTCACAAACCCGGCGCCCAGGACGCCCTTCGACATGAATACCACCGCACTTCAACTCGAGAATGGCGACACCCTCTCCTGCACCCGCGTCCATACGCTCGTGCTGGGCAGCGGCGCCGCCGGCCTCAACGCGGCCGTTCAGTTGCGTCTCAACGGGATTGAGGATGTGCTCATCGTGACCGAGGGGCTGGAGATGGGCACCTCGATCAATACCGGCAGCGACAAGCAGACCTATTACAAGCTGTCCTTGTGCGGCGCGGACGCCGATGCGCCGCGGCTGCTTGCGGACACCTTCTTTGCCGGAAACTCGATGCATGGCGATCTGGCGCTCGCCGAAGCGGCCAACTCCGCGCGCGCGTTTCTGAACCTGGTCAACCTCGGCGTTCCCTTTCCGCGCGATCCGTACGGCCAGTTCGTCGGATACAAGACCGACCACGATCCGCGCCAGCGGGCGACCTCGATCGGCCCCTACACCTCCCGCGAAATGTGCCGGGCGCTGATTCGCGAGGTGCGCCGCCGGGAGATCCCGGTGCGAGAGGGCCGCGTGGCGGTCGAAATGCTGACGGTTGAGCAGAACGGATCGCGGAGGGCGGCCGGCATCCTCGCGCTGGACTCCGGCGGCCGCTTCGAGGCTTGCCTGGCCGACAACGTGGTTTTCGCGGTTGGCGGTCCCGGCGGCCTGTACCAAACCAGTGTGTATCCCCCGGTGCACACGGGCGCGATCGGCCTGGCTTTGATGGCGGGCGCGCGGGCGCAAAGCCTTCCGGAATCGCAGTACGGCATGGCCTCGATCCGTTTCCGCTGGAACGTCAGCGGAACCTACATGCAGGTCATTCCGGCGTTCATCAGCACGCAGGCGGACGGCCGGAGCGATCCCCGCGAGTTTCTGCGGGACGTCTATTCGGATCCCGGCCGGCAGAACTCGATGGTGTTCCTCAAGGGCTATCAATGGCCGTTCGACCCGCGCAAGATCGACGGTTCATCGCTGATCGATATCTTGGTCTACATCGAGACGGTGCAGAAAGGCCGGCGCGTGTTTCTGGATTTCCGGCGAAATCCGGAGGGATTCTCGTTTGCGGCCCTGAGCGAAGAGGCGAGGACCTACCTGGAGAAGTCCCGGGCGCTGCAGGACACGCCCTTCCTCCGCCTCAAGCAGATGAATCCGGGCGCGATCGAGCTGTACCGGGACCATGGCATTGACCTCGAGCGCGAACCGCTGGAGATTGCGGTGTGCGCCCAGCACAACAACGGCGGACTGGCCGGCGACGCCTGGTGGCGATCGCTGAACCTGGCGCGGCTGTTCCCGGTTGGCGAGGTCAACGGCTCTCATGGCGTCTATCGGCCCGGCGGTTCGGCGCTGAACGCCGGACAGGTCGGATCCCTGCGGGCCGCCGAGTACATCGCGGCGCGGTGCGCGGCGGCGGACTTGGACGCGGCCCGTTCCGCCGCGTCTGCGCGAAGCCGCGCAACCGCCCTGGCGGAGTGGCTGCGCCGCTGCGCGGCGGCGAAGACCTCCTGGCGGGCGGACCGCGAGGCGTTCCAGGCGCGCATGAGCCGGGCCGCCGCGCATATCCGCGCGCGGGAGGAGCTGGACCGCGCCGTGGCGGAAGCCCGGCAACAGTGGGAACGCCTGCAAGCCGAAGGGTGCGCCTTCGGCGCGGGCGAGGCGGCCGAGGCACTGCGCAACCGGCAGCTTTGCTTCGCCCATTGGGTCTACCTCGATGCCGTGCGCTTCCAGGTCAACAGCGGCGTCGGCAGCCGCGGGTCGGCCATGGTGATGGATGCGAACGGGCGGCCGGCGCACCCGAAGCTCGGCGACGCCTGGCGATATGCCGCCGAGGACGAGAGCTTTCGCAACCGGGTGCTGGAAACGACGGTTGCGGAGGACGGCGCGATCCGTCACGCCTGGGTTCCGCGTCGGCCCATCCCGGAGGGTGACCATTGGTTCGAGACTGCCTGGGCCGCGTTCCGCGAGGGGCGGATTTACGACATTTGAGGCGTTCGGATCGCGAGGACCGATCCCGGCCCCGCGGGGGAGGGCGAGCCCCGGTCTCGCGGCGCCTCTCTTCCAAGGCTTGGAAAACGGCCCGGTTTTGCCTTCCAAGCCTTGGACACCGCCGGATGGCGTTACGGGCGAAAGTATTTCGGACAGGCGGGGCGCGCGACGGACCAGGCGGCGTCGAGCGCGACGACCACCTCCGCCGGCAGCGGTCCGTCCGCGCAGGCGGCGAGGTTCGCCTCGAGGTGCGTCGCAGAGCTGGCGCCGAGGATGACGGCGTCCTGCCCGAAGCCCGCCATCCCCGAATGGTGGACGGCCCAGCGCAGCGCTGCCGCGGCCATCGGGAGCCCCGCCGCATCACACGCGGCGCGGATGCGCTCCAGGGCGTTGAAGTGGGCGCCGGTCCAGTAGCGGTCGCGGTAGAAAGCGAACGCATGGAATCGGCCCGTCTCCGGGAGGTCCTCCATCCGCCGGTACCGTCCGCTCAACAATCCGCCGGCCAGCGGATTGTAGGCGTAGAACCGCTGTCCGAAGCGACGCAGGCACGGCAGGAGTTCGCGCTCCACGTCGCGTGTGACGGCGTTGTACATCCCCTGGTACAGACGGGGCGCCGGCGCGCCGAGCGCCGGGGCCAGATGTCGGATGTCCGCGACCGCCCAGGCCGGATAGTTGCTCAGGGCCAGCTCTCCATAGGCCCCTTCGCGATGCAGCCGGGCGCACGCCTCGAGCGTCGACTCGATCGGGGTGGCGACGTCGGGCGCGTGCAGATAGAAGATATCCACGCGCTCGCAGCGCAGTCGCCGGAGCGAGAGCCGCAGGTTTTCGGTCAGTCGGTCCGGCGCGAGGCCGCCGCCGTTGCCGGGATGCGCCTTCGTGGCGAGCAAGATTTTCTCGCGGCGCGCCGGCGTCAGGATCCGGCCGAGGATTTCTTCCGCCCCCCCTTCGCCGTAGATGTGGGCGGTGTCGATTTCCCGATGGCCTGCGTCGAGAAACAGGCCCACCATGCGGTCGGCGGTCGCCTCGTCTACCTGTCCGCCGAACGTCATGCAGCCCAGTACGACCCGCGGTTTGGCATCGCTTTGCATGTGCACGATTCGCAGTTCCTTCACGAGGGTAGCACGGGCCGTGTCAGTTCACCGGATGGAAACGGATCTCGAACCGGAACGGCGTCGGCGTCAGCCGATAGGCCGGCGCCAGCGCGGGCCCGCAACTCGCGCTGCCGAGGCCGTTCTGCCGGTGGTCGAGGTGCAGCGTGATGCCGTGGCGTTCGGTCAGCTCGTAGGTGTGCGTCGCGCGGGCCAAATCGTCGGCGGTGAAGCGGTGCGCGCTGAAGTTCAGCCGCTCGGCGCCCGCCGCTTCGAGTCCTGCGCCGCGCGGGTCGGTCAGCCGCACCCAGCGCACGTCGCAGCGATTGCCGTTTTCCTGCGGTCGGACGTAGTTGGTGAAGAGGTCGGCGACGCGTGCGGCGTAGACGCCCACCGGATTGGCCTGGAGGCTGTCCGCGTAGCATTCGCCGGGTCCGCGCCCGTACCACTTCACGAAATCGAGGTCGTTCGGCAGCGTCAACTCCACGCCGATGCGCGGGAGCATCTCCGGCCACGGGCCTTCCGGCTCGCCGCAGACGGCCAGCGTCATCGTGCCGTCGCCGGCAAAGTGGTGGCGGTATTCACAGCGGTATCCGATGACGCCCACCGGCGGCGCGATCCGCGCGCGCACCGTCACGGCGAGCGCGTTGTCGTCGGTCGGGTCCAGACGGACCTCGTCAATCCGGTGCTGCAGCGCATTCAGCCGGGCTCCCGTCCATGCCGACCAGACCTTGGAGCCCTGGCCGCCGACGCGTTCATTGTCAATGGGTGCGCGCCAAAACGTCAACCGCGGTCCGGCCCATAGCAGTTCCCGGCCGGCGGCCGACCATCGCACGAGTCGGCCGCGAATGCGGTCGAAGACCCATGCCGCATCGCCCGCGCGCAACTGCCACTCCGTCGGGCTCTCCCGCGCCAGGATGGGCGGTGAGGCGGCGGGACACCGCGGCGCCCGCCGCGCGGGACGCGTCGGCCGGGTCGGATACGGCAGTTGGGACCAGGCCACCACGTGCCCCCGGGGCGCCCAGGCGGTGTCCGCGGCGAGGGTGAAGGTCACCCGCAGCCAGGCCTCGACGCCCGGCGCGACGGACACCGGGTCGAAGGGGGGCAGCGAGACCTCCTTCGCCTTGCCCGCGGCAATCTTCAGACGTCCCAGTTGACCCGTCTGCACGAGGCGTTCGCCCACCGTCACCGTCCACGTCGCATCGAGGTGTTCCAGCGACAGGAAATCGTGGCGGTTGACGATGCGCAATCGGCCGCCGGCCGCATCGGCCCACTCGACCTGCGCCGGCTCGATGACCTTCTTGTACTCGATCAGGCCGGGCGTTGGCCGGCCGTCCGAGAACACGAGTCCGTCAATCACAAAGTTGCCGTCGTTCGGCTGGTCGCCGAAATCGCCGCCGTAGGCGAAGTACTCGCGGCCTTCCGGCGTGC
>CAYLTB010000081.1:0-14415 GCA_964386675.1 uncultured Verrucomicrobiota bacterium
GATGGCCGCCCGGTCGGTGGCAAAGGCTTCGGCGCCGTCGTCGTAGTGGATGTCAAAGCAGATTTGGATTCCCACTTTTCCGAAATCGCACGCGAAGACGGGAAAATCGCGGCCGGGCGTCGTGCCTCCTTCCAGTACGTCAGCATCGTACGCCGCTACCACGTGTACCTTCTTGTAGATTCCGGCGAGCCGACCCTGACGGTCCATCAGCGCGCAGATGTTGAAGGTCTGCGGCTTCCCGTCCTCGATCAGGATCACTCCCATCGGCACAACGATGTAGCAGCGGTGTTCGCGGGCCTTGGCGGCGAAGAATTCTCGCACAGCGCCATCGAATGGGAGGGATCCTGCCGGCCCCAGCGGGCGTCCGCCGGTGACCGCAACCTCGGGGAGCGCTGCGATGTCAATACTCCGGCCGTAGCGTCGGCGGGATTCCGCGGCCATTCGGACGATCAGTCCCCCGAGCTGCTGAAGGCGTATCTCCAGCCCGGATACTCCCCCCTACAAGGAATACGCGCACGTTCCGATGATGACCTTGCGCGGTCCGGCGTCTTTCCTGTTTGGACTTTCCTTTGGCGCCTGCGCGCCTTCCGGGCCGCGGGCGGATGGCGCTGCCTCCGTAGCGCAGCCACTGGCGCAGACGGCGATCATCAACAACCCGGAAATCCCTCTACCGCGGACGGACCGACCGTTGCGCGCTCAGGCGCGCCAGGACAACGGCCGCGGCGTCATTTCAGCCATCGTTGCACCTCGGCCGCGTCGGCGCGGACGATATACACGGGGGCCTCATCCAGCGACAGGCGAAGCGTCCCGTTTTCTGCAGTCACAGCAGTTACGTTGCCCAGCATGTCTACACGGGTCAGCGGTCCCTTTGGCGCGGGGAATTCTCGGACCACGGTGCCGTCGCCCGCGTTCCAGGCCATCAGTACCGGACGCCCGTCAACGCCCGGCAGTTCATAGGCGAAAACCCCATTCGACTCCTCGGACAGTATCTTCGCGCCCTCCCGGGGTTCAGGCAGCAATCGAAGCATGACGCGCAAGGCTTTCGCCTGTTCGCGCCAGACACCCGGTCGCAGGAACATTCCGAAGGCGCGGCGCGTGTTGTCCTTGCTGTAAACGATGTCCTCCATGTACATGACTTGCACTTGGGCCACGCCGTGCGCCGCCGAAATCCCAAATAGGCGGATCAGAAAGCAGGCCTGTTGCCGCTCATCCCGCACCTGCTTGCGGTTCGGGTACTCCAGCGGCCACCCGATTTCGGTGAACCAGACGGGCTTTCCGGCGAAGCCGAATTCCTTCGCGACCTCCTCGAGCATTCGCAAACCTCCGACGACGCCGCCGTTCTCGGGACTCTCCGGTTGCGTATACGGGTGGATGCCGACGGCATCGAACACCGTCGGGCCCGTGGCGGCCGCCACGTCGCGGATGAACTTTCGCCAGCCGATGTACCGGAGCCGTTCAAACATGCCGTCGGCTTTCAGCGCCTGGCCACGGTCGGGGGTGCCGCTGGCCGTGTTGAAGGCTACGATCGTTGCCCCGGGATCCAGCTCCCGGATCACCTCGGCGGCAGCGGTCAGTAATCGCGCATACAATTCCGTCCGCAGCATGGGCTCGGTCGGCGTCAGAAAATCTATGTTCGGTTCATTCCAAACCTGCCAGTGGCGGATCGGAAGGGCCGGCGCGTTCGGATGCTCCTTCCAGAGTTCGCCGTTAGGTCCGTAGCGGAGGACGTTCTCGCGCACCAGCGCACGCCAGCGGAGAAGGGCTTCCTCAACCGGCAGGGTCTTCCCATAGGAGATATCCTGCAGCA
The DNA here is from genome assembly GCA_964386675.1 of uncultured Verrucomicrobiota bacterium. Taxonomy (GTDB): domain Bacteria; phylum Verrucomicrobiota; class Kiritimatiellia; order PWTM01; family PWTM01; genus CALGXT01. The sequence goes on from CAYLTB010000081.1 coordinate 1,808, forward strand.
GGAGCGTCGGTGTAAGGACGATGCCATGGCGGGCCGCCAGCAGCGCGGCCTGGTCGGCGTCATCCCGTCGGTGCCAGCCGCCGGCGCGAACCCACCGAATCCCGAGTTGCTGGACATCATCGGCGTACTTCACATAGGTGCCGGCCCAGCCGTAGAGGGCATACAGCGATGGTGTTTCCGGCGCCACGGCAGTCTGCCCATGGGCGCATCGAATCAGCGCCAGACCGCTGACGGCCGCGCTCAGTGCCAGAACTCTGGATGGCGAACCCCGAATGCGCATAGCTATGTTCCCCCGTAGTTTGACGACGTCAAACACCGCTTCCTTGTTTCGCCGGCACCGAGGACCGGCGGCGGCCTAGGGCGACCACGCGAACTTCCGCTGCTCGATGCGGCGCAGAAATACGGACATGATGCGCGTATACAATTCGCCCTTCAAGATTTTGTCTTCGACGCCCGTTTCGATGCTGGGGTTGTCGTTCACCTCGATCACGTAGCACTGCCGGCCCACCTGCTTGAGGTCCACGCCGTACAGGCCGTTGCCGATCAGGTTCGCGGCTCGCAGGGCCGTGGAGACGACCGTTGTCGGGGCCAGCTCGACCGGCAGCGTCTCGTGTTCGCCTTCGTCGGTCGTTTCGCCGTTGCGGTTGATCACCTGCCAGTGCCGGCGAGCCATGAAATATTTGCAGGCGTAGATCGGCGTGCGGTCGAGGATGCCGATCCGCCAGTCGAACGGCGTCGCGATGAACTCCTGCGCCACGATCAGTTCGGACTTGTCCAGCAGTTCCTCCACGAGGCGCTGAAGTTCCTGCTCATTATCCGCCTTGACCACGCCCTGCGAGAAGGAGCTGTCCGGCTGCTTCAGCACGACTGGCACGCCGAGTTCGCCGATAATGCGGTCGACGTTGTCCTTGTTGACAATGATCGTGCGCGGCGTCGGGACGCCATGGCGGTCCAGTAACTCGGCCAGGTAGACCTTGTTCGTGCAGCGCAGGATCGAGAGCGGATCGTCAATGACCACGAGGCCCTCCGCCTCGGCGCGCCGCGCAAAGCGGTAGGTGTGGTGCATCACGCTGGTGGTTTCGCGAAGAAACAGCGCGTCGAACTCGGCCAGCCGGGCAAAGTCGTCGCGCGAGATCACTTCGGTCTCCAGCCGCAACCGCTCGGCCGCCCGTTCAAACTTCTGGATCGCGGCGGGGTCCGACGGGCGATCTTTGGCATCCGGGTCGTAGAGGATCGCCAGGCTGTAGCGGGGCACGCTGCGGCGCCGCACATGGAAGTGCCGGCGCGAGAAGTACGCCGAGGCCTGTTGTACGACAAAGGGACGGTGGGACGCGGGGATTTCGCTGGCGGCAATGGGCCGGATACTGCGCAACTGCCAGCCCTCCTCGCGGTCGTGCGCGAAGTGGGCCCGCAGAAACGGCGCCTGGAACAGATTGAAGAGCGCCAGCGACAGGCGCGCGTGGCGCTTCGCCATATTACCGCCGAAGTAGATGCTGAGCGTGAAGACGCCCGACTGGATGGCCGCGAGGCTTTCCTGGATCAGCTCATCGAGGTCGTCGGAGACGGCCCGGATGACGCTCATGGACTTCAGGTCCTGGATCGTCGTCACGCTCGGGATCGGAGTGTGCCCGCGGGCGGCCGCCAGCAGCGAGACGTAGTAACCGAGGCTCTGGTAGCGATACGACCGGCACAGGTTGAAGACGCGCGCGGTGCTGCCCGCCGAGTACTGGGGATCGGTCAGGTAGGTTTGGGCGGTGACGACCTGAACGCCGGAAACCTCAAAGAGCCAATCTTTCGGATTGCTCACCACAATGAGGATGTTCATGCTATGGCCGCATTATGGAGGCTTGGGCCATGAATGCAACAGGGAATGCGGCCGCGGCCGTGACCGCGGCCTTGTTGGGGGGCTGGACCGTGGCGTGCGCGCCGCGCGGGCCGGAGGGGGAACTGGAGTCCGCGCGTGCACGCATGATCCGGGAGCATCTCGCAGGCCGCGGCGTGCGCGACGAGCGGGTACTGCGGGCCATGGGCGAAGTGCCGCGCCACGAATTTGTGCCGCCTGCGCTGCGGCGGCACGCCTACGACGACCGGCCGCTGCCGATCGGCGGCGGCCAGACCATCTCCCAGCCGTACATCGTCGCCGCCATGACCGAGCTGGCGAAGGTCGGCCCCGACGACATTGCGCTGGAGATCGGCACCGGGTCCGGCTACCAGGCGGCCATTCTCGCGAGGCTGGCACGCCGGGTGTACACGATCGAGATCCTGCCCGATCTGGCGGAGTCCGCCCGTGCGCGGCTCGATCGGCTGGGCTATACGAATGTCCTGGTGCGCGCTGGCGACGGCTACCAAGGTTGGCCGGAGCACGCGCCGTTCGACGTCATCGTCGTCACGGCGGCGCCCGACGAGGTGCCGTCCGCGCTGATCGATCAGCTGAAACCGGGCGGCCGCCTGGTCGTGCCGGTCGGCCCGGAGGACGCCGTTCAATCGCTGAAACTCATCGAGAAGGATCTCGGCGGCGCCCTCCGCGAGCGCGATGTGATGCCCGTGCGGTTCGTGCCTATGGTGCGGCCGTAATCCGCTTCGCGTCCCACAGCCTGAGGGATGCCCGAGCCTCCGATCGGCCCGCGGCCACTATTGGATTGCCGCCGCCTGCGATCGGATACAAGTATAGGGCGCGGCGTTTCGATCGCATGATCTGGTTCATCTACAACGTCTTTTTTACGGCGGCCTTCTTGATACTGCTGCCGCATTACTTGCTGCGGATGCGGCGCCGCGGAGGATACCGCCGGGATTTTCTCCAGCGGTTCGGACGGTATCGCCCCGACGTGCGCGCGGCCCTGGCCCCCGGTGGCCGCATCTGGGTGCATGCGGTCAGCGTCGGTGAGATCGCGGTCGCGTTCGGACTCATGGAAGAGTGGCGCCGCCATCGGCCGGAGACGCGTTTTCTGCTGACTACGAACACGTCCACCGCCCATGCCATAGCCCGCGCCCGCGTGCGGCCGCCGGATGTGCTGGTGTATTTCCCGCTCGACTTCCCGCCGATTCTGCGGCGGGTCTTCCGCTGGGCGCATCCCGCGGCGCTGGTGCTGATCGAATGCGAGCTGTGGCCGAACCTGATCCGGCACGCCGCGCGCGATGGCATACCCGTGTACCTCGTCAACGGCCGCATTTCGGATTTGTCCTTTCGCGGCTATCGGCAGGTGCGGTTCCTGACCCGCCGCCTGCTTCCGCGGTTCGAGCGACTTTTCGTCCAGACCGAGTCCGACCGGGACCGCCTGGCCGCGCTCGGAGCGCCTCCGGACCGCCTCCGCGTGATGGGCAGCGCCAAGTATGAATTGGCCGCCGGCAGCGAGGCCGGCCGCGAGCGCGCGCGTTTGATTTTGCGCGCCGCCGGCTTCACCGAAAACGTCCCGCTGTGGCTCGCCGGCTCCACCTGGCCCGGCGAGGAGGCCGCGGCGCTCGACGTTCATGCGGCCGCGCGCGCGCAGGTGCCCGGTCTCGGCTTCGTTCTTGCGCCGCGCCATGTCGAGCGTGCCGGCGAAATTCTCAACGAAATTCAGCGCCGCGGATGGCGCGCCCTCCGCCGCAGCGCGCTGGATCCCCGGGCGCCGCCGCCCGCCGCGCCACCCGACGTGTTGCTGCTGGATACCACCGGCGAACTCAAGGATTTCTACGCGGCGGCCGATGTCGTCTTCATCGGCAAGAGCCTGACGCAGCATGGCGGACAGAATCCCATCGAGCCGGCGGCGCTCGGCAAAGCGGTTCTCGTCGGCCCGAACATGGAGAACTTTGCGTCGGTGATGGAAGACTTCCGGGCCGCGGACGCCGTGATCGAAATCCGTTCTGCGGACGAATGGCGGGACCGACTGATGGCTTTGTTGACCGATGGCACGGCGCGCGCCGCGCTCGGCGAGCGCGCCGCCGCGCTCGTGCGCGCGAAGTCCGGCGCGTTGCGCCGCACCGTAGAGGAGATTCTCGCCGGCCCCGCGCGCTGAGGCCGCGCCCCGTCGAGAACTCGCCGGGCGCTGATTTCCGCGCAGCAACAGAGGGGGCGGTGAGACTCTTCGCACTGTCGTCGGTGGAAAGCGCGGCCGGCCCTGCAGACGCGTCCCGCCGCTGTCGCTTCACGGCGTCGCGAGCACGACGTGCAGCAGCACGCCCAGGAAGTGCGCGAGACTGCCGGCCAGCACGAACAGGTGCCAGATCGCATGAGCAAACCGCAAGCGCTTCCAGAGGTAGAACGCGATGCCGAAGCTGTAGAAGACGCCCCCCAGTCCGATCCAGAATACGCCCCACGGGCCGAGGTGCCGCCACAGGGGGCGGATCGCCGCCGCCGCCAGCCAGCCCATGCCGAGGTAACTGAGAACGGACAGCACGCGGAATCGGTGAATGTGGAATGACTGGAACACGATGCCCGCAAGGGCGAGCCCCCAGATCGCCCCGAACAGCCCCCAACCCCAGCCTCCGGCGTTGCGCAGCGGTCCGAGCGTGAACGGCGTGTACGTGCCAGCGACCAGCAGATAGATCGCTCCGTGGTCGAGAATGTTCCACACCGCCTTGGCGCGGCCCGGCCGCGCGCCATGATAGAAGGTCGAGGCCAGGTACAGCAGGATCATCGTCGCGCCGTACACGGAGCAGGCCACGATGATCCAGGCGTCGCGCCGGAACGCCGCGAAGACCACCATCAGCGTCAACGCCGTGACGCTCAGCAGCAACCCGACGCCGTGGGTCAGCGCGTTGGCCAGTTCTTCGCCGGCGGTCTGCTCGCGCTCTGGCGTGGCGCCGTTCACAGCTCCAGGAAGTTCGCGAGGAGGGTCTTCCCGCCCTCGGTCAGGATGGATTCGGGATGGAACTGCACCCCATGAATCGGGCGTCCGCGATGTTGCAGGCCCATGATTTCGCCTTCGGCGGTTTCGGCCGTGACGGCCAGCTCCGCCGGCAGCGAGGCGCGCTCGACCAATAGCGAATGGTAGCGGGTCGCCTCGAAAGGATTGGGCAGGCCGCGCAGCACGCTCTCGCCGCGGTGATGGATCGGCGACGTCTTCCCGTGCATCAGCCGCTCGGCGCGCACGACGCGGCCGCCGAAAACCTCGCCGATGCACTGGTGGCCGAGGCAGACGCCCAATAGCGGAATCTCCGCGCCCAGCTCCCGGATTACGGCGCAGGAAATGCCCGCGTCCCGGGGCGTGCCGGGGCCGGGGCTGATGACGATCCGCTCGGGGCGAAGCGCGCGCAGCTCTGCAACGGTGAGAACATCGTTCCGAAAGACCCGCACTTCGGCGCCGAGCTCGGCCAAATACTGGACGAGGTTGTAGGTGAACGAATCGTAGTTGTCTATCATGGCGATCATGGCGCACCTGTAAGATACCCGCGCGAGGTCCGACAATATACGGCATTCGCACGCCTCGTGCAGCCGGAATAGCACGCGCCGCCCGCTGCGCTCACCGCAGTTCGGCCGCGGCTCTCGCAGCCAGCCGCTCGATATCGCCCGCGCCGACGATGAGCGCCAGATCGCCCGGACGCAGGGCGCTTCGCAGTTCCCCCCACGCTTCGTCCAACGAACCGACGGGCCGCACCGGCGGGCGGCCGCGCGTCTCGAAATGGCGCCGGAGGTCCTCCGAAGTCCCGCCCTCCAGCGGGGTTTCGGATGCGGCGTAGACCGGCAGGAGCCAGACACAATCGGCGCGGTCAAACGCCGGCGGGAAGCTCGGACCGAGCGCGCGCGTGCGGGTGTAGCGGTGCGGTTGGAAGAAAACCAGCAGCCGGCGATGGCCGAAGTCGCGCACGGAATCGAGCAGGGCCCGTATTTCCGTCGGATGGTGGGCATAGTCGGAAAAGACGCGCACATCGCCGCCCACAAACACCGGTTCCAGCCGCCGCCGCGCCGGGCGAAACGACGCGAGCGCCGCGCGCGCGGCCTCGAAGGGCCAACCCATGGCCGTCGCCGCGCCGAGCGCGGTCAACGCGTTGCGCACATTGTGCAGGCCCGGGACGGGCAGGCGGACGCGCCCCATCCGGCGGCCCTCGACCCAGGCGTCGAAGGCGAACCCCGGCGGGTCGCTCTCGACGCGCTCGCCCCGCACGACCGCATCGGCGGCGAGGCCGCAGCCCCAGGCGCCCGGGACAACGCCCGCGATTTCCCGCGCTCGCACGTCGTCCGCCCCGAAAATCAGCCGCTCGCGCACCCGCCCGGCAAATGCACGAAAGACCGCGAAGAACTCCGGTTCGCCGGCGAAATGTTCCATGTGGTCGAAGTCGATGTTCGTGACCACCCCGACGGTCGGCGCATAGAGCGCGAGCGTGCCGTCGCTTTCGTCGGCTTCCACGACGAGGGTGCCGCCGGAGGCCGGCGCCGACGCGACGCCGTCTTCGCCGCGCACTTCGCCGCCGATCGCCCAGCCGGCCGCCGGATCGGTCTGTTGCGCGATCTGTGCGATCATCGCCGTCGTCGTGGTCTTGCCGTGCGTGCCGCCGACGGCGACGGAGCGCGCGTCGCGCACCAACGCCGCGAGCGCGACACCCCGGGCGCAGACGAAGGCGCCTTGCGTCCGCGCCGCGAGGACCTCGGGATGGTCCGCGGGCACGGCGGAGCTGCGGATCAGCCAGCCCAATTCGCGGTCCAGATGCCGCGGGTCGTGGCCGCGCGCGACCGCGACGCCGCGGCCCGCGAGCCATTGCGTGATCCGGTTGTCGCCGAGATCGCACCCGCTGATGCGCCAGCCACGCGCCTGCAGCAGCGGCGCCAGACCGGCCACGCCCACGCCGCCGATACCCATCAGGTGCGCCGAGCCCGGCGCGCCGCGCAGTCGCGCGACGGCCTGCGCATAGACCGCTTCCAGTTCAGACGGCGCGCGCATGCAGGGTTTGCTCTACGACCTTGGCCAGCGCTCCGGCGGCGTCCAGCCGGGCATGCTTCAGCGCGGCGGCCCGCATCCGCGCCAGCCGGTCGGGCGCGCGGGCGACGCCGACGACATACTGCGCCAGCCATTCGCTTTCCAGGTCGTTCTCTTCGACCAGGTCCGCGGCGCCCATCCTCTCCATCGATCGGGCGTTTGCCAGTTGATGCCGGCGGATGGCGTAGGGGTAGGGGATCAGCAGCGCCGGAAGACCGAAAGCCAGCAGCTCGGCGCAGGTCGCGGCGCCGGCGCGGCAGATGGCCAGATCCGCCTGACGATAGGCCGCCGCCATGTCATGCCGGAAGGCGCGCACATCGGCGGGCAGTCCCTGCGCGCGGTAATGCTCGCGGACGTCCGACTCGTCGTCTATCCCGGTCAGATGCAGCGTCCGCAGGCGCAGTCCGCGTGCGGCGGCCTCGGGTAGCGCGCGGGAGACTTGTTCGTTGAGCCGGTGCGCGCCGCGGCTGCCGCCGACGACGAGGACCGTGAACGGCGCGTCGGGCGCTCGCGTCGGAGGCGCCTCCGCCGCGGCCCGCGCGATTTCCGGCCGCAACGGCAGTCCGGTGACGGCAATCTCACGGCCGTGCAGATAGAACCGCGTTTCCTCGAAGACGGCGGCCACCGCCGCCGCGCGGCGATACAGCAGCCGGACGGCGCGGCCGGGAATCACGTTGGCTTCGTGCAGCGTGACCGGAATGCCGCGCCGCCGCGCCGCAAACACCGGGCCGACGGAGGCGTAACTGCCCATGGCCAGGACCCCGTCGGGACGTTCGCGATCCATGAGTTTCCCGCAGCGGCGAGCCGCGCGCCATAACTGCCAGAGTGCGCTCACGGCGGCCGGTGACGGTTTGGACGGCAAGCCCTCGGATCGCACTGTAATCTTGGGGCCGTCCCATGCGCGGGTGGCTTCCGCTTCGCCCGGCTTTCCGGACAGCCAGAGCGTGACCTCATGTCCGCGCGCGCGCAGTGCATGCGCGGTGGCCAGACCTGGGAAAATATGTCCTCCGGTACCGCCGCAGGCGAGTGCGATCTTCATGTCCGGACCGCGTCTCCCGGATAATTGCTGTCCCAGGCCGCGTCCGCACGCAGCTTCAGCGCCCGGGGAAGCCAGCGGCGCAGCAGCCGCGGCTCGAGATCGCTCTGTGCCACGCGCCGTCGCGGCAGCCATTCGAAGCGGATGCGATCCTCGGCGGACAGCGGCGGCGCGTCGGCGCGCAGTCCGCGGATTCGGAATTCGAAAATTAGATTGATCTCGCAAACGGTGGCACCGGACCGTTTCGTGTAGCGGTTTTCGACCGCGCCCAGAAAGCGGCCGACGGTCGCCGCGCGCCCCAGTTCCTCTCGCAGCTCGCGGCGTAGCGACTCGCGCGCGCCTTCGCCCCATTCGATATGGCCGCCCGGCAGATAGGCGTAGTCGGCGCCTTTGCGCCGGCACAGCATCAGCCGGTCATCCACCACGCAAACGCCGCGTGCGATGAATTCGATCTGACGTTGGGATTTCATAGAGGTCTTGTTCTCCGACGGCATCGGCCAACACCTCGCCGGCCAGGTACAGCGATCCGGCGATGCAAACGACGCCGCCTTCCGCACGCGCCCATTCCACGGCATCGCGCCGGGCGGCGTCGAGTGAATTCTCCGCGGCCGGCAATCCCGCCGCGCGCGCCGCTGCCGCGACTTCGGCCGTCGGACCTGCGCGTTCGCTGCGTACCGGCACGATCCACGCGCGCTTCACCGCCGGCGCCAGCGCGCGGAAGAAACCCGCGATATCTTTGTCGGCCACAAGACCGGCGATCAGTCCCGACGGACGGCCGGGCGCCAACGCGCGCAGCGCCGCCGCGAGCGCCTGGGCCGCGTGCGGATTGTGCCCGCCGTCCAGCAAGGTCGGCGGATCCTCGGTCAAAACCTGCAAGCGCGCCGGCCAGCGCACTGATTCGAGGCCCTGCTTCCATGCGGACTCGGGAAGCTCAAATCCCGCCGCTTCCGAAAACCGCTCGAGCAGCGCGATCGCGATAGCGGCGTTCCAGAGTTGATGGTCCCCCAGCAGCGGCAGCCGGAACGGCGGGAGCCGCCGCTCCGCCGTTTCAACGCTCAACCGCTGGCCGCGCCAGTCGAGCGCGGTGCGCCGGATCGCCACGGACTCCTGCGCGCGCGTCAGCGGCGCGCCTCGCGCCCGCGCTTCCCGCTCAACGACCTCTGCGGCATCCGGCCGCCGGATGCCGGTGACCACCGGGCGTCCGGACTTGATGATGCCGGCCTTTTCGCTTGCAATCGCCTCGATCGTCGGGCCGAGGTATTGCAGGTGGTCGAAGTCAATGTCACAGATGGCGGCGGCGACCGGAATGATGACGTTGGTCGCGTCCCAGCGCCCGCCCATGCCGACCTCAATGACGGCGATGTCCACGGCCTCGGCGCGAAAGTGCTCGAACGCCATTGCCGTGGTCAGCTCAAAGAATGTGCAGGGACGGGGCGCTCCCGGTCGGTTCTCAACGCGTACGGCGGCCGGCTCGACCCGCGCCAACCGCGCCGCCAGGTCCGCGTCGGGAATCGAACGCCCGTTGACGCGGATGCGCTCGTTGAAGCGGACGAGGTGGGGCGAGGTGTAGAGTCCGGTGCGCAGTCCCGCCGCGCGCAGGACGCTCTCGACCATGGCGCAGACGGAACCTTTCCCGTTGGTTCCGGCGACGTGCAGGCAGGGGAAGGCGCGCTCGGGATTCCCGATTTCGGCCAGTAATGCACGGATCGGTTCCAAGCCGGGCCGGATTCCGAGCGTGGTGCGCCGGAACATCCTTTCAAGAGCAGCAGCGATGGCGGGATCCGTCGGCACGGGCGGTACTATCCGAATGCACTGTGGGCCGCGCAAGACTATTTCGAGTTCTCCCCAACGGGCGATTGCGCCGGCGTGAGCTTCCCCCATTGGCTGGACAGATGGCCGGGTGATTCAAGCTGAGATTCCATGCGGCTTCAACCGTCCATATCTCGCTCCTTTCCTGCCCTCTTATAGGGGCGCTTCTCAATTCCGAGAATAATACATCTCGGCGGGTGTTTTTCTTTCCCAGAGATTGGTGCCGGCGTTCGGTGTTGTACATTCCGAAATAGCCAGTCAATCCGCGTCGGGCCATGATGCCGTCGGCGAAGTCGCTCGGATAGATTTCTTCGTATTTCACACTCCACCACAGTCGTTCGATGAACACGTTGTCCAGTGCTTGCCCGCGCCCGTCCGTGCTCATGCGGATCGCCTCCCTGGGGGCCAGGAAGAGACGGAATCTCCCGTTTGCAGGGCACATAAATACGAGCGAATCTCACAAAGCACGCTTCGGGATGTCGGAAGAGATCAAGCTTGTTGTGTTTTTTTGGGGCGGACGGCTGCCCTAATACATTGGTCTGCAATGTATAATCCGATTCAGTGATCGCCATTATCAAGCGCGATTGTCTTGTGGCGCTGCCCCCGTTTCCGGCTCACTGCGTTTGGGAAAACGCGCGCCTGAAAAGGAGATACGGTCATGGGCCTGCACTTCTACCGCAAGGGATCTGGACACTACCGGAACCATGTCGGATGGTGGGAAGTCTTCTGGCAGGCCGTCGCCTTCGGATGGGATCCGACAGGCACGCGAGTGCGGAGTCATCCTTTTAGGACGGCGACTACTTCATCAACGACAACCAACGTGTCCTCAAAACGGGCGCACTAAAACTTGCTGCCGCGCTGGAAAAGGCGGCGAGATGGAATGGCTTTCGCCCTCTTCATTTCGATGCGATGCAGTTTTGTCGCAAGCTTCCTGCATGGGGTCTGAACCGCCGAAAGATGGCGGGTCTAATTTCGGAGGATCTTGCCGAGTTGTTGGCCGACCCGAGGAAGCGCCTGACCAAGAGCCCCATCGAACGGAGCTTCTGGCTCAACCCCGAAGGGCGCGCTGTGCTGTAAACCTTTCGTAACTTTTGCTGCAGTGGCGAATTCAGGATCGGATGAGTCTGTCAACTACACCCCGTAAAGCAGGGCATTCCTTTTGAGTGCGTGATTTATCGCACGGCGGCGCGTTCCCGGTGCGCGCGAGCGCGGCTTCGAGCGCGGACAGGAAAGTGACCGCAAGGGTCAGTATCGGGAGCAAGCGTCTTCGGGCGTATCGGAGCCTTTTCCCTCCGGGCGCCCAGGCTATTGCTGTCGGGATCGCGCACAGGGTCCGCATGCCATGCGGACCGCCGACGGCGGCTGCATTGGCGGTCTCGGATCCGCGCAGGTTGCCGGGTCCGAAGTTTCCCGGACGAGGTCATGGTTGCGGTTGGGGCTGGCGGCAAAGGGTACGCGTTCATGCGCCGGGTGCTCGATGATGCGCCAGTCGAACGCCTCGAGCCGATGCTGGAACCGATGGATATTTTCTTGTAGGATCTCCTCAACCAAACCGAACAGGCAGCGGGTTTATGCCGGAAAGGATTCCGGATGGAAACTCGACAATCTTTCGCGATGGGACCGCGGCGGAGCGAACATTGCGCTCTACGCCCTATCGTGCCCGGCGCGGACACCGCGCCGGCAGGGGCACACAGAATACCCGCGTACACAGCCCTTCCGGTTGGCCGCCCTTAAGATGCAAACCCCGAGATGGGCCTGATCTCCGTTGAAACGTCGAACCGAAGTGGATCTCCTTCCGGATCATCGAGCCGCGCTGGTCGCGATTGTGGGCCGCGCGAACGTCGGCAAGTCCTCGCTGCTGAACGCCCTGCTCGGGGAGAAAGTGAGCATCGAGAGTCCTGTCGCGCAGACCACCCGGACGATTGTGCGCGGGGTGCTGACCGAGCCGCGCGGGCAGTTGGCGTTCCTGGATACGCCAGGGGTGCATCGGGCGCAGACCGACTTGGGGCGCCTGATGAACCGCGCCGCGCGTGCGGCGATCGAAGGCGTGGACGCCGTTCTCCTCGTCGTGGACGCTTCCGTTCCGCCCGCGCTTGAGGACGAAGGATGGATGCGGCGTTTGTGCCGGATGAAGGAGGCCGTGCCGTTGTTTTTTGCGTTGAATAAGACCGACGTCGGCCGCGCCGGGCGTGCGGGGCTGCAGGCGCTGTGGACGGCCGCGGCCGCCGTTGCAGAAGGCCCCGTTCCGGCGCCTGAGTGGATCGAGGTGTCGGCAAAGACGCGGGCGGGCCTGCCGCTGCTGTTGGACCGGTTGTTCGCGCAGGCGCCGCAGCAGCCGTTCCTCTTTCCCGAGGATGTTCTGACGGATCACCCGCGGGGTCTGGCGATTGCGGATGCCGTGCGTGAAAAGTTGTTCTTGCGGCTTCATGACGAGGTGCCGCACCGGATCGCCGTGGCGACGGAGCATTGGGTGGAGCGGGCGGAGGGGTGGCTTGCGACCGTGGCGGTGTATGTAGAGCGCGCCTCGCAGAAGGGCATCGTGATCGGTCACAAGGGACGGACGTTGCGCGCGGTGCGCCGCGCCGCGGAAGCCGAGTTGGCGAAAGCGTTCGGTGTTCCGATCACGCTGGACCTGGTCGTCAAGATCGAGCCCGGATGGACGCGGAACTATTGGTTTCTGAAGCGGATCGGCTACGCGTGACCGGCGGAGGTGCGATCCGTTCGTTCGCGCGCCTTACTTTCGGTCGGACGCCGACCATTGCTGGGCGGCGGCCATGGCGCGCTTGGCCTCTTCTTCGCGTCCGGCACGAGCATACGCTTGTCCAAGCCAGAACCACGCGAGACCATTGTCTGGCTCGCGGGCGGCGGCG
>CAYLTB010000082.1:0-14371 GCA_964386675.1 uncultured Verrucomicrobiota bacterium
AGAACGCCCGCCGCTCGATCGGCAACTGCGCGGCCGCGCGGTCCAGCACCCGGCGCACCGGCGTCCATTTGTGGCCGATGATCCGCGGATTGGTGATCACCGCGCCCAGCCAGTGGAAGAAGTTCAGAATCTCGGGGCCGGATATGCCCGGAAATATGTACTTGTTGCCGCCCGAGAATCCGACGACTTCGTGCGGGAAAACCGGCCCGACGATGACCAGCAGGTCATAGTCGCGGATCATCCGGTTGACGGTGATCGCGACGTCCAGCTCGAATAATCCGCCGGTCAGCGCGCCGATTTCAGCGCGGTCGAGGCGGCCGACCTCCACCAGCGCGGCCGGGTCGTTCCATGCGTGATTGAAGAACCGCGTCTTGGGAAACGCCGTCGCTAGCGCTCCGTCGGGGATGCCGAAGCGGCGACAGATCTGGGACTCCGTCATCGGCGGGTGCGTGCCGAGCGCGATCATCACATCGAGCCCCCGCACGCGGCCGGCCCAGTGCCGGTAGAGTGTCCGGAACACCCGGTCGAGCGGACAGGTGCGGGTCTGGTCCGGGGTCAGCACGAGGACGCGCCGACCGTCCACCTTCCATTCGTCGGCGGCGCGCATGACGATTTGTTCGAGGTCGGTTTCGGAAACTATGGGTGATGATGCGGCACTCATGATTTCGCAATGATCAGCATCGCTTCGGCGGCCCGCAGGTTGTCCTCCGGCGCCAACGGACGTACGCGGCCCTCCACAAGCGCATGACCGCGGACCACGCGTACGCCGGCGCCGTCCGCCCAATCCAGAAAATCTTGCAGCGTAAACAGATGGATGTTCGGCGTATCGTACCAGCGGTACGGCAGGTTCTCCGTCACCGGCATGCGTCCTTCCAGCGCCAGACCCAGGCGGACGCGCCAGTGGCCGAAGTTGGGGAACGACACGATGCCGAATCGGCCGACCCGCAGCATTTCCTCGAGCACGTGGATCGGCGTGCGCAGCGTCTGAAGGGTTTCCTCGAGCACCACGTAATCGAAGCTGCCGTCGGCGAAGCTGCGCAGCCCGGCCTCGGCGTCCGCCTGCAGAACGGGCACGTCGAGCGCGACGCAGCGAACCACGGCCTCCGAATCTATTTCGATGCCCTGCCCGCGGACCCCCCGGTCCCGCATCAGTCGCGCGAGCAGTTCCCCCCCTCCGCAGCCGATGTCGAGCACGGAGGCGCCCCGCGGAATCTCGCGTTCGATCAGCGCATCCTGCCAGCGCGACGCCGCAGCGCGGCGGGCGGAAGGACGGCGGAGGAGTCGGCGCAGCGCGGTCAGGTCGGCCGCGCGCAACGCAGGGTCCGCTTGCGCGGCGAGGGCGTAGATCGCGCGGGCGACCATCGCTTCCGGCGTTGGACGGCGCGCGCTCATTTCCGTTTGCGGACCTCCGCGGCGGCGGGATGAAAGAACGAGGAAACCAGCCGGCCCACCGCGTGCGTCTCCACCAGAAACGCGTCGTGTCCCAGCGAGGAGGGCACCTCGGCATACGTGACGGAGGCGCCGGCCCGACACAACTGGAACGCGAATTCCCGGCCGTGCGCGGGCGGATAGAGCCAATCGGACGAAAACGCGACGACCAGCACACGCGCCCGCACGCGCCGGCACGCCGCGGCGAGGTCGCCGTTGCCCCACGCTTCGGCGCAGTCGTAATAGTCCATCGCCCGCGTGATGTAGAGGTAAGCGTCGGCGTCGAAGCGCTCGACGAAGGTGCGGCCCTGATATTCCAGGTAGCTCTCGACCTCGAACTCCACGCCGAAGCCGAAATCGCGGCGCAGATGGTTCCGGCGCCGCCGGCCAAACTTCTGATGCATGCCGGATTCCGAAAGATAGGTGATGTGCGCCAGCATGCGCGCCGCCGCAAGGCCCGCATTGGGGCCCTGCCCGTCCTCGTAATCGCCGCCGAGGAAAAGCGGGTCATTCATGATGGAGTAGCGCCCGACCGCGTTGAAGGCGAGCCCTTGCGCGGACAGACGGGGCGCCGCCGCGAGCACGACGCAGCGCGCCACGCGTTCGGGGTAGGCCATCGCCCATTCGATCGCCTGCTGGCCGCCGAGCGAGCCGCCGACCACCCCGTGCAGCCGCTCGATACCCAGGCAGTCCAGCAGTTTCGCCTGCAGCCGGACCCAGTCGCCCACCGTCACGCGCGGGAACGCGAGGCCATAGCGCCGCCCGGTTTCCGGACAGATCGAACGCGGCCCGGTCGTTCCGTAGCAGCCGCCCAGCACGTTCGAGCAGAGCACGAAGAATCGCCGTGTATCGAGGGCCTTGCCCGGACCGACGACGGCGTCCCACCAGCCGGGCTTGTTGCGCCGCCAGGGCCGGTGCGTGGCCGTGGCCTCCGCATCCCAGCCCGCGACATGGGCATCGCCGGAAAGGGCATGCAGTACGAGGATGGCATTGTCCCGGGCCGCGTTGAGCTCGCCGTAGGTTTCGTACTCGATCTCAACTTCGCTGAGACTCCCGCCGCTCTCCAGCCGCCACGGCAGATCCGGGGGACTCAGCCGTGTGACGCAACGCCGCGTCCAGCCCACCGAACGGGGACTGTCGGGCGGATCGTACTTGTCTTTCTTTTTGCTCAAGCGTGTCGGGACCGCGAGGCTCTCTCGCAGGGCCGGGCCCCGCTCAAAATATCAGGCGGTGCCCGGCTTGGCAACGCAGGCGGCGCCGCGGCGGCGCAGTTCCTCCTCCTCGAAGGCGGCGTAGTCGAGTAGCAGCCGATCGTACACGGCCGCGGATTCCGGCGACGGCTCCGTGCGCGCGGAGGCGATGGGCGCGGCATAGGCGTCCGCCAGTTCGGCCCATCCGAGTGGCGCCCCGCGCGCCGCCGCGTCGGCGTGCACGGCGCGCAGGGCGGCCCCAATCGCGGCGCTGTTCGCCGCCGGCACGCGATCCACCGGGCAGCCGAAGACATCGGCCAGGATGCGGAGAATTTCCGGATTCGCGGCGGCTCCGCCCGTGGCGCGGATCGCCCCGGGGCGCGGCCCTATCCATATGGAGTGGCGCCGGATCGCCAACATCTGGCCCTCGACCACGGCGCGGCAGTATCCCGACGCATCGTCCGCGGCCAACCCCCGCACGGCGGTTCCGGCCGCCGGCACGCGCGGCACGATCTCTGGTTCGAACCACGGCAGCAGCAGACGACCGCGGTTGCCCGGCGGAGACGAGCGCAGCACCGCGGTGAATCCGTCCCAGTCCAGCCCGAATGCGTCCCGGACGCGTTCCCGGGCCAACGACCCGTTACGGAAACAGACCAAGGCCATCGTTCCGCCCATCGGCGCGCCGAACACATGGCCTTCGCCGCGCGGATCGGTCCGACACTCGGCCTGGGCCGCGAACGCCGTGTCGCTCGTGCCCAAACTGACGACGAGCGTGCCGGGCCCCGCCACTCCGACGCCGACCAGACTTGAGGGATTGTCGCCGGTGCCGGCGGCCACGGAGGCCGTCGGCGAAAAACCGTGCCGGCCGACCAGCCAGGGGGCCACGCGTCCGACGATGCAGTCGGAGGGCACGATCGGCGGCAATCGCCGAAGCAGGTCCGGCGCGGTGGCGGCCAGCGCCGGCGGATGCCAGACGGCCGCGCGAATATCCATGAGGCTCATGCCGGACGCATCGCCCGGTTCCAGGGGCGCGATACGCCCGATCAGCAGCGAGCTCAGAAACGAACTCACCAACGCGATGTGGGCCGTGCGCTCGTAGCCCGCGCGATCCTCCTTCCAAAAACGGCGGATCTGCGGTCCGGTGAACCGCTCGAAAATGTCCGAGCCGGTCACGGCCGCTGCGGCGGCCGCGCCGCCGAGCGCCGCGCGGATCTCCGCGCATTCGTCGCCGGTGGAAACGTCCATCCAGATCGGCGCCGTCGCGCGCGCGAAGATGCCCTCCAACTGCTCCGCCAGCGGACGGTCCGGTCGGAGCGCCGCCAGTCGGGCTTCGGCCTCCGCGTTCAAATAGACCGACCCGTGTTGCTGGCCCGAAACAGCGAGGGCGCGGACGGCGGAGAGGTCCAGGCCGCCGGCGCGCAGACGCCCCAACAGCGTATCGAGCGCCTCCGCCCAGAGCCGGGGCGGCGCGTGCGCGATGCGGGGATCGGGATTCGGCAATACGCCGGCGCGCACGCCGTACTGCGGCAGGTCGCGCTCGTAATTGATCGCGGCGACATGGACGATTCTCCGCGCCGCTTCGTCCACCGCCATCGCGGTAAGGCTCTGCGTGCTGGCATCCAGACCCAGATAGAGCGCCTTCTTCATCGCGCCCGCGCTCCCTCGAGGAAACCGCCGACTACTCCGCTCCGCGCGCCATCACCTCGCCGGCGCAATCCGCCAGCCGTCGTTGCAGTTCGACAAGCCGCGCCACCGGGGTGCGGGGCGTTGAACGCAAGGCTGGATCGGGCAGGTCGTCTCGCGGCACGAAAGGCTGTAGCACCCAGCGCCGGGCACCGCGCACCCAGCCGCCGAGCGCGTCCATGACGGCATCGTCGTGTTCCCCGGCGACTACGGTCGTGCGGAGTTCGTAGTCCGTCGCGCCCAGCCGCAGCAATTCCATCGAGCGGGCGATGGCCGCCGTGTCGCCGAATCCGACGAACGGCTCGTAGCGATCCGGCGCGGTTTTGACGTCCATGGCCACATAATCCACCGAGGCCAAAACGGCGGCCAAGGCCTCCGGCCGCGAGCCGTTGGTGTCGAGCTTGACCGCAAAGCCGAGCGCTTTCAACTCGGCGATGAGCGCGGGCAAACCCGGCGAGAGCGTCGGCTCGCCGCCGCTGATGACGGCCCCATCCGCCCAGGCCTGACGGAATGCCGCGGCGCGGCGGCGCACCTGCTCCCACGAAAAGAAGCGTTCGGGGCGCGCGAGCTGACCGGCATTGTGACAGAACCCGCAGTGGAAATTGCAGCCGCCGACGAAGAACACCGCCGCCAGGCGATTGGGAAAATCCACCAGGGACAGTTGCCCAAGGATGGCGGCCACCGGCGAGACCGGGATGCCGTGGGTCGGCGGTGGAGCGTCTGACGGGTGCGCCGGGCACGGGGCCTCCCGCGGTGTCCGCGCATAGGGGTCACACATGGCGACACCGACGCCCATCGGAAGGCAGGCCGCCTTCCATGGATCACTCCCCCGCCCGCAGCGCGCCGGTGGTAATGGCGCGCTGTGCGCGGGCCTCCTCCAGGACGGCGCAGATCATCGCGGGCGAAATCACACCCTTCCCCGGCCCGGAGTAGTCGGTCTGCAAACCGATATAGCTATAGAGCCGGCTTGCCCCGCAGACGGCGTCCGGCGCGCCCGGCTCGGCCCGCGGCAGCGGCTGCCAGACGCCGGCGGCGTCGCGCTCCATCACCACGAGCGCCGGGATGCGATTCGGATTGGCGCACTCCAGACGACAGAAGAGCACAAGGCCTTCTTCCGTCTCGACATCGTGGTAGGACTTCTCGAAGTCGCTCCACTCGCCGCTGGCCAACAGCTTGTCCACGCGCTGCTGGAGCATTTTACACTTATCGCAACCGTGCTTCCCGAAAATCGCGATGCGTAACGGCATATGCAGGGCTCCACTGGCTTCCCGAGGTTGAGAACGGTTCCACATCACTCCGCGGACGGCGCGGGCGCCGGCGCCGCCGCGGGCGTTTCGACGGCGTACTGTCCCCGATGGCGGGCGAGCAGCTCGCCGAATCGCTTCGACTTGTTCCAGTTGTGAATCTTGCTGAAGTAGCCGACCACGCGCGTCTCCGCCACGACCCGCGGTGAACCGCATCGCTCGCAGGACTCGCGGATGCCGCGCATAGACTGATGGCAATCGTCGCAATAGGTGAACTCCGGCGAGATCGTGATCTGCGCGGACTGGGTCCGATGGAATGCCTCCGTGATCAGCCGTTCGATCGCGCCGGCCGACGGCCGCTCCTCGCCGACGAACGCATGCGTGATGGCCCCGGATTCGATCATCGGATGAAACATCGCCTGGCGGCGGATGCGCTCGACCAGCGGCGTCGGGGCATCAGGCCGCAGGTGGATGGAATTGGTGTAGTACGCGACGTCCTCGCTGCCCCCGCAGACCGCGTGCTGCGCCTCCTCGCGGAAGAAGGTCAGGTCCGTCTTGGCCAGCCGGCGCGCCGCGCTCTCGGCCGGCGATTCCTCCAGCGTCAGCTTCAGCCCGTGCTTCAGCGAAAGTTTGCGCGCCTTCAAGTTCATGTGCGCGACGATGCGCAGGCCCATTTCAAACGCGCGCTCGGACTCGTGAAAATGCTCGCCGGTCAGGAAATACACGGCGTCGTTGACGCCGATCAGGCCGAGAATGTAGGTGCACTTATCCAGTTCCACATACGGCCGCCCGTCGCAGGCCGGCTTCCCGATCTGGTGGAGGGGCCGGCCGGCCGCGCTCATCATCTCCGCGATCTTCGCCTTCTTCTGGAGGTGCGCCTGCACCGCGATTTCCATCGTCCGGTCCACCTCCTCGAGCAGTCCCTCCAGCGAGCGCCGGCCGGCGCGCGCGGCGCGGTAGGCCGCCTGCGGGATGTTGATGGTGACGTTCTGGAAACCGCAGAAGCGCATGGATTCCGGATGGCGGAGGACATAGCGGTCGCTGATCGTCGTGCGCAGGCGGCAACAGGCGGACAGCGTGACCTCGTCGCGATCGAAGATGAAATAGGTCGAACCGTTGCGGCTCGCGAGCTCGCAGGCCTTGCGAAAAATCGCATGCTGGCCGGGATCGCGGAACGTTTCCTCGCTGATGTGGAAATCGCACTTGGGAAACTCGAACACGCGTCCGTGCCGGTCGCCTTCGCCCCAGACCTCCAGCAAGGCGCCGGCGAACGCCTGCGCCTCCGCTTGGTAATCCCCGTAGGTGACGATCGCCTCGCCGCGGGCCGCCAGCTCCGCGGCGATCGCCGGATCGGGCGCGACCCCTTCCGCCGGGTCGGGAATCTCCCGCAACACCTGCCGGCGCCCGCCATCCGCTTCGCGCACGTACAAGTCCATCAACGGCCAATCCGCGGGTGTCGCTCCCGGCCGCCGTTCCTCCTCCAGCGCCACGACCGCGCCGTCGGCGCGGCGCAGCAGATAGCGGCCGCCCGGCCCGATCGCCGGCGTGCGCTGCAGCGCGCGCGGCACGCCGGAATGAATATTGAAATCGAGAAACAAGGTCTGACCGCCGCGCGAGAACGCATTCTGCGAACCGTTGAAGATCAGCTCTTGCGCGACCTGCTTCATCTCGCGCGGAGTCATGCCGACAAGGTAGGGCGCGTAGAGGATGTTGATGTACGCGATGCCGAGTGCGCCGGCGTAGTTGGCCTGCATCGAGGCCAGGAAGGTATTGAGGTGCCCCGTCAGCACCGAGGCACTGCGCGCGGGCTTGGACTCGGTGTTGAGATTCGAAAGGTTGCACAGCCCGTATTTCTTCACGTACTCGACGGAGTGCGAGGAACAATAGACCCGGTGCGGGTAGCCCAGGTCATGCAGGTGGATCGCCCCGGTGTCGTGCGCGTGCTTGACCTCGGGCGAAAAAATCGTGTCCAGCGCCCATTGCTTCAGCACCAACTCGGCGATGCCGAGGTTCACGGCCTCGGGATTGTTGTTGACGATGTTGCTGTTTTCGACCGACTTCGTGAACATCAGCTTCTCGACGTAGTCGCGCGGCACGCCGTAGATCGAAAGGTCGCGCAGCAACCCGTGGCAGCCGCGGTCGAGCAGCTCGTTATTGACCAGCTCGCGGATCAGCGCCGTATTGATCGTGCGCATGCCGCCCGAGATCACATGGTTCTCGACCGACTTCGCCACCTGATTGGCCAACTCGACGGACATGTGCGCCTTCTGCACGAGCTGGCGGACGATGCGGCCGCGATCCCACGGCTGCGTCTCGTTGCCGGTGATGGACTCGACCAGCAGCAGGCTCAAGTCCGTCGGGTCAAGATCGCCCTTGGCCCGGTCGCGTACGCGGATCATCCGGCGCGCCATCTCACGCTGCTTGCGGTAGAGCTTGTAGGCCGACACCACGGCCGCGCAGCCCGCCTCCGCCAGCGCGAACTCCACGAGGTCCTGCACATCCTCCAGGTGCGGCACCCGCTGCCCGTGCTCGTCGGGATGCACGAAGAACGCGCTGGTCGGGTCCTGCAACAGCGCGATCACGCGGTCGGCGATGCGCTCCGGCAATCCCGGCGCCGCCGGCTGGCGGTCCCGCCGCGCCACGTCCTCGGCGGCGCGCCGAATTGCATTTTCAATCTTCGAACGATGAAACGGGACGATCGTCCCGTCGCGCTTGCGAAAACCATCGAACATGGCCTTCGTTTCCGGCATTTTGCACACCCCTTGCTTGAACGTTCAAAAGCCTTCGAACCCTTGCCGCCCGGCGCCAATCCTGATACGCCGCAAACGCGCTCATTCGATCAATATATAGCGGAGTTGTCAACAAGCTCCACAACGGATTGTATCCGACGCTCCGCCGCGGCTAGCGCTTGACAAGCAAGCCGTTGCGTCTTCGGGACGCAAGGCGCAAGAAAAAAATGTTTGTTTTTTGTTTGGAATCCGGAGCGCCCGCGGGCCGAGATCAGCGCCGCACGGACTCGACGCTCCCGGAGCACGGCCGGGCCGTGAGGGCGGTCCCGTCGCGCTCGACCTCAATCGCGAAGTCGAATCGGTCCAATTCCAGCGCCAAGTCCAGATCGGAACGCGGAAACCAGGGCCGGGCGGGATCGCCGAATTTCTGCGATTCGCGGCCGGCGAGCGCCAGTGCGCGCACCGCGGCGGGTTCCGGCGCGCGCCCCTCGATCCGGTTCCGAAGATACAGCGCGCACAGTTCGTCCTCGTCGGTCCGCTCGCGGGCGGACCAGCCCATGGCCACGAGGGTGACGAGCGGCGGACGCGCCGCGGCGATGCGCCGCGCCGTGGCTCCCGCCGTGACGAACGCGCCGCACAACAAGCGCTCAGCGCCGACGGCGGCCTCGAGCCCCACGGCGCCCGCGCGCGTTGAGAGGATCAGGGTCCGGCCCTCCAGGTCGGCGCGCGCCATCTCCGAAGGCGAGTTCCCGAAATCGAAGCCCGGCGGTCGCCGACCGTCCACCTCGCCCGCGCACAGATCCCCCGCCCCGGCCGACCGCAGGCGCAGCGCCTCGGCCGGATCCGCCGCGATGCGCGCGGCACGTGCGCCCCGGGCGAACGCGACCGCCAGCGTCGTCATGGCGCGGTACACGTCGATAATGACAACCCACCCGCGCGCAGCGCGGGCCCCCTCCAGCAGGCTGACGATTTCAATGCGCATCCGTTCGGCTCCGCGCGCGATCATGCGCGAGGCCGCCGCCGCGCGCAACGACGATCCGTTCGATGCCGTTCCCCCGCGGCACATCAAGGCTTGTCAGAGCGCACGGGATCCGATAGAAATACGCTTTTGCGAGCGCGCGCTGGCTAGACCCGCGGGCGTCCGGGGATCGTACGATTATGAAAGCAGACATCCATCCCGAATACGGGCCGGCGACGATTACGTGCGCCTGCGGCAACGTGATTCAGACCCGATCGACGGTCAAGGAAATGCACGTGAACACCTGTTCGCGCTGCCACCCGTTCTTCACCGGCCAGGCGAAGATACTGGACACCGAAGGCCGCGTCGAGCGCTTCCGCAAGCGCTACCAGGCCGCCGCCAAGAAGTGAGGGTGCATTCCGCGGCCCCGCGGCGCGGCGCGCCATGAGCGCTTCCGACCATATCGCTCGGGTGCGCGTGCGTCTCGCCGCGGTCGAATCCGACCTGGCGCGTCCCGAAACGGGCGCGCGTCCCGAACGGCTGCGCGCGTTGATGGCCGAACACGCGCGCCTGAAGCACCTGGCCGCGCGCGCCGATGAACTCGACCGCCTGCGCCGGACGATCACCGAAAGCGATGCGCTGATCGCCGACGCCGCGAGCGAGCCGGAACTGCGCGAGATGGCGCTCGCCGAACGCGCTGCTGCCGAAGCGCGGCTGGCCGCCGCCGAACGCGAGTTTCAGCTCGCGCTGCTTCCGCCCGACCCGGACGAGAATCGGAATATCATCCTCGAAATCCGCGCGGGAACCGGCGGGGACGAGGCGGCGATCTTCGCGGGCGACCTCTGCCGGATGTACACGCGCTACGCCGAACGCCGCGGCTGGCGCGTCGGCTGGATAGACGCCAGTCCGTCGGCGCTGGGCGGCTACAAAGAGGCAATTCTCACCGTCGAGGGCGAATCGGTGTACGCGGCACTGCGCTACGAGAGCGGCGTCCACCGCGTGCAGCGCGTGCCGGCCACCGAGGCGCAGGGCCGCATCCACACCTCCGCCGCAACGGTCGCCGTACTGCCGGAAGCCGAGGCGGTGGACGATATCCCCATTCCGCCGGAAACGCTCCGCGTGGACCTGTATCGGGCCTCGGGGCCCGGCGGACAGAAAGTCAACAAAACCGAATCCGCCGTCCGCCTGACGCACTTACCGACCGGGATCGTCGTGCAGAGCCAGGACGAGCGCTCCCAGCAGCGCAATCGGGAGAAGGCGATGCGCGTGCTGCGCGCCCGCCTGCTCGCCCACTATCGCGAACAGGAGGCCGAGAAGACCGCCGATACGCGCCGCGCTCAAATCGGCACCGGCGATCGCAGCGAGCGCATCCGTACGTACAATTTTCCGCAGAACCGGCTCACCGATCACCGCATCCACCTGACGCTTTACCGGCTCGACCAAATCATCGAGGGAGACCTCGATGAATTGCTCGGCGCCCTGCGGCAGGCCGACCTGGAGCTGCGGCTGCAACGGCAGGCCGCGGCGGGCGAAAT
Organism: uncultured Verrucomicrobiota bacterium; assembly: GCA_964386675.1. Taxonomy (GTDB): domain Bacteria; phylum Verrucomicrobiota; class Kiritimatiellia; order PWTM01; family PWTM01; genus CALGXT01. The sequence goes on from CAYLTB010000082.1 coordinate 10,768, forward strand.
CCCGACCGAAAGGCCATGACGCTCCGCGCGGAGACCGCCGGCGAGGCCCTGCGCCAACTGCACGACCGGTTGCGCGCTGCCGGCGTATCGGAGGCCGGCCTCAAGGCGGAATGGGCCCTGGCGCACGTGCTCGGTTGCCGCCGGCTGGAATTGTGGGCACGCGCCGTCCGCGAGTTTCCTCCGGAAGCCATCGGCCGTCTCGCGGCCGTCGCGGACCGGCTGTGTGCGCACGTCCCGTTGCAATACGCGCTGGGCAACACCGAATTCCGGAGCCGTGTTTTCGCCTGCGACCCCCGCGCGCTGATCCCGCGGCCGGAGACCGAGGAACTCGTCGGTTATGTGCTGGACGACGCCGCGCTGTGGGCGCGCCCCTCGCCGCGGGTCGCCGACGTCGGAACCGGGTCCGGGTGCATTGCGGTCACGCTGGCGGCCGAACGGCCCTGTGCGCAAATCTTTGCGACCGACGCCTCGGCGGAAGCGCTGGCGCTGGCGCGCGAGAACGCCCGGCGTCACGGCGTCGAATCGCGGATCGGCTGGCGGTGGGGCGACTGGCTCGCGGGTTTCGCGTCCGGCTCGCTGGATGCCGTTGTATCGAATCCGCCGTACGTGCCGACGGCGCAAATCGCGACGCTGGAACGGCAGATTCGCGAGCACGAGCCGCGCGCGGCGCTCGATGGCGGGCCGGACGGTCTGGCGGGGATCCGCCGTCTGGTCGCGCAAGCGCGCAGCGTGCTGACGCCTGCGGGCCGGCTATTTCTCGAAATCGGCGAGAATCAGGGGCGGGAGGTTGCGGCGCTGCTGAACTCCGCCGGGTTCGCCGATGTGGCCATTCATCGGGACGCTTTCGGCCGCGATCGGTTTGCAACGGCGCGGACGGGTGCGCCAACCTGAATTGAATCCCCGGCTTTGTTCCGTTCACCGGCGGTGCTAGGCTGCGGCGGATGGCGGCGCCTCGGCGCCGGATGGAGGGGACGACGATCAAGGGTCGATAGCTGTGAACGGAGCAAACGACGCATGACCAACACGGAGCAGAACCGTGCGCCGGCGGATGCGCCGGACCGCGCAACACGGGTCGCCCGCCGGCGCTTTGCGATCGCGATGGCGTTGATTCTGGCCTTCGGCGCCGCGGCGCGCATCTATGGCGCGTGGGCCGCCCGTCGGATCGAGGACGCGGATGCCGCCGTGACCGCCCTGATGGCGCGGCACATGGTCGAGGGCCGGGCATTCCCCGTCTTCTTCTACGGCCAGGGCTACATGGGCAACCTGGAGCCGGCGACCGCGGCCCTGCTCGGCCGTCTGTTCGGCCTCAACGGCTTCTGGGTGAACTTCGGCACCGCGCTGTACGGCTGGGGCATTCTCCTGCTGTTGCTGCGCTGGGGCCGGGAGACGGGCGGGCGCGCCGGCGCGCTGGCCGCCGGGCTGCTGTGCATGATCGGACCCCGCTACTATGCGGCCTTCCAGACGGTGCCGCGCGGCGCGTACATGGCCGCCATCCTGTTCTCGATGCTGGCACTCCGGGCGTGCGCCCGCATGAGCGTCCGGCTCTGGCGCCGCGAGCAGGTCGGCGCGGGAGCGGCCGTCCTGACCGGCATTGCCGCGGGCCTGGCCTGGTGGGGCAGCGCGGTCGTGACCTCGACGCTGGCGGCCGGCGCGCTGCTCGTCGCGATCGGGTTGCGCGGCCGCGTCTGGAACCGCATCGCGCTTTGGGGCGCGCTGGGTTTTCTGATCGGTAGCGCGCCGTTCTGGTGGTGGAACGCGCACAACGGATGGGTCTCCCTGCGGATGACCGGCGAGGTGGGCGGAATCCCGCTGCGCGTGGGACTGCTCCACCTGCCGAAGGCTTGGCTGCGCATGTTCCAGGTTCGCGACTGGCCGGACAGCGTCAATGCCGCGCTGACCGTCGGCGCCTTGCTGCTGGGTCTGGCCGGCATCGTCGCCGCCGGAATCGAGTGGCGGCGGCGGGGCTGGACGCCGGCCGCTGCCGCCGGATTCGGCGCGGCGGCGCATCTGGCGCTCGCCACCTACCTGTTCGCGCACAGCGATTTCTCGCTGCTGAGCGCCCCGCGGTACTTGCTGCCGCTGATCCCGGCGCTGGCGCTGCTGGCCGGCATCTCAGCCGGAGCGCTCGCGCGGCGCCGCGCGGCGGGCCTCGTTTTCCTGCTGGCCGTGCTGGCGCTGACCGCGACGCATTTCCCCCATATCCGTCGGCTGCGCGACCGCGCTGCCTGGACGGCCGCCCAGATCGCGCGTGACCGGGAGCTCGCGGCGGCGTTGGAGGCCGCGGACGTAGAAGCGGTGTACGCGCTGTTCTCGCACTACGGCTTCAACTTCGCGCTCGACGAGCGCTGGCCGTTCACCGAGCCGCGCAACGAGCGCATCCTGGACTACGGTCAGCGCGCCGAGCGCGCGGATCGCATCGCGTTCCTGGAAGACATCTTCGGCGTGTCCGATTTCATCCGACGCTCCGGCGGACGGATGCAGACGGCAACGGCGGGCGGCCTGCGCCTCGCAACGGCCTTCGAGCCGCCCTCCGCGGCGCTGGCGGAGATACCGACGGCGGAGTGGAGCTCCGTTCGGGATGCGCGCGGCAGGGATCTGGCCGCGCAGGTCGGCGATCGTGACGCCGATACCGCATGGGACTACGACGCCGGCTTTCGCGAGCGTGACGGCATAGAAATCCGCTTCGCGGCGCCGCGCGAGGTGCGGCGGCTGCGCCTGACCCTGGGCGAGGGTCGCTTCCGCGATGTCACGGCATCCGTCGAAACGCTCGATCCGAGCAGCGGCGAATGGCGCGAGGCGCATCCGCCCCATGCCCCGATGCAGTTGTTCTGGTCCGGCCCTCGACCGTTCTGGATCGGGCGCCGGCCGCGTCTCGAATATGCATTGCCGGAAGGCGCGGTCGGGGGCGTTCGCTGGTCGCTCCGCCCCGGTCCCCGCGGCGGCGCGCCCGCGGCGCGCGCCGTATTGGAGGCGCAGTTGTTCGGACCCGCGCTGGAGCCGGAGCCGCCGGCTGAACTCGCGTTCATAGACGAGTTGGCCGCTCGCCTGCGCGAGCTCGGCGTCGGCGAGGTCCACGCGGACCGCTGGGCATCCAACGCGCTGTTGCGCCGCGCGCCGGAATTGCGCGTCTACCAAGAGCCGGGCATTTGGCGGAGAAGCCGCGAACGCGGACTGGATGCGGGCCGCATCGAATGGCGGCCCGGAACGGCCGTCGTGGCGCTGCGGCACGATGCGCTCCAGACCCGTGCGGCGCTTTCGCCGCTGATGCCCCGGGAGTTCGCTGTCGGTCCCTGGACGGTCTTTCTGGCGCCTCCGGACGCGGCATCGGAACCGGATGGCCTGCCGCCGCCGGTATTCTGGAGCGGCTGTACCGCGTTTCGGGGCCAGGGCAGAGCCCGCGCGCTCGAAAGGCTGCGCGCCGCGGCGGCGCGCGTCGAGCGGGGCGAACCGGCGGCGGATCTGTTGGGTCTGCTGCTGGAAATGCAGCAGGAGCAGCCCGACCTGCTGGCGGCCGCCGATCCGGCGCTTCGACGCATCGCCGCCTCCTGCCCGGCGGCCCTTCCGCCGGAGGCGCTGGCCGAATGGCGCTGCCGGACCGTGCCCG
>CAYLTB010000083.1:0-14361 GCA_964386675.1 uncultured Verrucomicrobiota bacterium
TGGTCGGACTGCCCGGCGAGGATGTTGCGGATATCGTCGCCCAGGCCGCGGCGGCCGCCGCGGCGACGAAGAAGAGCGCGCCGTAGCCGCATCATCGGCGCCGGGACGGACCGCAGGCCCGGTTTCCAAGCCTTGGAAGCCCCGTCATTGTGCGGCTCCTACCCTTGGACGCGCGCGGGAACACCGGAAGGGCGGATCGGGACTGCCTGCGCGGTCCCGCTTGCCCTTCGCGCTCCAACTCCGTATGCTTTGCCGCTTTGCTGGAGATGAACGGTCATGCTCGATCCGGTCTCGAACAAGGTTGATTTCCCCGCCCTAGAACGGGAGGTGCTGCGCTGGTGGGAGATGCGCGACATCTTTCGGAAATCGCTGGAGCAACGCGCGGGCGCGCCGGAGTTCGTTTTTTATGACGGTCCCCCGTTCGCCACCGGGCTGCCGCACTACGGACACCTGTTGGCCGGCACGATCAAGGACATCGTTCCGCGCTATCAGACCATGCGCGGCTTTCACGTCGAGCGGCGCTTCGGCTGGGATTGCCACGGGCTCCCCATCGAGGCGCTCGCGCAGGATGCGCTCGGACTGGCGGGGCCCGGCGCGATCGTCGCGCGCGGCGTCGGCGAGTTCAATGAGCAGTGCCGCTCGATGGTGCTGCGCTATGTCGCGGAATGGCGCTCAATCGTCGCGCGCATGGGCCGCTGGGTGGACTTCGAGAACGATTACAAGACGATGGACCTCTCCTTCATGGAGACGGTCTGGTGGCTGTTCAAGCAGCTCTGGGATCAGGGCCGCGTGTATCGCTCGTTCCGCATTATGCCCTATTCCTGGAAACTTTCGACGCCGCTGTCGAACTTCGAGGCCGGGTCGAACTACCAGGACGTGCAGGATCCCTCAATCACCTGCCGCCTCCGCGTCACCGCCGGGCCGTCCGGCGCCGCCGACGCGCCCTGGCACCTGCTGATCTGGACGACGACCCCCTGGACCCTGCCGGCGAACCTGGCCGTCTGTGTCGGGCCTGATATCGAGTATGCCGCCGTGCGCGACCGCACCGACGGCAATATCTACGTGCTGGCCGAGACGCGTCTCGCCGCGTATTACAAGAAACCGGAGGAATACGAACGGGTCGCGACGTTCAAGGGCCGGGACCTCGCCGGCTGGCGCTACGAGCCCTTGTTCCCCTACTACGCCGGACGCCCGAACTGTTTCCGGGTGCTGATCGACGGCTTCGTCAGCACCGAGGACGGTACGGGGATCGTCCACATGGCGCCCGCCTACGGCGAGGACGACTTCCGCGTCTGCCGGGCCGCCGGCATTGAACTGGTGGACCCGCTCGACGCCAACTGCGCGTTCACCGAGCCGGTGACCGAATACCGCGGCCAGTTCTGCAAGGATGCCGATAAGGCCATCGTCAAGCGATTGAAGGCCGAGGGCAAACTCGTCCACCAGTCCACCATCGTCCACAGCTATCCGTTCTGCGAACGCACCGACACGCCGTTGATCTACCGCGCCATCGAGGCCTGGTACGTGCGCATCGAAGACCTGCGCGACCGCCTCGTCGCCGCCAACGCCGAGGTGCACTGGGTGCCGTCCTACGTCGGAGAAAAGCGATTCGGCAACTGGCTGCGCGAGGCGCGGGACTGGAACATCAGCCGCAACCGCTTCTGGGGGTCGTGTATCCCGATCTGGACCGCCGAGGACGGTTCAGACCGCATCTGCATCGGCTCCATCCGCGAGCTGGAGGAGCTGTCCGGCCGGAAGGTCACCGACCTGCACAAGCATGTCGTGGACGAGATCACCTTCGTCCGGAACGGCAAGACGTACCGCCGCACGCCCGAAGTGTTCGATTGCTGGTTCGAGTCGGGCGCAATGCCGTACGCGCAGCAACACTATCCGTTCGAACGCGCCGATGCACTGGACCGCTTCTTCCCGGCCCACTTCATTGCCGAGGGCCTCGACCAGACGCGGGGCTGGTTCTACACGCTGCTGGTGCTCGGCGTCGCACTGTTCGGCCGCAGCCCATACCGCAACGTCGTCGTCAACGGCCTGATCCTGGCCGAAGACGGCCGCAAGATGAGCAAACGGCTGAAGAACTACCCCGATCCGGCGCACATCCTCGAAACCTACGGCGCGGACGCGCTCCGGCTCTACATGATCCACTCGCCGGTCGTGCGCGCCGAGGACCTCTGCTTCTCCGAGGAGGGCGTCAAACACGCGTTGCGCCACCTGCTGATCCCGCTGTGGAACGCCTATGCGTTTTTCGTCACCTACGCGCGCGTGGACGGCTGGCAACCCGGTCGCTCCGCGTTGACCGGCGCCGGCGCGGCCGTCCGCAGCGGGGATCTGCTCGACCGCTGGATTCGCAGCCGGCTCGATTGGCTCACACAGTCGGTGACCGACGCGATGGACGCCTATGATCTGCAGGGCGCGGTCCGCCCCTTCGTGGACTTCATTGACGACCTGACCAACTGGTACATCCGCCGCTCGCGCCGCCGGTTCTGGAAATCCACGGACGACGCCGACAAAGCGGCCGCCTATGCGACGCTCTACGAAGTGCTGCTGCGCCTGTCGAAGATCGCCGCTCCGTTCGTGCCGTTCATCGCCGAAAAGATCTACGGCAACCTGCGGACGCCGGAGATGCCCGAATCGGTGCACCTCTGCGACTTCCCCGCCGTCTCCGGCCAGGAGCGCGACCTGGAACTCGAAGCCGAAATGGAGGCCGTGAAAACGGTAGTCGGACTGGGCCGGCAACTCAGGGTTCAGTATGACCTCAAAGTCCGCCAGCCGCTCGCCGCGCTGCACATCGCCTCGCGCGACCGGCAACGGCTCGCCCGGCTCGAGGCCGTCCAGGACCTGGTCGCGGACGAACTCAACGTCAAGCGCATTCGGTTCGAGGCCGACGAATCGCGTCTGGCGCGGTTCTCCGCCAAGGCGAACTTCCGTGTTTTGGGCCCCAAACTCGGCGGCGCCATGTCGCAGGCCGCCGCCGTCATCAAGAACCTCGATGCCGAACACATCCTGCGGCTGCTCGACGGCGAGCGCATCGCGATCGAAGTCGGCGGCCGGCCCATCGAACTGGGCGCGGATGAGGTGATCATCGAGCGCACGCCGCGCGAAGGGCTGGCGGTTAGCGCCGCGGGCGGCCTCGTCGTCGCCATGGAAACGGCGCTGACGCCGGACCTGATCGCGGAAGGACTCGCGCGCGAAGCGGTCAACCGCATCCAGAACCAGCGCAAGACAGCCGACCTCAATGTCGCGCAGCGCATCCGACTGCAATTCACGGGCGATGGCGCCGTGCGCGCGGCGTTCGAACGCCACGCCGACTACATCTGCGCCGAGACGCTCTGCGTCGAGTGGACCTGGGCGGATTCGCTCGAAGCGCCCGACTGGTCCGGCGACCTCAACGGCCACCCCGCGGCGTTCGTCATGACGATGGCCTGAACCCTTCGGGTTCGCTGTGGGGACTCGCCCGTTGCGCAGAAAACGGGCGGAACCGCACAGGGCCGCTCCGCCGCGGGACCGAAACAAGAAAACCGCCCGACGAGAATGCCGTCGGGCGGTTTCCTGTCAGATTCGGCGGGAATACGGCCCGCGGCCCGTCACTCGGCGTTGCGCATCGGCATGTTTGGCGCCGCATTCGGCATATTGCGCGGCTGAATGACATTGAACGACTGAACGACCAATTTGCCGTCCACCATCGCGCCGGTCACTTCGACGACGCCCTTCACGCCCGCGAGCTTCAGTCCGCGTTCATCGAGCGCCACCGGCACCCGCTGGACATCGTTGCGAATCTCGATGGCTACGATCTGGCCGTTCTGGATTGTGCAAACGGGCACACCGCGAGCCGTAACGATTTCCCCCGACGGCGCTTCTTCCGCCTCGACCGCCGCAACCGCCGCACTGGCCGCCATCGCGGCCGACAGCACCAACATACCGACCAACAATGCTTTCTTCATCTGCCTACTCCTCCGATGGACGCTGTTGCGTCGCTTCACTCCGTCACTTCGACCGCACCCGCGGCCTCTTTCTTGACTTCCTCGGCGGTCGCCACGTACAGCATGCCTTTGACAACAATGCCGCTGGCCTTCACCGTCCGGCCCTTCAATTCCACCAACTGTTTGCCTTTCTCATTCAGGCGCACCGGCATCTCTTCGCCGGTCGCCGGAACAATCGCCACGCCGACGACGTTACCGGCGTCATCGCTTTTCACGGCAACCGTGCCTTCAACGGTCAGCGGCTCCGCCGCCACGACCATGCCCGGCGGGGACGCGCCGAGCGGCGGGCGATTCGGCGCCTGCGCGAACGCCATGCCGCCCAGGCCCGCCAGGGCCGCAACAAGGAACAAGGCCTTTCTCATATTTTCCTTCTCCGGGTTGGGTTTTCAGTCCGTCGCCAGCGCCTGACAGCTCGTCATAAGGTGCGCCCACTGCACGGATAAACCCATCCACAGTGCTTTATTGTGTCCAATGACCTAAAAGTTATCAAGGAATCCTGTACGGCCGCCATGCTCTTCCGGGGGCAACTGCACCGCGTAGAAACGCCTGAAAAGGGTTGATGGGGGGAAAGCGGCTTGAATAGACGGGGCGATGACTTGGCGACGATACTGCCTCTTCCTATCCCGGCGCGAATCCGAACGCGCCACAACGCCAAGTCCTCGAATCTCCAGAGCGATCTCATTTTTTCAGGCGGTCGGATCAATTCATTCCGTCTTCTCGGTCGCCGCCGGCGCAGACTCCGGCTTCACCTCTTCAAAGGTCCAAACAAACAGGCCGTCTTTGACGCGAAGGCCTTCCGCCTTGATCGTCTTGCCTTTCATCTGCGCCAACAGTTTGCTTTTGGCGTTCGCGAGCACGAGCACTGCGTCCCCGGAAGCGGGAACGATCGCCACATGAACGACATTTCCTTTATCGTCCGTCTTCACGTCCACCGTGCCTGCGACCGTCATCCGTTCCGGACGTTCGAGATTGCTCTGGGGGTCGAGCCTTTGAGCAAGAACGAGATCACCGGCGTACAGCACGGCCGCCGCAAGGATCCAATACTTCGTCATGTTCCATTTCCTTTCGGATCGGAGATCGTCGCCCCGCAGCTAGAGCGAAACTCTCTCCGCATTTTGTTATGTGCTCAACCTCCCCACGGTTATCAGGGAGCGTCCCGCGCGGGAGCCGAACGGATTCGCACCGTGCGCAGGGTGACTTCGGCGGCGCCCGAATAGCGGAAACCGAGCTCCATCCATCGGTTGTCCGTATGCCGAAAGCGAACTTCTGCGCTTCGACCGGCCAGCACGGGGACGGAGGGGGCAATGCCGCCGGACGCCGGGCGCGGCGCATCGAGGCGCCATTCGCCCAAAAGGACGCCCCCACCGGCGTTCGAATCAAAGACCAACTCCGCCGTGTATTCGCCAGGCGCGAGCGGCAGGCGCGGCCCGTAGAAAATGCGATCCTCGTCCACCCGGAGCGGTTCGAGAATCACCGCTCCCTCATCCGGGTCCGTGAACCCCGCGTGGAAAAACGCCGCCGCTGGGAATTCCACCCCGGCGGCCGGCAGCGACGGAGACCAGTCGCCCGCAATCAACAGGCCGGCATCCACATCCACCTGCCCCGATGTCGCCGTCAGCAGAACTTGCAGCGACTCGTAGCGGGGGGGCCCGTTCATCGGCAGGATCACCCACGCCCAGCCCGTCGAGCTGATGGCCGCTTCGGCGGTTTCCGACCACTCCGGCGCGGCGGCGGCCGTGGCCGTCAATCGGACGCGTCCCGCGCCGCGCGCGCGCAACCAGAGTCGTTGCCTGGGCGTTTCCGACGCGCTGAATCGGGGCAGGAGGAACGAATCGCCGCCGGGGGCCATGCGCACGAAGACATCGTGCGTGGCGTCGGGCGTGTCGGCGGGAATATGTACAGGCCGCTCATCCGGCGTCTGCAGGTGCGCGGCGTGGAAACGAACGGCCGGCAGCCGGGGTTCGGACGCCCAGGGGACGGGCGGCGCGGGCGGCGTCGCCTCATCGGCGTCGCGGATGCGAAACGCCCATACGCTGCGGTCGCGGGCCAGAAATTGGAGCCTCGGATGCCGCCGCAGCCAGTCGAGGGTGTGGGCCACCGGAAACGGGCTAACCTTCTCTGGAAAGGCGTCCTCGTGAAGCACGACATAGCGCACGCCCAGCCGCAGCAGGTCATCGAACGCGGCCGGATCGTCCGCGCCGGCGTTCAAGCCGCGAAAACGTTGGAAGATGTCGCGGACATAATCGCGGTCCACGACGGGACTGTAGCCATTGACGAGTCGGATGCGGTACTCGACCGCATGGATCAGGTACACGGACGTCCAGTGCGAATCGCCGGGCCACAGCGGCAGGACAATGGCGCGGGGCTGGGCGTCGGCGCCGGAATCGGCTCGGATGGCGGCATACGCGCCCTGCGTCTCGTCGAGGAGGCAGACGCCCGGTTTGGCGCGCCATCCGTACTCGACCAGCAGCGCACCGGCCCAAACCCCGGCGAGCACCGCGCATTTACGCGCCGAAATGGTTCGCGCGAGCGTGCGGAATGACAGCGCCGCGCCGAGGGCCATTGCGGTGGGCATCAGGCAATAGATCTTGGGCGGTGCGCGCACCGACCGGAAGTACGGGATGAGCTTGCGCGCGGCGCGGATGGCGATGCCGCTCATTGGCCCCTGCAGTCCGAGCGCCAGCGTGACGATCGTCAAGGCGGTGGCGAGGAAGGCCATCCACAGCAGGGTCAGCCGGACACGACCGGACGCGGCGCGGCGCCCGACGACGACCAGCGCCAGCGCTCCGACCGCCAGCAGCGCCATCCACGCATAGCCTAGGTAAACTTGGACCGGCTGCGCGGGGTCGAGGGAGAACAGCGCCGAGGGCGGCGGTGAATATACGAGCAGCTCGCGGACCGTGCGTCCGCCCGCCATGTGGAAGGAACCGTGCATGCGGCTGTGAATCCACAGCGCCGCGGCGGCGGCCGGCAGCAGGAACGGGACGCCCGCCAGGGCGCCGCGGAACGCCCGCGCCCAGCGCGTTCGCCACGGTGCAGTATCGGGCGGAAAGACCGCCAGCCGCAGCACGGCCCAAAGCGGCGCGGCGAGCGCCACGAAGAAAAGCGATTGCGGATCGGTCCAGGCGATGCCCCACAGCGCAATTCCGGCCGCCGCGCCGCCCCGCCGCCTTCCATCGCGCAGGACCGCATCGGCGCCCCAAAAGAACAACGGGATCCATAACAGCGAAAAACCGGACGGAGATCCGCCGAGCAGGTTTTCGAGGCGGTACGGATGCGCGACCGTGAGCAGCGCGGCCGCCCAGGCCGCCGCGGGCGACGGCGTGAAGCGCCGGACCAGCAGGAAGGTGAACAGCAGCGTCAGCCAGAGGCTGATGAAACCGAGCAAGTTCCACGCAAAGGCCCAGGATCCGACCGCGTGGAAAGCGGCGAACGCCAGCGAAAAGGGCGCATAAAGCGGGCTGGGCCGATAGCTTTCGGCCACGTCGCCCCGGCTGAACTCGTAGGGATTATGAAACCAGGGGGTGCCGCCGCGGAGCATGTCCTCCACCAGCGCAAAGCGATAGAGCAGTTGCAGGTGGTCGCCGGGCCGCATATAGCGCGCCGGCTGCAGGTCGCCGCGGTAATACACCCACGGAATACCGCGCGCCAGATGGAAAGGCAGATGGCCGGTGAGCAGCAGGCCGGCCAGCAGCGTCAACGCCAGCGAGACGCCCGCCGTCCGCGGCCATTCCTTCCGCTCGCCGTGGCCCGCCTTCACCCGGAAGCCCCCGGCGCGCCGCCGGACCGGCCGGCGCTCGGCGGCAGGCGCGAACGCTGCACGCGCGCCGGCGTGCCGAACGCGACGCTGTAGGGCGGAATCTCGTCCAGCACCAGGGAGTTCGCGCCGATGACCGAGCCGCGCCCAATCCGCGCGCCGTCGGCGACGATCGAGCCCGCACCGATCCAGCAGTCGTCCTCGATGACCGCCCCGCCCTTGAGCACGTTGCCCTGCCGCGCGATCGGGATATCCGTGCGGTCGAAGCGGTGGCTGCCGCCGCCGATATAGCAATAGGCCGCAATCAGCACGAACCGCCCAATTCGCAGTTCGCCGCCGTCGGCCGCCAGCCGGCAGTGCGCACCGATGCTGGTATCGTCTCCGACACGGACGATGCCGTCGCGCGTATTGAGGACGCTGCCCCGCCCGACGAACACCCGCTCCCCGATCTCGATCCCCAGCCCCTCCCCGCCGCGCACGCTCAAGGCGGAGAGGTCATCGAGCACCGAACGCGCGCCGATGGCCACACGGTCCGGCTGCCGCAGTTGGAGTCCACAGCCGAAAACAACGCCGCGCCCGCAACGGGCGAAAAGCCGCGGGAAGAATCGGCTGCGTAGATAGAGCCCGACGGCTCCGGCGCGAAAGGTCAACAGCGAGATCCGCAGCTCGTACCGCAACCAGCGCCACAGTCCCGGCCGTCCCATCACCAGCGCGCGGTAGGTCTTCGCGGCGGCGCCGGACGCTTCCGCCTCGGCCATCGCACGGAAACTCCCCGGCCGTACCTCGACGCCGCCATCGGGCGCGCCGGGCTTTGGATCGCCATTCATAGCAGGCCTTCCTTTCGGTACCACGCCGCGGTCCGCGCCAGTCCCTCTCCGAGGTCCACGCGCGGTTCGTAACCGAGCCGCCGCCGCGCCTTCTCGATCGAGAACGCGCGGGACTTGCCGAAGAACTCGACCCGCCGCGGATACAGCGGCGGCTCGACCCCGATCCGCGCGCAGATCCAGGCGCACGCGGACGCCGCCGCATGGACCGGCGCATACGGGATGCGCCAACGCACCGGCGGCCCGTCCACGGCGCGCGCAATGGCCGCGACCAGTTCGTTCAGCGTCGTATAGCGCGGCCCGCCGATCGTGAACACCTCCCCAACGGCTTCAGGCCGGCGACCGGCCAGCAGGAACCCTTCGACAAGGTCGTCAATATACGTCAGATGGTACAGCGTTTCGCCGCGTCCGATCATCACAAAACGTCCGCGCCGAATCGGGCGGAACAACTTCAGGAACCGGGTGTCGCCCGGACCGTAGATACCCACCGGCCGCACGACCGTCACCGGCAGCGGCGAGCCGAAATACTCCCGCGCGGCCAACTCGCCTTCCATTTTGCTCTGCTGGTAGAAGTCGCCCGGGCGGAAGCGGTAGTCTTCGTCGGCCGGCGGATCGTCAATCTCGCCCTGAACGCCGACCGTGGAGCAATGGACGAAGCGGCCGACCCGCGCCCGGTGCGCCGCCTCCAGAAGATGGCGCGTCGCGCCGACGTTGACACGGCGGAAAGCTTCCAGCGAGTCGTGCTCGGCGCGGAACGCCGCGGCGATATGGAAGACGATATCATACGGCGCCATCGCCGAGCGCACCGCCGCGCCGTCGCAGATATCCACCGGCCGCACTGCCGCCCCCGCCGCGGCGAGCGGCGCGGCCCGTTCCGCCGACCGCACCCAGACCGTCACGTCGGCGCCGTCCGCCAGCAGGCGGCGCGCGAGGGCGCCGCCGGTAAAACCGGTGGCGCCGGTGACCAAGACTTTCGCGCCCTTCACGGATTCAGCCATTGGTCCGCCCATGCTTCGAATACCATCAGCGACCACAGCGTGTGGCTATGGTTGTGCGTTCCGGCCAGATGTTGCCGTTTCAACCGCTCCACGCAAGCCGGATCGAACAGGCCGCGCTGCCGCAGGCGCGCCCCGGAAAGCAGGTCTTCCATCAGGGGCCGCAGCCTCGTCTTGAGCCACTGCTTGATCGGAATGCTGAAGCCTTCCTTCGGACGGTACACGCAGTCCGCCGGCACGTGCCGTGCGGCCACGGCCTTCAAGATCGCTTTGGTGCGGTGGCCGCGCAGTTTCAATTCCGAAGGCACCTGGAACGCCAGCGCGACCAGGTCAAGGTCCAGGTACGGTACCCGCGCTTCCAGCGAAACGGCCATGGACATCCGGTCCACCTTGGTCAGGATGTCGTCGCATAGATAGCTTTTGAGGTCCACATAGAGGCTCCGCGCCAGCGGATCGCGCTCGCCCGCCCGCGCGAAAAGGCCGCGGATGTGCGCATCCGCCGGCCGCGTGAGCGCCGCCCGCACGTCGGGCGGGAACAGCTCGGCGCGTTGCCGGTCGGTCAGAAACACCCGCCAGCGCGCATGGCGTAGCGCCGGGTCGCACGCCAGCCCCTCCAGAAAGCGCTTGCCCTTGTTGACGAGTCCCTTCTTGCGATCGCGCGGCGGCACGCCGTCGAGCAGCCCCGAGAGCGCCCGCCGCGGCCCCGCCGGCCAGCGATCGAACCAGCGGCGCGCCAGCGCATCCGCCGCATAGGTCTCGTAGCCGCCGAACAACTCATCGCCGCCGTCACCGCCCAGTGCCACGGTCACCGACCGCCGCGCCAGGCGCGAGACGAGATAGGTCGGAAAGATCGAAAAGTCGCCGATGGGATCGTCCAGATGCGGCATCAATTTCCAGAACAGGTCGGCGATATCCGGTTCGAGCCGCTCGGTCGTGTGCGAGAGACCGAGATGCCGCGCGACGCGCTCGGACCACGCCAGCTCGTTGTAGCTGGGGTCGGCAAAGCCGATACTGAAGGTCCGCGCAGGGCCCATGGCCGCGGTCATCAACGAGGAGTCCACGCCGCCCGAGAGAAACGCCCCCAGCGGCACGTCGCTGACCAGTTGCCGCCGCACCGCGGTCGCCACCGCCGCGTCCACGGCGTCCGCCCATTCCGACGCGCTTCGCCGGGGCGCCGCATCGGGCGGCGGAACATCCCAATAGGTCGCCGGTTCCAGCGCGCCGGTTGTCAGGTCGGCGGCCAGCGACGTTCCCGGCTCCAGCTTGCGCACCTCGCGCAGCAGCGTGCCCGCGCCGGGCACGTACTCCCAGGATAGAAACTCGTTGAGCGCGTCCGGATCGAGCGTGCGGCCGATCGCCCCGCCGGCCAGCACGACCTTGAGTTCCGAACCCCAGCGCAGTTCGCCGCCAACGACGGCCCAGTACAGCGGCTTGATGCCGAGCGGATCGCGAGCCAGCAGCACGCGCCGCCGGTCGCGGTCGTGCAGCGCGAGCGCGAACATGCCGTTGAGCCGCCCCAGAAAGCCGTCGCCCCACTCCTCGTAGCCGTGGACGAGCACCTCGGTGTCGGACCGCGTGGCGAACCGGTGGCCCGCGGTCTCCAGCCGCGCCCGCAGTTCGGCAAAGTTGTAGATTTCGCCGTTGAAGACCACGCGAACGCGGCCGTCCTCGTTCGCCATCGGCTGATGGCCGCCGGACAGGTCAATGATCGAGAGCCGTCGCATGCCGAGCGCAACCCCGTCGAGCGCCTCGACGCCCTCGTCGTCCGGGCCGCGATAAACCATGGTTCCGCACATCGCCCGGACGCGCGCCGGGTCGGGCGTCGGTCCGCCGCGCAGCGCCGCGATGCCCGCTATGCCGCACATACTTCCACCCGCGCCAGGGCCGCGCGCAATTTGCGCTCGTACACCGGCCGCGCATAGCGCTCCTCGTAGAGCCGTCGCGCCGCCGCGGCGCGCGGATTTCCCTCGCGGCCGTCGCGGAGAGCGGCAATCAAAGCTGCTGCAAAAGACTCCGCATCCGGCGCCGCCAGGTAGGCCACGGTGTCGTCGAGCACCTGCGTGTGCGAGTGGATGCGCGTGGCCACCAACGGCACGCCGCTGGCGAGCTGCTCGTAGATTTTCAGCGGGGTGTTGGTGCCGGAGATGCGCGGGGACGCCTGCGCGTGCGCCGCCCGTGTCCAGGCGCGCGCGACCGCCTGCGGCGCGCGCGGCAGAATGCGGTAATCCGCCGCCGACAGCCCGATCCGCTCCGCCTCGGCGCGGTACTGCGCCACCTGCGCGGGCGCGCCGCCAATAAGCACGAGGAAGGCCGCGGGCTCCTCGCGCCGAACGCGCGCGAACGCCTCCAGCAGAAGCGACAATCCCTGATACGGCTCGAAGGTGCCGGCATAGACAATCGCTTTTCGCCCCGAGGGGACTTCAACGACCGCCGCGGCATCGCCCCCGCCCGTCTCCGTCCCCGCGCCCTTCAGCCGCACCGGCTCGAAGATCGAGTTCTCGATCAGAAAATGCCGGGTCGGGTCTTTCATGCGCGGCGCCGCGTATTCCGCCAGGTCCGGGCAGATCGTGATCACGACATCCGCGCGCCGCAACGACAGGTCCTCCAGCCGCTCGAAGATCCGGAATAGCCAGCGGCGCTTCGTGAACTGGAAGTTCCGCAACTGCTGCGGCAGGCTTGAGTGCATGTCGTAAATCAGCCTGAAACGGAACAGCGGCTGGAAGAGCGCCGCCAGAAACACGGCCTCCTCATGCGCGTGAACCAAGGCATAGCGGCGACGGCACAGCAATGCGAACATCCACAGGGCGATGAAACCGTCCAGAAAGAGTTTGTGAAAAGACGGGCCGATCGGGATCGGACCGAGAAAACGAAACCGCGGGATACGGTGGATCGACACCCCCGGCAGGTCCGGGTCCTGCCCCTCGCCGTACGTCAGCACGTCCATCTGCAACCCGATTTCGGAACAGACCAGCGTGCGGTAATAGACGCTGAACGGGGTGCCGCGCGGTGTGAAGAAGGGCTGCGGCGCGACGACCAGCGCGCGTGGACGGGGGCTGCTCATGGTCTCGACGATTTCCTGCGCTGCATCAGAAACTGATTCCGCACGAAACGCCAGAGTTTTTCGCGACCGCCCGGGCTCAGCGGCGCGCACCGGCCCGCCGCCAGCGCGCGCACCAGGCATGCAGCGGGACGCACCATATCGAGGGGATCGCCGCATACGGCCAGGCAGCGCCCCGCCGTTGATTCCTCGCCCCGGATCGGCAACGGGTCGCTGCCGGGCAGTATCGCCCGGCCGCGCGCCGCCGCGAGAGCGAAAGGTCGGGGCCGGGGCCAGAACCAGGGCCGCCCGCCGTTGTCCCCCAGCGCATACGGCGGACCGTCGGGTCGCTCCAACAACGCCCTCAGCACGGCGCCGCGCCGCCCCCACCACTTGCCGGCGCCCCACGGCACAATGGCCCAACCGCCGTCCGCCACAATGCGCGCCACCAGATCGCCCAGGGCCAGTTCACGATCCGCCCAGGGCGCGGCCCACCCGATCGCCAGCGCCTCCAACCCTTCGCGCGAGACAATCTGCCGGCCTCGAATGAGAAAAATCGGCGGCGTGAAGCCGTCCACGCGCAACGACACCGGCTCGCCGGTCGCCGCGACACGCAGCCCGCGGTCTCCGCGGGCCAGCGCCTCGAAGGCCCCGGCATCCGCACCTTCGGTCAGACAAAGCAGCAGACCCTCCAGAATTCGGTCGATCCGGCGCGCAGCGTCCGCGGCGTGGCGGGCCGCGGCGTGGAAGAGGCGTTCGGCATCGTGGCCGCCGTAGAGATGCACATGGGTGTCAACCGCGAACACGTCCGCTAGCCTCCATGGAGTTCTCCGACGAAAGGGCCAATGCCCCGGCCAGTTCCTCGTCCACCCGCTGTATTTCGGCGGCGGCGCGGTCACCAGCAAACCCGAGCGCCGCCGCCAGCACCGGCATCATACGCCGCGCGCGCGCCGGGTTCTCGCCGAGGTTGGTGCGCCGCAGGACGAGGTCGGCCAAGTGAACGACGGCCTCGTCCCGCGCCAGCGCGGCCAGCGCCGCACCGCGCTCGGGCGCCAGATCCGCCGCGCTAAAAGCGAAATAGCCGGTGTCGGGCGGTGTGGGAGGCGTCGGCATGCGCTCCCAGGGAATCGGCGTCCGGCGGGGAAACACACGGCTCAGCAGACGATCCGCCACACGGCGAGCCGTGGTGAACTTGATACCGGCCACGCTGAACAGCCCGCGCGGTCCGCCGCGCCGGCTGTGATCCACGATGCCGGCCCGCCGGGTCAGCGCACCCGATCGGGTGGCGGGCAGGACGCCGTGATAGAGCCGCACGATCTGCGACTCGCGCAGATCGAGACTCGGAACCGCCGCGCGCAAGTCGGCGATGAACCCGGCTAGATCCCGGCCATCGGGCGCCGCCGATTCGACCTCGTCAGCCACCGGCTTTTCGCCGGTGCCCGCCAGCACTCGGCCTTCCCAGCCGTGGACGAAGTACGTGTGGCCGCCGGGCCGCGGGCACAGTGCCAGCGCGTGGTCCGACAGCTTCGGAACATCGAACAGCACATTCCACAGCAAAAGTCGCCCCGGGAAGAGACCGGCGCCGTCCAACCCCTGCGCGCTCAGCCAGCGCGGGCCTTGCGGTCCCGCCGCGACAATGACCGTGGGCGCGCGGAATTCGAGATCCACGCCCGCCGCCTCATCGCGCGCGCGCACGCCCGCCACACGTCCGGAGGCAGACAGCACCGCCGCGGCGCGGACATAATTCAACGCGATCCCG
>CAYLTB010000084.1:0-14327 GCA_964386675.1 uncultured Verrucomicrobiota bacterium
GGATTTCGATTGGGCCGAATACCGGGCTCGTTACATCGGCTACGACGATCGTGGTGTGTTTCGCACGGCCTTCGCGCAAGCGGGTCGGCCGCTCGATGCCGAACGGGAGCGCGAGCTGATCATCGAGAAGGGGCGCCGGTTCGCGGAGGCTGTGCGTCGTGCTCCGCCCCCGGCGTTGCCTGGGGTCGAATCCCTTCTGGAGGAGTTGCGCGGGCGGATACCGCTGGCCCTCTGCAGCGGCGCCTTGCCGGCGGATATTGATCCGGTTCTGGAACAAAGGGGCTGGAGCGACATCTTTGAGGTGCGGGTCACCGCAGCGGACGTGTCGGCCTCGAAGCCCGATCCCGCCAGTTATCTCCTGGCGTTGCGCCGGCTTCAGCTGCGGTATGCGGAACGACCCTTGCCGGCCGAGCGATGCGTTGCCGTGGAGGATACGGAAGCGGGTGCGGCAGCGGCTCGAGGCGCGGGACTTCGCGTTTTGCGAGTCGGCAAACCGGCTGGCGCCGGGCTCGCGGAGGGGGTCTGGTCAGCGCCCTCCTTGGAAGGGATTTCGCGGGCGCGCTTGGAAGAGGTTTTTGGTCCATGAGCGGTTCCTTCTCCACGGCGCAGTGCGCAGGGGTGGCTGCCCTGCTGTTCGCGGGAGCAGCCCTGTGTCGGGCCCAGCATATCGTGGTGGACGGGATGTGGGTGGACACCTCTGCGGAGACCGAGACGCCGGGGTTGCGCGGCGGTCTCTACGGTCTTGCGACACCCGCAGAGATATTGCAGCGCTCCGCGCAAACCTTTCAGTGGATGCGGGAGGCGCGTCCATCGGCCAGCGAACTGCAAGCGGCGGAAGCGCAGTTGCGCCGGGTGGATGAACTCATGCAGACCGGCGATTATCGGCGCGCCTTCGTAGCCGTGCGCGATGCGCTGGCTCTGTATCCCGCGCTTCCGCCGTTGTTGAGTCGAGCGGCCCTGGTGTCCGCGATTCTCCGGGATTACGAGCGGTCGGAGCATTATTTTTCGCGCTATCTCGCCGTCCAACCCGACGATCCGCAGCATTGGGCCGGGCGCGCGGGCGTCCTGATCCGACTCTCGCGCCTGGACGAGGCGCGCGATATGATTGATCGAGGTCTGGCGGCCTATCCCGAACTGCTGCCCCTGCGGTTTCACGATGTCACGTTGAAAGTCATTCAGGAAACCCAGGATATTTCCCGGCAGTATTGGCGACGCCGCACCTTCGAGGAGGTCCTGCTGTTGTTGAACTGGCTCATCGCCGATCGCTCCGAGTTTGAACGCATGATGGGCGCGCCGGATTATCGCCGGCTCTGTGAGATCACCCTGGGACCGGGGATGTCCGGGCAGTTGGAAGAAGCGCAGCGGCTCCTCGCGAGAGCCGCGGATCTCCGAGACAAAAAACAATTTGCAGAGGCGCGGGCGGCGGTCGAAATGGTGCTGCGCATGGGGGCGGACGCGTATGGCCTGCGGGCGACGATTGCGGACCTCTTGATTTCTGAGGGGCGCATAGACGAGGGGCTGGGCATCTGGGACTCGCTGACGCTTGATTTTTCGGACTGGCCTCAGCCTTGGTTGAGCCGCGGACAGTTTCTGTTGCGGATCGGTCGGACCACGGAAGCCGTTCTGTCGCTGCGCCGGGCGGCGGCGTTGGCGCCCAAGGAGGACGTCGTGAGATTCGCGCTGGCGTGTTCGCTTGCGCTGTCGGGCGCGGCGAACGAGGCGCAGCAGATGTTCAACGAACTGGCGGGGGCGGATCCGCAGCGGTTTCGGATCTGGATGGAGTCGGATCCCGTGCTGGAAAAGGCGGTTCGTTCCGTCCCCAACGCGCCCAGCTATATGCGCGCTGCCGGCATTGCACCGGAAAGCGAATGAAATCCAATCCCTCGCGCTCCGCCGCTGGCGTTCGGAGGCTCGCCGCGGAATTCATCGGGCTTTACTTCTTGGTCCCATCCGCCCTGGCGATCGTTTTCTTTCGCATTCCGGTGCTGCCGCTCCTGTGGCTGGCGGCGCTGGCGTGCGCGTTCTGGCTGCGCCGTCATCCGGCGGTTCCGCCGGAGCGAGGATTTCGGCCGCGGTGGGGAGAACTGCCGGCCCTCCTCGCACGATGGGCGCTTGCCACAGCGGTGCTGGCGTTTCTCCTTTGGCGTTGGCGGCCGGACCTATGGTTGTGGCTGCCGCGCCGCCATCCCCGGTTCTGGGCGCTGCTGGTGCTCGCGTATCCGTTCATCTCGGTGATCCCGCAAGGCATCGTGTACCGGGCCTTTTTGTTTCGCCGTTACGGTGGGCTGTTCGCCAATGACTTCACGTGCCGGATCGCCGCGGTGCTGGCCTTTTCCTTTGGACATATCGTTTTTCGAAATCTCTGGGCGCTGGTGTGGACGGCCTTCGGCGGCATTCTTTTTGTAAAAACGTATCGTCGCACCGGTTCTCTGGCGCTATCGAACGCGGAACAATGGCTCTATGGCAGCGCCATATTCACGACCGGTTGGGGCGCCTGGTTCCTGGATGGAACCGTTGCGGCGCTGCGCGCCGCGGTACCCGCTTGCGCACCGTGAGTCGGACGCGGGCCTAGCCGGCTAGGCCGGCGGCGCGATCCACCGAGTATTTTCCGCCTCCCTTCAGGGCGAACATCAGCGTGACGGCCAGATAGAGCAGCGCGAGTTCGCGCTGGGCAAAAGGGTCGCCACGATGCGCTACAAATGCGGCCACTGACATCGTGAAGGCAACCATCGCCGCCGAGGCGCGGGTCGCCGCGCCGAGCAACAGCGCCAGCGAGGCAACGCCTTCGGCGAGCGCCGCCATAAAGCCCCAAAATACCGCCGGGCCTGGTACGCCGATGGCCGACATCACTCCGCCGACCTTATGCCAGAGGTCCGGACCGCCCAGCAGCTTGGGAATGCCGTGCGTCATCATGGCCGCACCGGTGAAAATACGCAGCAAGGCCAGGCCCGCATTGCCGTCCGTCGTGTCGCCGGCGCAACATCTAAGAATGCTCCGCATGTCATGCCCTCCGATGAATGTTTATAAAGTACGCCGTCGGCCGTCATACGCAAGCCGAACGCCGGCGGTGAACGTCGGCGGAGTCCAGGTGTAGGCCCGGCCGAATCGACCGGGCTGCATTCAGCGATTGACGTTGCGAGAGACGCGGCGTAGTAACGTAACGTGGCTCAATCGAAAGCAAGTTCCGGCGTGCGTAGCTCCCATTTACGATTGTTGAGCAGGACGGCGTTTCGATTTGCGGTTGTAGGGGCCGGATTTCTGGTATTGCTGCTGATCGCCCAGCAGATCGGCCGACCCGCACTGCGATCGGCCGCGGAGACGGCGGGTTCGACGGCGCTCCCGGCTACCCGAGCGGTCACCTACGAGGACGTGCTGCGCGCTGCGCGCGAGGGGCGTCTGCGGGCGCCCAGCCGGCCGCATAATGACTTTCCGGGCCGATGCTCCTACGCCGAGGCGTTCCCACCGGGTGAAACGGACATTGCCCCGGCGCGCGCGCCCGCCCCCGAGAACGTCGTGCGGCAGTTCACCGAGGCGCCGGTGCTGCGCGACCGTGCGCGCCAGGAACGGCTTCGTATTCAGCGTCACACGGAGGATTGGAGCCGGCTGCCCCCCGTGGAGGAACGGTTGCCGCGATACCCCGCCGTGATGGTCGGTCCCGACGGTCCCGGAAAGTACGGCGGCAAGTGGATTCGCACCGCCGGTTCGGACTGGGATATGTCGCGCAAAGTCGGCTACCCCACGCTGATACGGTTCGACCCCAAGGGCGAACTGCAACCCCATTTTGCCTATAAATGGAAAGTGGAAAACGAATTCCGTGTCTTCACGTTCTGGCTGCGGCAGGGTCATCGCTGGTCCGACGGTCATCCCTTCACCGCTCACGATGTGGCATGGGTGTGCAATGTGCTGATCGGGTCGGATTATTGGTCTGATGAGCCCGATTGGCGGATGGCGAAGGACGCCTCGCTGCTCTTGTATCCGGAGGACGTCCGCGACTGGCCGGGTTTTGCGCGAGAACTCGCGAATCAAATGAAAGAGACGGAGCCCTCGCCCGGGCGAAGTATCGCGGCACAAGTGAGGTCCCATGAGCGTTTGAGCGCGTTACCGGACGTGCTGGAGAGAGTGGCGGTGCTTTCCGGCCCCCCAGATGCCGATGTGCAGGCCGAGGTCGTGCGGCTCCTCAACGGCGTGTTCGACATCCCAGGTCTGTACAACGCGGAAGACTGGAGCGGCGTGGATCTGGAATCGGACTATTCCGCACTGCGCGCGCGCGGCGTTTCCAGGTTGTCTGAGGAGGAACGCGACTTGTTCGAGATTCTGACCGCGCGGGCGGACCTCGTCCGCCGACTCCGGCTCTCCGATGAGTGGCGCCAATTGCAGCAGCAGGCCCAAGCGGGCGCGTTGTCGGCGGAGGCCTCCGAACGAATGCGGCTCCTTGCGCCCCATGCCGCCTCGCTGGAGGCCGGGGTCGGCGACCTGCGCCTCCCGCGCGACGCCGCCCTGCTCAAGCGCGCTCAATTACTGCTGTTTCGCGCCGCCTTTCGGCATCAGGTGGCGCCGCCGCGCCGCTACCGCGCGAAGGTCGAGGCGCTGGGCGACGACGTGCTGCGCTTCTCGTTCGAGAAGCCAAACAGTTTCTTTCTGGAGAAGACGACCACCTTCATGTTTTACCGGGGGCTGTTCTCGGCGGCGCCGCATTTCGCCAAGCGGTACCATCCCGACGGCACCGTGCTGCTGTCGGAGGAGGACGTTCTGGACTGGCCCGGTTTTCTGAGTGCCCTCGTCGCGCCGACCCCGGAGGAGGGGCGCACGCCCGCCGCCCGGATTATGGAGCGCATGGACGCAGCGCTGTCGGCGCGGGTGCGCGCCGCCGCCGCGGACCGCGGCCGCGAACTCCCGGCGGACCTGCGCGCGGCCATCCTGAACGACCTAAACCGCCAGTTGAAGTCGCGGGATTTTTACGATCCGGAGGCCTGGCGCTCGGTGGACCTGGACACCGAGCGCATCGCGTTGGAGGCGCGCGGCTTTTCGGCGCTGACCGACCGTCGGCTGCAGCGTCGGTATATGGAGCGGCTGCGATTCGAGGATTGGCGGCAGCGCGGCGCGCGGGATCTCCGCGACACCGGGCTCGACGAACCGCAGAACGAGCTTTGGGCATTCAATACGGCCCTGCTGCGCGCCGCCTTCAGCGCGCCCGGACCGGTGTTCGACACGGCGGCCCGCGTCGCGCGCTCCCTGGTGGCGCACAACCGGGAAACGGCGCTGGATATCGCCGCCCAGCGCGACCCGATGAAGTTCGATACGTGGGTCGAGCGGATGCGGCAGATGGGACAGATTTCGAGCCGCATCCACATCCCCACGTTGACCCCCTGGCGGACGGTCAGCGAGCCGAACGATCCCGTGGCGGTCGCGATTCGAAATCCCTACTATTTCGCGGTAGATCCCGAGGGACGGCAACTGCCCTATCTCGACGTTGTCGAGAATGAGATTCAGACGCGACGCCCGGTCCGGAATCTCAAGTTGACCTCCGGCAACGTAAGTTTCGAGACCCGCGACCTGAACTTCAACGATTACACGATTCTGAAGCAGAACGAGCAGCGCGGCGGATATCGGGTGCTGTTGTGGGCCTATGATTATGTGGGCGAAGTCGTCTTCTATTTCCCGCAGGCGCGGGCCGATGAGGAACTGACCCGGCTGCAGGCGGATCCGCGGTTCCGGCATGCGCTGTCCTATGCGATCAATCGGCGCGAAATCATCGAAATCGCCTACCGAGGCTTGGGCGAACCGTCACAGTTCTCGGTGCCGGCCGGGTCGCCGTTCTACAATGAGAAGCACGCGCGAACGGCGGTGGAATACCGGCCCGATCTTGCCAACCGGATGCTCGACGAACTCGGACTTGATCGGCGCGGTTCCGATGGGACGCGCCTGCTCTGGAGCGGACGGCCGCTCGTCCTTGCCGTCGCGGTGGATGAAAGCCGCCCGTTGGACGTGGTCCAGATGGTGTGCAATTACTGGCAGGCCGTCGGCGTCAACGCGCAAATGAAAGTCCAGACGCTGTCGCTCATTAATAGTTGGAATGCGATGGGGATCCTCGATGTGGGCGTCGCCCGCGAGGGCGGCAATGTCGCCGGGCCGCTCGTCGCCGGTCACTATGCACCGACGCATCCGGCGGAAACCAGTTGGGCCTCCAAATGGACCGAATGGCTGCGGACGGCGGGACAGACCGGCTGGGAGCCGCCGGACCGCATCAAGCAGCTCGATACGATGTGGACCCGCGTAGTCGAGGCCCCGACGCGCGAACGCATGATCGAAGCCTGGCAGCGACTTTCCGATTATACGGCGGACCAGTTGCCGGTCATCGGTCTGCTCTCGCCGCCGGGCGCCGTCGTGTATGTGAAGAACGGATTCAAGAACGTACCGGAGCTGTCGCTGGCCGGCTGGATCGCGCACGAGCCGGGCAACAACTGCCCCGAAGTTTTCTTCTGGGAAAGGCCGGAGGACTGACGCCATGCTCGTCCGCTATATCTTCCGC
This sequence comes from uncultured Verrucomicrobiota bacterium, assembly GCA_964386675.1. GTDB lineage: Bacteria > Verrucomicrobiota > Kiritimatiellia > PWTM01 > PWTM01 > CALGXT01. The sequence goes on from CAYLTB010000084.1 coordinate 6,530, forward strand.
CGGCTGCTCCTGGCGATCCCGGTCCTGCTGGTCATCTCGTTCAGCGTTTTCATGATCATCCATCTGCCGCCGGGAAGTTTTCTCGATAACCTCATCGAGCAGATGGAGCGGGAAGGGATGCGCGACGAGACGCTGATTCAGTCGTTGCGCGAGCAGTACCATTTCGACCGTCCGCTCGTCGTTCGCTACGGGTACTGGTTGCGCGACTTTCTGCGGGGCAACTTGGGCCGGAGTTTCCAGGATGGGGTGCCGGTGATCGAGATTCTGCGGCAGCGCGTCCCGGTCAGCATAGCGATCAGCCTCACGACCATCCTGTTCACGTGGGCCATCGCGCTTCCGTTCGGCATCTTCGCCGCGGTCCGGAAGAATACGTTTTGGGACTACTTCCTGACGTTCGTGGGGTTGGTCGCCATGGCCACACCGGCGTTTGTCATCGCGCTGATCTTCCAGGTGGCCATGAAGAACTGGTGGCCCGGCTACGATCCGACCGGCCTGATCAGCGCGCACCTGCTCGACCGGCCGTGGTACGACGGGGAGCGCATCGTGGACCTGCTCAAGCACCTGTCGGTGCCCGTGTTGATCCTCGGCACCGGCGGCACGGCGGGCATGATCCGCATCATGCGGGCGAATGTCGTGGACGAGATGCGCAAGCAGTACGTGTTGTGCGCGCGCGCCCGCGGGCTCCATCCGGCGCTGGTCGTGTTGCGCTATCCGGTCCGCGTGGCGCTCAATCCCTTCATGTCCAACATCGGCCTCATCCTGCCGCAGATCATTTCCGGGTCGGTCATAATTTCCATCGTACTGGCCTTGCCGACGCTCGGGCCTCGGTTGCTTCAGGCGGTAATGAGCCAGGATACCTATCTGGCGGCTAGTTGCGTGTTTATCGAGTGCATCCTGGCGGTGGTCGGTGTGCTCATCTCGGATATCTTGCTTTCACTGGTGGATCCGCGGATTCGTTTTGACGCCAAGTGACGCCATGGCCACGGAACACGACAACCAACACGAGCGGCCGGCGCCAGACGACGCCGGCGCCGAGGACCTCCGCAAGCGCGCGTACTACGAGGCGCCGCAGCGGGTTCTGATCGCCCGTCGCTTCAGCAAACACAAAGTCGCGCTCTGGATGGCCTACGTCGTCGTCATGCTCTACGTGCTTTGTCTGAATGCCCACTTCTTCTCGCCCTACGATCCGACGGCGATTCACCGTTACCATGTCAACCAGCCTCCGCAACCGTTGCACTTCGGGCGGGTGCCGGGGTTCGCGCTGCCGCGGCCGTACGTCGTTCCGTTGCTGCGCCAGCGGGATCCGGTCACGTTGGCCGAAAGGTATACCCCGGACGCCGACCGACGCCTGCCGCTCCGGTTCTGGGTGCGGGGCTATCCGTGGCGGTTTCTCTGGCGGTTTCCGACCGACCGGCATTTCTTCGGAGTGGAGCCGGAGCCGATGGCGGGCGTTGTCGCGGCGGGACAACCGCAGTGCCGGGCGATCGGCGCCGAGACATCGGGGTCCGCGCGCCGGATTCGGCTGATGGGTGTCGAGAACGGCGGTCCCCGCCGGCTGCGAAGCGGCGATGAGGTTCGCTTCGCCGGCAGCGCGGAAACCCGCTCGATTGTGGACGTGGACGAGGCGTTGGGCATCTACGTGCTGGACGCGGACGCGCCGGCGTTGCCGCCGGAGGGCGGACCGTGCGAAATCTGGCGTCCGCACCGCGCCTTTCTGCTGGGCACCGGGTCGCTCGGGCAGGACGTGCTCAGTCGGATTTTGCATGGCGGGCGCATCTCCCTGCTGATCGGCCTGATGGGCGTGCTGTTGAGTTTCGCGCTCGGAATAACCCTCGGTGGAATCAGCGGCTATTTCGGCGGGCGCGTGGACATGATCATTCAGCGCACGGCCGAGGTGCTGATGACGATTCCGAAGATTCCGATCTGGCTGGCATTGGCCGCCGCGATTCCCAAGCAGTGGAGCAGTCTCTCGGTCTATTTTATGATGACGCTGATCCTCGCCTCGATGGGATGGACGGGGCTTTGCCGAGTCGTGCGGGGCAAGCTGCTGGCACTGCGCGAGGAGGATTACGCGCGGGCCGCGCTGCTGGCCGGCGCGTCGGAACGGCGGATCATCTTCGTCCACCTGTTGCCGAACTTCGTCAGCCACCTCATCGCCAGCCTCACGCTGGCCATCCCGGGCATGATCCTCGCGGAAACGTCGCTGAGCTTCCTCGGCCTGGGGCTGCGCCCGCCGATCGTGAGTTGGGGCGTGCTGCTGCAGCAGGCGCAGAGCGTCGAGGTGGTCGAGAACCAGCCGTGGATGCTGCTGCCGGCGGTCGCGGTGATCGTCTCGGTGCTGGCGTTCAACTTCGTCGGCGAGGGATTGCGCGATGCGGCCGACCCGTACTCCACCTGAACCATGAGCGAGCCGATCCTGGAACTGAATGATGTGCATGTCGAGTATGTACTCGACGAGGGCGTCGTGCACGCCGTGCGCGGGGCGACATATGCGGTGTGCGCCGGCGAAACGCTCGCCATCGTCGGCGAGAGCGGCTGCGGCAAGAGCCAGAGTTCGTTCGCGGCAATGGGGCTCGTTCAGCCGCCCGGCCGCGTGCCGCGCGGCACCATTCTATTCCGCGAACGGGACGGCGATGCGCCGGTGGATCTTCTGAAACTCGGCCGCAACAGCCGCGAACTGCGCCGCATCCGCGGCGGCCGCATCGCGATGATCTTTCAGGAACCGATGACCGCCCTCAGCCCCGTCCATCGGATCGGCCGCCAGATGGACGAGGTGCTGCGGCTGCACACCGATCTCGATCGCGCCGCCCGCTTCCGGCGCGCCTGTGAGATGTTGACCCGCGTGGGAATCCCGGACGCCGAGCGACGGTACTTCCAGTACAGCTTCGAGTTTTCCGGCGGCATGCGACAGCGCATCATGGCGGCGATCGCGCTCAGCTGCCATCCGCGGATCCTGTTCGCCGATGAGCCGACCACTGGACTCGACGTGACCATCCAGGCCCAGATTCTGGACTTGATGAAGGAGATTCAGCGCGCAAGCGACATGGGCATTGTGCTGATTACCCATGATCTGGCGGTTGTCGCCGAGACGGCCGATCGGGTGGCCGTCATGTACCTGGGCGAGATTGTCGAGATGGCGGATGTCCGGACCCTGTTTGCGGCTCCCAAACACCCCTACACGATCGCGCTGATGAAGTCCGTCGTCGGAACGACGTTGGCGGTCGAACGCCGGCTCAAGGTCATCCGCGGTAGCGTGCCCGGGCCGCTGGAGGAGGTGCCCGGCTGTCCGTTTCATCCGCGCTGCGATGCCTTCATGCCCGGCGTCTGCGATCGCCGGCACCCGCCGTTCAAGGCCGTGGATGAACGAACACAGGCCGCCTGTTTCCTGTACCCATGAGCGCCCCGAACTCCTATCCCTTGCTCGATGTCCGCGGTCTGCGCGTTTGGTTCGTGAAGGACCGCACGCTGACCGGCAAGCCCCGCCGGTACATCAAAGCGGTGGATGACGTCAGTTTCCATCTCGCCCGCGGCGAGACACTGGCCATCGTCGGCGAGAGCGGTTCGGGGAAGACCACCACGGGCTTGGCGATCCTGCGCGCGATCGACCCCCGGGAGGGCGAGGTGTGGTTTTCGCCGGACGGCCGGCAGCGCTTCAATCTGGCGGCGATGACGCGGCCGCAGATTCGGCCGCTGCGGCGACATTTCCAGATGATCTTCCAGGACCCGTTCTCGTCGCTGAATCCGCGGATGACCGTGCAGCAGATCATCTCCGAGCCGCTGTATGTCAATGGCATCGGAACGCCGGAGGAGCAGAAGGAGCGGGTGCGGCGGCTCCTCGATGAGGTCGGCCTGAAGATGGAGTTCATGAACCGCTACCCGCACGCCTTTTCCGGGGGACAGCGGCAGCGCATCGTCATCGCGCGCGCATTGGCGCTGAATCCCGCGATGATCGTTTGCGACGAACCCGTCAGCGCGCTGGACGTCTCCGTGCAGGCGCAGATTCTAAATCTGATGATGGATCTGAAGGACCGGCACGGGTTGTCGTACCTCTTTGTCGCCCACAACCTGCACGTCGTGCGCCATATTGCCGACCGGGTCGCGGTCATGTACGCCGGACGGCTGGTGGAGGAGGGGACGCGCGACCAGCTGTTCCAGCGTCCGCTCCATCCGTACACCCAGAGTCTGCTGGCCTCGGCGCCCAAACCCGATCCGACGTCCAAGCGCGATCGAATCACACTACGGGGCGAGGTGCCCGATCCCTCGAACTTGCCGCCGGGTTGCGTCTTTCATCCGCGCTGCCCCAAGGCAATGCCCTGCTGCTCCAGCGTCGTGCCCGCCGAATCCGGGGGCCGCGGCCGCAAAGTACGCTGTCTGCTCTACGATTCCGCCCACGGCCCGGGCCTTCCCATCCAGTAGGCGTTGCCGCGGCGTCTCGGTCGGCGCCTCGCGCGAGAGAGAGGCTTACGCGCCTGGCGCGGAATCCATCGCTTGACGCCCGATGCGGATTGGCCCTATGTTTTCTGCATGGACCTGCGTGTTCCGCTCTCCCGTCCTGCATGCGACTACGAGCGCTTCCGCCGCTCCGTGCTGCGCGAGGGTCGCCCGGATCGGTTGGCCGCCGGCGAGCAGCATGCCGACCTCGCGGTCATGGCCGCCGTGCTGGGCCGCTCTCCCGAGCGGTGGGGACCGGCCGACCACGTCGAGTTCCAGTGGCGCATGGGCTACGATTACGTCAATGTGCTGGTCATTCCGCCGGGCGACGTCTTCGGCAGCGAACACCAGGTGCGCGCTTCGGGGGATGGTGGCCGCACCTTCATCAACGAGCAATCCGGTCCGGTGCAGAACTGGGAGGATTTCGAGCGGTTCCGTTTCCCGCGGCCGGAAGAAACCGATCTGACGCGGTTCGACGAGTATCGTCCGCTGCTGCCGCCCGGCATGAAGATGAACGCCTTCCTGAGCTGCGCCTATTTTTCGAAGGTGACGTGGACGGTAGGGCTGCAGCCGTTTTGCTATTTGCTGATGGATGAACGCCCGCTCGTGAAGGCGATTTTCGACCGCTGGGCCGAGTGGGCCGTCGGTACGACGGAGCGATGCCTCGCCATTCCCGACATCGGCGCTTTCTGGATGTCGGACGACCTCGGCTTCAACACCGGGCCGTTCCTGTCGCCGACGGATCTGCGCGAATTCGTCTTCCCGGTGTTCGCGGAAATCGGCCGCCGCTGCCGTGCCCGGGGGCTGCCCTTCATCTTGCACTCCTGCGGCAACCTGAACTCCATTCTCGGCGATCTTGCCGACTGCGGCGTCAACAGCTTTCACTCGTTGCCGCCCGGTCTCTACGACCTGCGAGGACTCAAACGACGATGGGGCCATCGGCTGGCCTTCCAGGGCAATATTGATCTCAATCTCCTCGGGCTGGGTACGCCGGAGCAGGTGCGGGCGGCGGTGCGCGAAGTCAAAGCGATCTGGGCGGAAGACCCTGCCGGCGGCATTCTGCTGAGCACCTCCAACTCCGTCGCGGAATACTGCCGGCTGGAGAACTACCTGGCCATGATGGACGAAATGCTCGCCTGACCATGGCTCGCCCGAAGCCGTCCATACCGCGGCAGCATTGACCGGAGCGAGTTCGCCGCCTATCGTAGGGCCGTTCCGCCGCGAATGGCGGACACAGAACCTGTTCGGAGGATTCCCAAGATGACGTCGCTGAAGATTCGGCCGGCTTCGGAATGCGCGTTCGATGAGATATCGCTGGGCGAGGTGATGCTGCGGCTGGATCCCGGCGAGGGGCGCATTCGCACCGCGCGCACTTTCCGCGTGTGGGAAGGCGGCGGCGAGTACAACGTCGCGCGCGGCCTGCGCCGCTGTTTCGGCCTGCGTACCGCGCTGGTTTCCGCCTTCGCCGACAACGAAGTGGGGCGGCTGCTCGAGGATCTCCTGTTGCAGGGAGGCGTAGATCTCTCGATGGTGAAGTGGATGCCCTATGACGGCATCGGGCGCACCGTCCGCAACGGCTTGAACTTCACCGAGCGCGGCTTCGGCGTGCGCGGCGCTGTCGGCGTTTCCGATCGCGGACACACCGCCGCCGCCGCATTGAAGCCAGGCGACTTCGATTGGGACTCGATTTTCGCGCGCGGCGTGCGCTGGTTCCATACCGGCGGCATCTTTGCCGCGCTGTCGGCGACCACCGCCGGCGTAATCGAAGAGGCGATGCAGGCCGCTCGGCGGCACGGGACGATCGTCTCGTACGATCTCAATTACCGCGCCTCGCTGTGGAAAGGCATCGGTGGCGCCGAGCAGGCCCGCAAGGTCAACCGCGCCCTGGCGCCGCTGGTGGACGTGATGATCGGCAATGAGGAGGATTTTACCCAGTGTCTCGGCTTCGAGGTGGAAGGCGTGGATGCCAACCTGACCCGCCTGGACGTGACCAGCTTCAAGCGAATGATCGAGCGCGCGACCGCCGCATACCCGAACTTCAAGGTCGTCGCAACGACGCTGCGCTCTGTGCGCACCGCCACGCGGAACGATTGGGGTGCGATCTGCTGGGCGGACGGGGCGTTCCACGAGTCTGAACGCTATGAGGACCTGGAGATCCTGGACCGCGTCGGCGGCGGCGACAGCTTCGCCTCCGGCCTGGTGTACGGCTTGCTCACGCGCGGTGACCCGGCCTGGGCGGTCCGTTGCGGCGCAGCCCATGGCGCGCTCGCCATGACCACGCCGGGCGACACCTCGATGGCAACGCTGAAGGAAGTCGAAAAGCTCATGAGCGGCGGCGGCGCCCGCGTGGACCGCTGATCCGAGCGGCCGGCGCTTTCCAAGGCTTGGAAACCCGCGCGTGACTTTCGTCCAAGCCTTGGAAAGTCAACTTATGGCGTAACGAGATCGGGCGCTGACAGAAGGGAACCCAACCAGCGGCGTAGGCTTCGGCGTCCGGCTCGCCTTCGCGTATGTGCGCCACACGGAGCATTTCCATCTGTTCCAGCAACCGCGCCGCGCGCCGCTTGAACTCCGGCGCGACCGCTCGAATTTTTCCCAGGCGGGCCGGCCCCTCGTATGCAAACCGACTGTCCGGCTGCCGCCGAAAGTGTTCGACATACGCGTAATCCCGGTTGAACCGCGCCGGCAACACCCGGCGCAGGTACTGCTGCAGTTCTTCCGCCGCGTGGCGGGTCGCCGCGGAGGCCCCGGCGGCGACGACAATGCGGTAGTCGTTGTGCCCATCCTCGATCAGGACGATCGGCGCGGCTGCGCCCCCGCCCCCCCCCACGCGACGTCGAAAAACAGCGCCGTCGCGCTTCGAAAAGGCCCTAGCCATGGAATCCTGTGGATCATTGTGCGTTGGGTGAAGGGTCGGTAACGGGCCGGCCGTCCAGCGGTCTCAAGCGGGAGGCGATGCCCGCCAGCGCCAGCCGCGGAAGCGTGATCCACAGCGCCGGCACGCCGATCGCCGTATAGAGCAGCGTGTCCTCCAGCAGCGAATGTGCGATCGAGATATGATGGTTCAGCCGGTCGGAGTGCGGCTTCGAAATCAGGCCGCGCTGCGCATGGTCAATGATCACACCGGCGCCATAGGCCAGACCGAGCGTATTGGCGACGACCCACAGAAACGCCGCCTCCGGCGGAATGCCCAGCACGATCAGCGGATATTTCAGCAGGCGCGCCAGCGCGCGGGTGACGCCGAGCGCGTCGAGCAGCCGCTGCGCGATCATCAGCCCGAAGATGATCAGCAAAATCTTGAGCGACAGCCGTCCCATGCCCAGCGCCCACTGGCCCACTTCCTCGCGGAAACCGGACGCGGACGCCG